>NZ_BNED01000005.1:6153437-6472500 GCF_016755875.1 Streptomyces spororaveus | reverse complement strand
GGAGATCGCGCGCGCGGTGGACGCGGGCGACCTCGACGCGATCAACGTGCACCCGGTGCCGGCGCAGCAGGCGATCCTCGATGCCTTCCGGCAGCTCGGCTTCACCTTCCGCAGCGCGGACATGGAGCGCGGGCACATCCGGGGGACGCGTCAGTCGCTGCCCTTCTACCAGGAGATCGAGTTCCTGCCGCCGTCGCAGTACCGCGGCCTGCACCAGGTCGAGCTCACCTTCATCTCGGACGGCCGGGAGATGGATGTCGTCCTGGAGATGGACAAGAAGCCGGGTCTGTTCACCGAGGGCAGCGACACCTACCGCTGCTTCCAGGTGGGGCTGCAGTCGTACCAGGGCACGGACTGGGCGGCGTACCTGAACCAGTGGATCGCCAGCGTCGGTTCGCAGCGCAACTGGTTCTAGGCTCGCGACCGCGTCCGTACACGGCGGGCGCGGTCCGATGTCCCCCTATTCCGGAGGTTCAGCAGTGTCAGAGCAGAGCAGGCCGCACCTTCCGCACGACTTCCACCCCGAGGTCGCGGCCTTCACCTTGACGAGCGAGGACGTCTCCCATGGAGCCGACCTGCACGCCGCGCAGGTCCTCACGGGGAAGAACGTCTCGCCCCACCTGCGCTGGGAGGGCTTCCCCGAGGGGACGAAGAGCTTCGCCGTGACCTGCTTCGACCCGGACGCGCCCACGGGCAGCGGGTTCTGGCACTGGGTGCTCTTCGACCTGCCCGTTTCGGTGACGGAGCTGCCGGCCGGGGCGGGCACCGGAGACTTCGCGGGCCTGCCGGAGGGGGCTGTGCACGCGCGGAACGACTACGGCACGAGGGACTTCGGCGGTGCGGCCCCGCCGCGCGGGGAGCGGCACCGCTACGTGTTCACCGTGTACGCGGTGGACCGGGAGCAGCTCGGCCCGGACGAGGACTCGTCGCCGGCGGTCGTCGGATTCCATCTGCGGTTCCACGCCCTGGGGCGCGCTCAGCTCGTCGCCGAGTACGAGGCGCCCGCCGCGCGCTGATCGTTTCCCGAGCGTTCGCCCGGTCCTGGTCTAAAGAAGGCCAGGACCGGGCATTTTTATTGCGTTGTCCCGCGTGGCGCGCGCGGCCAGAGTGGTTGCGGGCCCTGCCGCCAGGGTGGTCGCGGGCCTGCACACGGGAGGTGGGCGAGATGCGGGACACGCTGGTGCTGAATGCGAGCTTCGAGCCGCTGTCGACGGTGACGTTGAATCGGGCCGTGGTTCTGGTGCTCCAGGACAAGGCCGTTGTCGAACAGTCGCACCCCGAGCTGCGTGTGCGCGCGGCCACCATGGATCTTCCGATGCCCCGGGTGATCAGGCTCTGCAGGTACGTCCGGGTGCCCTTCCGAAGACATGCTCCCTGGTCACGGAGGGGGGTGCTGGTCCGGGACCAGCACCGTTGCGCGTACTGCGGGAAGCGCGCGACGACCGTGGACCACGTACTGCCGCGCGCTCAGGGGGGTGGGGACACCTGGCTGAACACGGTGGCCTCCTGCGCCGAGGACAACCACCGCAAGGCGGCGCGGACTCCGGAGGAGGCGGGGATGCCGCTCCTCCGGAAGCCCTTCGTCCCGTCGCCGGCGGACGCGATGCTGCTGGCCCTGGGGGTGGCCGGGCGGGAGTCGCTCCCGGAGTGGCTGGAGCGTTCCGCCTAAGCGGAACTCCCCTGTTCGGTGGAGGCGGTCACGCTGGGCGGCGTAGTTCTTCTACGTCGCTCAGCTGATGAGCAACTGGACGATGGCGATGAGGCCGACCGTCACGATGACCGCGCGCAGGACGGTCGGTGAGAGGCGGCGGCCGACCTTGGCGCCGATCTGGCCGCCGATCGTGGAGCCGATGGCGATGAGGACGACGGCCGTCCAGTCGAACTCGGCGACGAAGAGGAAGACGACGGCCGCGATTCCGTTCACCAGGGCGGCGATGACGTTCTTGACGGCGTTGATGCGCTGCATGTCCTCGCGGAGCAGCAGGCCCATCAGGCCGAGGTAGAGCACTCCCTGGGCGGCGCCGAAGTAGCCGCCGTACGCGCTGGAGAGCAGCATGCCGCCGAGCAGGACCGGTCCCCCGTCGGGGTGGCCGGTGTCGCCTCCGGCGGCTTCCTGGCGTCGGCGCAGCGCGGCGGCGAGCCGCGGCTGGAGGACGACGAGGACCAGGGCCAGCGCGATCAGGACGGGCACGATCGTGTCGAAGGAGTCGGACGGCAGGGTCAGGAGCAGGACCGCGCCCGCGAGTCCGCCGACGAGCGACACGGAACCGAGCCGCAGGACGCGGGCGCGCTGGCCCCGGAGCTCCTTGCGATAGCCGATGGCTCCGCTGATCGAACCGGGCACCAGGCCGAGGGTGTTGGACACGTTCGCGGTGACCGGCGGCAGGCCGGTGGCGAGCAGCACCGGGAAGGTGATCAGGGTGCCGGAGCCGACGATGGTGTTGATCGTGCCCGCGCCGATGCCGGCGGCGAAGACAGCGAGTGATTCCCAGATGGACATGGACGGTGCCATCCCCTTTGCATGAGTGAGTCGCCTCCCCGCCATGAAGGTCGAGGGGCCTCACCGATCATGCAGGAAGGGGATGGCCGGTCAGTCGATGGGGGGCTGTTCGCGGCGTTCCGCGGCGTCCTTGTCCCGTGCGGCCGGGATGCCGCCGCCGTCCTTGCCGGCGTTCTGCGGGTTGAAGCCCGAACCGCCGCCCATGGGGCCGAAGTTGCCCATGGCGCCGGAGAGCCCCTTGAGGGCGTCGCCGATCTCGCTCGGCACGATCCAGAGCTTGTTGGCGTCGCCTTCGGCGATCTTCGGGAGCATCTGGAGGTACTGGTAGGCGAGGAGCTTCTGGTCGGCGTCGCCGGCGTGGATGGACTCGAAGACCGTACGGATCGCCTGTGCCTCACCCTCGGCGCGCAGTGCGGCGGCCTTGGCGTCACCTTCGGCGCGCAGGATGGAGGACTGCTTCTCGCCCTCGGCGCGCAGGATCTCGGACTGCCGGACACCTTCGGCCTGGAGGATCGCGGCGCGCTTGTCGCGGTCGGCGCGCATCTGCTTCTCCATCGAGTCCTGGATGGAGGTCGGCGGCTCGATGGCCTTGAGCTCGACGCGGTTGACGCGGATGCCCCACTTGCCGGTGGCCTCGTCGAGGACTCCGCGCAGGGCCGCGTTGATCTCCTCGCGGGAGGTGAGGGTCCGCTCCAGGTCCATGCCGCCGATGATGTTGCGGAGCGTGGTGACGGTGAGCTGTTCGATGGCCTGGATGTAGCTGGCCACTTCGTACGTCGCGGCCCGGGCGTCGGTCACCTGGTAGTAGATGACGGTGTCGATGTTGACGACCAGGTTGTCCTGGGTGATGACGGGCTGCGGCGGGAACGGGACGACCTGTTCGCGGAGGTCGATCCGGTTGCGGATCGAGTCGATGAACGGGACGACGATGTTGAGGCCCGCGTTGAGGGTGCGGGTGTAGCGGCCGAACCGCTCGACGATGGCGGCGCTGGCCTGCGGGATCACCTGGATCGTCTTGACCAGTGCGATGAAGACCAGAACCACCAGAATGATCAGGACGATGATGATCGGTTGCATGCGGTTCCCCGTGCCCTTCCGGCTGTCTGTGCTGCCCCGTTGATCGGAGTCTCGCAGACCCGCGGGCTGCGAGCAGGCTGCTTGTCACATCACGACGGCGGTCGCCCCGTCGATCTCCACCACGTCCACGGACTGGCCCGGTTCGAAACTGGTGTCCGTGTCGAGGGCGCGTGCCGACCAGACCTCGCCGGCGAGCTTGATGCGTCCCCCGCTGCCGTCGACCCGTTCCAGGACCACGGCGGATCTGCCCCTCAACGCGTCGATGCCGCTGCGGTGTTGGGGGCGCTGGTCGCGGTGCCGGTTGGCGATCGGCCGTACGACGGCGATGAGCGCGACCGACACGATCACGAAGACCAGTACCTGGGCCACCACTTCCCCGCCGAGGGCCGCCGTGACGGCGGCCGCGACCGCGCCGACGGCGAACATGCCGAACTCCGGCATCGCCGTCAGGACGAGGGGGATGCCCAGTCCGACCGCGCCGATGAGCCACCACACCCATGCGTCGATGTCCACATGGTCATGGTAGGTCCGGTGGGCGCGGTCGGGACAGGGTGCGGGAACCCGTTACTGGCCGAGGGGGAGACCCTGGGCGGTCCAGCGGTCGGTCCCGTTGCGCTCGACGACCAGCGGGAGGCCGAAGCAGAGGGAGAGGTTGCGGGAGGTCAGTTCGAGGTCGATCGGTCCCGCGGTGACGACCTTGCCCTGACGGATCATCAGGACGTGGGTGAAGCCGGGGGCGATCTCCTCGACGTGGTGCGTGACCATGACCATCGACGGGGCGAGCGGGTCGCGGGCCAGCCGGCCGAGGCGGCGTACGAGGTCCTCGCGGCCGCCGAGGTCCAGACCGGCGGCGGGCTCGTCGAGGAGCAGCAGCTCGGGGTCGGTCATCAGGGCGCGGGCGATCAGCGTGCGCTTGCGCTCGCCCTCGGAGAGGGTGCCGAACTTGCGGTCGAGGTATTCGGTCATGCCGAGGCGGTCGAGGAAGGCGCGGGCGCGCTGCTCGTCGACGTCCTCGTACTCCTCCTGCCAGGTCGCCGTCATGCCGTAGGCGGCGGTGAGGACGGTCTGCAGGACGGTCTGCCGCTTGGGCAGCTTGTCGGCCATCGCGATGCCGGCGACACCGATGCGGGGGCGCAGCTCGAAGACGTCCACCTTGCCGAGGGTGCTGCCGAGGATGGTGGCGGCGCCCTTGGTGGGGAAGAGGTAGCTGGAGGCGAGGTTCAGCAGTGTGGTCTTGCCGGCGCCGTTGGGGCCGAGGATCACCCAGCGCTCGCCCTCCTTCACCGACCAGGAGACCTGGTCCACCAGAGCCCGGCCCTCGCGGACCACGGATACGTCCACCAGCTCCAGAACATCGCTCATGAGCGTGTTGTCACCCCTTGCAGTCACGGTTTGCTGTGCGCCGGTAGACGCAGCCCCAGGGGAAAACCTACGCCACTCGGAGCGGGGTCCGGGGCCGGGGCCCGGTGCCGGGGCCGATCCGTAAAGTAGGGGGATGCTTTTCGAACCACGTTCAGGGCGCTTGGCCGCCTGGGGGAACGCACAGCTGGCCGGTCTGGTCTCGCCCGACGAGGCCGTGTCGTCGATCGTGGGCGAGGACGCCGTTCACCGGGTGGAGGGGCTGCCGGGTGAGACGGGCCCGGTGGGGCTCTCCCTGGCGCTCGGCCGGCTGCGGGTGCTGGGGGTGGCGGGGCTGCGGGTGGCGCTGCCCGCGCCGGGGCATCCGCTGGGGCTGAGCGGGCCCCCGGAGTTCAACGCGCGGGCGCTGGAGGCGGAGGAGGCGGTCGTCGCGGTGGGCGCGGCGCTGGGCCTGGTGCCGGAGGTGTCCGAGGCCGGGCCGGCCGGGGACGTCCATGTGTCGGTGACCTGGCACGTGCTGCCGGTACGGGAGGCCCCGCCGGCCGACGTGCCCTCGCTGAGCGAGGCGGAGCGGGAGCTGGCGGAGGCGCTGCGCGAGGCGACGGAGGTGCTGACCCGGCTGGACGTGGCGGGGTCCGGGCCGGTCGCGGAGGCCGCGCTGTCGGCGTACCGGGCGCGGGCGGAGGCCGGGCGGGACGCGCTGGCGCCGGGATATCCGCCGCGTGCGGTGCGGGTGCTGGCGCTGGCGCAGCGGGTGGACCTGATGGTGTCGCTGGCGTACGAGAACGGGCACGGGGGCGCGGTGGCCGCGTCGGAGATGGCGGCGCGGGCGGAGGCGCTCCGGCCGGTGGAGCGGGTGGCGCGGCGGGCGCTGGTGGCGGCGTACAACTCGGCCGTTGAGGCGCGCGGGCTGGGCTGAGCCGGGCTCCGCCCCACACCCCGCGCCTCGAACGGCGGCGAGGCTGGAGGGGGCGAAGGGGCTGATCGGGCGCGCCTCGGGTCAGTGCGGGGGTGCTTGCGTCGTGACGCCGGTCGGGCCGTCGCCGACCGGCACGGTCACCGTCCTGCCCGTTCTGGTGTCGATCACCGACAACGAGTCCGAGTCGAAGTTGCTGACGTGGACGCTGCAGCCGTCCGGGCCGACGGCGAGGCCGTTGGGGCCGTCGCCCACGGCGATGGTGTCCGTGACCGCGAGGGTGCGGGGGCTGATCACCGACACGGTGCCCCCGCCGACGTTGGCCACGTAGACGTTCCTGTTGTCCGGGGAGACCGTCACCCTGCTCGGTTCGTGCCCGACCGTGACGGTTTCGACGACCGTCCTGGTTCGGGTGTCGACCACGGACACGGTGTCCGCCGCGGAATCGGTGACATACAGGCGGGCGCCGTCGGGGCTGAGGGCCACGCTGTCGGGCCCGTCTCCCACGGGAACGGTGTCCACGACGGTGCCGGAGCGGGTGTCGACGACCGAGACCGTGTCGGAGTGGAGGTTCGCCACGTAGACGTGGCCCGAGGCACCGTGGGCGGGCCTCGCGGAGGGCGCTGCCGCCCGCGCCCCGGGCGGGTCCGGCAGTCCCGTCAGGCCCACTGCCGCGGCGAGCACGACGGCGGCGCATCGGCCGGTGTACCGGTTCCTCGTCATGCGGGCCACGCTAGGACCGCGGGCGGGGGCGGCGGGTTGAGGCTCGCGCGCGGGTGGGGCGAAGGCCCCCGTCTGCCCGGTGACCGCGTGCGGACGCAACCGAACGGCGCCGCTTCCTGGGGAGAGGAAGGAAGCGGCGCCGCGGGCGGGGTCAGGCCGTGCGGGGCGTCAGGCGTTGACGCCGGTGTTGCCGAAGGCGCCGTTGAGCAGGCCGATCACGTTGACCGTGTTGCCGACCACGTTCACGGGGATGTGCACGGGGACCTGAACCTGGTTCCCGGAGGCCACGCCGGGCGAGCCCAGGGCCTCGCCCTCCGCCGACGCACCGCCGTGCGCCGAGGAGACACCGGCGCCGGCGGCGAGGAGGCCGCCCGCGATCATGGTGACGGCTGCGGCCTTCTTGAAGTTCTTCACGTTCTCGTCCTCCAGTACGTCCGCCGCGACCAGCCGTCGCGGCACGCCTTGGAGAACGGCCGGCCCGCGAGCGGGATACGCCATGTGGGCTACATACACCCGACCGTATGAATCTCAGTCCGGAACGAGACGGTCCGATTTGCTTCGGATCACTCCGCGATTCCGTGCCTGACCGCCCACAATGCGGCCTGGGTCCGATCGGAAAGGTCCAACTTCATCAGGATGTTCGAGACGTGGGTCTTGACCGTCTTCTCGGACAGGACCAGGGCGCGGGCGATCTCCCGGTTGGAGCGGCCGTCGGCGATCAGGCCCAGGACCTCGCGCTCCCGGTCGGTCAGCGAGCCCGGCCGGCCCGCCGGTGAGCCCTGGTCCTCCTGGGAGAGCAGGGCGAGGGCCACTTCCGGCTGGAGGAGCACGTGGCCCGCGTGGACGGACCGGATGGCTCCGGCCAGCGCGTCGGGGTCGATGTCCTTGTAGACGTATCCGGCCGCGCCGGCCCGCAGGGCGGGGACCACGGTCCGCTGCTCCGTGAAGCTGGTGACGATCAGCACCCGGGCCGGGTTCGCCAGCTCGCGCAGCCTGCGCAGCGCCTCGATGCCGTCGGTGCCCGGCATCTTGATGTCCATGAGGATCACGTCGGGCCCCAGCTCCTCGGCCCGGGCGATGCCCTCCTCGCCGTCCGAGGCCTCACCGACCACCTCGATGTCCTCCTGGACCTCCAGGAAGGTGCGCAGGCCCCGCCGGACCACCTGGTGGTCGTCCACCAGCAGTACTCGGATGCCGCCGCCGCTCCGGCCGGTGCTGTCAGCCACCGGGTACCTCCATCTCGATCGTGGTGCCCCGACCGGGCTCCGAGTGCACGGTGAGCCGGCCGCCGACGCCGCTCGCGCGGTCCCGCATGGAGACCAGGCCCAGGTGGCGGCCCGCCCGGCGGACCGTCCCGGGGTCGAAGCCCTTGCCGGTGTCGAGGACCTTGAGGACCGCTCCCCCGGCCTGCGTCCGGGTCAGGGTGACCTCGACGCGGTCGCCGGCCGAGTGGCGCAGGGCGTTGTGCAGGGCCTCCTGGGCGACCCTGAGCAGCGCTTCCTCCTGGGTCGCGGGCAGGGCCCGTACTCCCTCGCAGGTGAAGGTGACGTGCGCGGTGTGGGCGCGGTCGAGGACGTGGACGTGCGTACGCAGGGTGGCGACGAGTCCGTCCTCGTCCAGGGCGGCCGGGCGCAGCTCGGTCACGGCGGCGCGCAGTTCGTCCGCGGCCTCCGCCGCCAGGGCGGCCACCTGCTGGAGCTCGTCCTTGGCCCGGGCGGGGTCGCGGTCGACGAGGGCGGCGGCGGCCTGGGCGGTGAGGCGCAGGGAGAAGAGCTTCTGGCTGACGGCGTCGTGCAGCTCGTGGGCCAGCCGGGAGCGCTCCTCGGCGATGGTGAGCTCGCGGCTGCGTTCGTAGAGGTGGGCGTTGGTGAGGGCGATGGCGGCGTGCTGGGCGAGGAGGGAGAGGAGTTCCTGGTCCTCGTCGGTGAAGCCCTGCCGGCCGTCGGGGGCACCGCCGCGCTTGTTCGCGAGGAAGAGGGCGCCCAGGGTCTCCTCCCCGTCGCGTACGGGCATGCCGAGGAAGTCGGACATCTCCGGGTGCGCCGCCGGCCAGCCCTCGAAGCGCGGGTCCTCGCGTACGTCGGCCAGGCGCTCGGGGCCTCCCTCGTGGAGCATCGCCGCGAGGATGCCGTGCTGGCGGGGCAGCGGGCCGATGCGGCGCCACTGCTCGGGGCTGATGCCGTCCACGACGAACTGGGCGAAGCCGCCGTGGTCGTCCGGGACGCCCAGGGCCGCGTACTCGGCGTCCAGGAGTTCGCGGGCGGACACGACGATCGTGCGCAGGACGTCGCGGACCTCCAGGCGGCGGCTCATGGCGAGCAGTGCGGTGCTCACGGCGGCCAGGCCGCTGGGGGGCCCGCCGTGCGGGGGGCTACCGGTCATGGGGTCACCGTACCCGCGGCCGTGACCTGCGGGATCGGGCCGCGGACGTAGGTCGAAGGGCCCTGCGCGGGTGGGGCTCGTGGCCGAGGCGGCGGGGGTGGGCCGTTCCTAGGTTGGGGGCATCTGCTGATCGGGACGGAAGGCGAGGGTGCTGTCATGTCGGTGGCGATCGTGACGGGGGCGTCCAGGGGGCTCGGCCGGGCAGTGGCCGGGGAGCTTGCGGCGCGGGGATGGGACCTGGTGCTGAGCGCACGGGGTGCCGCGGCGCTGGAGGAGGCGGCGGCCGGCCTGGCGCCCGGGGCCCGGGTGGTGCCGGTGGCCGGGGACGTGTCCTCGGCGGCGCACCGGGCGGCGCTGGTGGCGGCGGCGCGGGAGCTGGGCGGGCTGGACCTGCTGGTGAACAACGCGGGGGTACTGGGGGCCGAGCCGCTGGTACCGCTGGCGGAGCACACGCTGGACGGGCTGCGCGAGGCGTTCGAGGTCAATGTGGTGGGGCCGCTGGGGCTGGTCCAGGAGGGGCTGCCGCTGCTGCGGGCGGCGCGGGCCGGAGCGGTGCTGAACATCAGCTCGGACGCGGCGGTGGTGGCGTACCCGACGTGGGGGGCGTACGGGGCGACCAAGGCGGCGGGGGACCTGGTGTCGGCCGTGCTGGCGGTGGAGGAGCCGGAGCTGCGGGTGTGGTGGGCCGACCCGGGGTCGATGCGGACGCGGATGATGGCGGCGGCCGAGCCGGGCGAGGACCTGGCGGGGCTGCCGACGCCGGAGGAGGTGGCTCCGGCGCTGGTGCGGCTGGTGGAGCGGGCGCTGCCGAGCGGGCGCTACACGGCGGGGGAGCTCGCGGCGGAGGCGGCTCCGGGGGTGGGCCCGGGGGTGGGCCCGGAGGCGGGTACGGGGGCCGGACCGGGGGCCCGGCGGTGAGGGGGCATCGGGCCCTGCGGGAAGAGGGTCTATATATAACGGACATACCACCCCATTTGCTGGCCCGGATTCCGGCCGAGCAGCGGGGTCCGGGGCTGGACCGTGACGCCGTGCGGCTGCTGGTGTCCCGGGGCGGCGACCAGGTGTCACTGCACGAGTTCCGTGCGCTGCCCGGGCTGCTGCGGGCCGGGGACGTCCTGGTGGTGAACACCTCGGCCACGCTGGCGGCCGCCGTGGACGCCCGGCTGGGCGGCGAGGACCTGGTGGTGCACTTCTCGACCCGGGGCGACGACGACCGCTGGGCGGTGGAGCTGCGCCACCCCGCCGGCGACGGGACGACCCGGCCGCGGGCGGGCGGTCCGGCCGGGGCGGTGCTGGAGCTGCCGGGCGGCCACCGCCTCACCCTCGAGGAGCCCCTGGCGGCGGGCGCGGACCGGTTGTGGTGGGCGCGCCCCTCGCCCGGGCCGCAGGGGGTGCCCGGGCTGCTGCGGGCGTACGGGCGGCCGATCCGGTACGCGTACACGGAGCGCGACCAGCCGCTCTCGGCCTATCAGACGGTCTTCGCGGTACCGGCCGCCGACGGGTCGGGCTCGGCGGAGATGCCGAGCGCGGGCCGGCCCTTCACGGCGGAGCTGGTGGCGCGGCTGGTGAGCCGGGGGGTGCAGTTCGCCCCGCTGGTCCTGCACACGGGCGTGGCCTCGCAGGAGGCGCACGAGCCTCCCTATCCGGAGCGGTACGAGGTGTCCGCCGCGACGGCGGGGCTGGTGAACGCCGCACGGGCGGCCGGCGGGCGGGTCATCGCGGTGGGGACCACGGCGGTACGGGCCCTGGAGTCGGCCGCGGACGCGCGGGGGCGGGTGCGCCCGGCCGCCGGGTGGACCGATCTGGTGGTGACCCCGGAGCGCGGGGTACGAGCGGTGGACGGGCTGCTGACCGGGCTGCACGAGCCCGGGGCGTCCCACCTGCTGATGCTGGAGGCGGTCGCGGGGCGGGCCGCCGTACGGCTCGGGTATGCCGAGGCGGTGGCCCGGCTCTGCCTCTGGCACGAGTTCGGGGACGTCCATCTGCTACTCAAGGATGACAACCGTGACGATATGGATTGCTGCAGCAACGCACGGTAAAACCGTCTCATCCCCGATGTGACCCCGCACATAGGACCCACATCACTTACGAAGCTGCCTAGTGGACGAATAAAGACCCTGTCAGTGCTGTCCCACCTAGCGCCGAGGTCCGAAATCGGGCCTCGGCGCCCGCACGTGATCCACTAAGCGGGATCGTACGTCACACCTTTGCCACAGGATTTTGCCGCCGCTAAGAATTGCTCCCGTCGCACAGCACCGCGGATCCCCGGATCCACAAAGCGCCTTCCTGCGACTCCCGCTATTCGAAGAGGTTGCCCCGCCATGTCTGCTTCCCGCACCCCCGGTCACAGTCGTCTGACGAAGGCACACAAGCTGTCCATCGCCGGTGTCGCCACGCTGAGCGCCGCCGCCGTCGCCTTCTCCCTCGCACCGGCCGACGCCGCCGAGGCCCAGACGGTCAACGCCGCTCCCGTCGCCTGGACCCAGGCCGTCGGTGGCGCGCAGACGAAGACGCTGCAGGGCCGCCTCTCCGCACAGCAGGTCATCTCCCAGGCGAACGCCAAGGCCGCGGCCAAGATCAAGGCCGACGCCGACGCCAAGGCCAAGGCCGAGGCCGCCGCGAAGAAGGCCCGCGAGCAGAAGGCTGCCGCCAGCCGCTCCGCCGCCCGCACCCCGGTCTTCGCGAACAACCTCGACGGCTGGATCAAGGAAGCCCTCTTCATCATGAAGAAGGAGGGCATTCCGGGCACCTACGCCGGGATCCACAAGAACGTCATGCGCGAGTCCAGCGGTAACCCGATGGCGATCAACAACTGGGACATCAACGCCCAGAACGGCATCCCCAGCAAGGGTCTGCTCCAGGTCATCTACCCGACCTTCAAGGCGTACCACGTCAAGGGCACCAAGTTCGACCAGTACGACCCGGTCGCGAACATCGTCGCCGCCTGCAACTACGCGGCCGACCGCTACGGCTCCATGGACAACGTCAACAGCGCCTACTAGGCCTCGGCGTAGCCCAGCCCCCCATGCGCCTCAGGGCGGCACCCGGACTTCCGGATGCCGCCCTGAGGCGTTTGCCGTGCGTGCGCGCGGGTCGTCCCGCCCGCGTCTACTTGCCCGCGCGCATGACCTCGGGCTCGTGGCGGCGCAGCAGGCGCTGCACCGCGAAGCCGCAGGCGACGCCGATGAGCAGCAGGATGGTGATGTTCAGGCTCCACTGGCCGACCGTGGCGTCCCAGAGCGGGTCGGTGTTGGTCGGGTTCTCCGCGTCCCACGGCGGCATGAGCTTGCCGAGGTTCAGCGTGGTGCCGGCGGCGGCGATGGCCCAGCGGGACGGCATCAGCCAGGCGAACTGCTCCAGGCCCGGGGAGTCGTACACCTGGAAGAGGATGCCGGTGAAGACGACCTGGACGATCGCGAACATGACCAGCAGCGGCATGGTCTTCTCGGCGGTCTTCACCAGCGAGGAGATCACCAGGCCGAACATCATCGAGGTGAAGCCGAGCGCGATGACCGACAGGCAGATCTCGACGGCCGGCGGCATGATCAGGCCCTCGGCGGGCAGGTCGCGCGGGAAGAAGCCGATCGCGCAGATGATCACGCCCTGGATGGCCGTGATGACGCCGAGGACGATCACCTTCGACATGAGGTACGCGGACCGGTACAGGCCGGTCGCGCGTTCCCGCTCGTAGATGACCCGTTCCTTGATCAGCTCGCGGACCGAGTTGGCCGCACCCGAGAAGCACATGCCGACCGCGAGGATCAGCATGATCGTGCCGGCGTCGCCGTTGAAGCGGGACGGCGCGACGGGCGGCGCGAGGCCGAACTTCGCCGGGATCACCGTGGAGACCACGCCCAGGACCGCGGGCAGGAGCACCATCAGGGCCAGGAAGCCCACGTCCGACGCGATCACCGAGACGTAGCGGCGCATCAGCGTCCACAGCTGCGAGCCCCAGCCCTGCGGCTTGGTCGGGCGCATGTGCTGGGCCGGGGGCATCGCCACGGACTGCGGGGCGACCGCGTCGAGGTCGGCGGCGTACAGCTGGTAGTGCTGGGAGCCCTTCCAGCGGCCGGCCCAGTCGTAGTCGCGGTAGTTCTCGAAGGCCGAGAACACGTCCGCCCACGTGGTGTAGCCGAAGAAGTTCAGCGCGTCGTCCGGCGGGCCGAAGTACGCGACCGAGCCGCCCGGGGCCATGACCAGCAGCTTGTCGCAGATGGCCAGCTCGGCGACCGAGTGGGTGACGACGAGGACCGTGCGGCCGTCGTCGGCGAGGCCGCGCAGCAGCTGCATGACGTCGCGGTCCATGCCCGGGTCGAGGCCCGAGGTGGGCTCGTCCAGGAAGATCAGCGAGGGCTTGGTGAGCAGCTCCAGGGCCACGGACACGCGCTTGCGCTGACCACCCGAGAGCGCGGTGATCTTCTTGTCCTTGTGGATGTCGAGCTTGAGCTCGCGCAGCACCTCGTCGATACGGGCCGCGCGCTCGGACTCGGCGGTGTCGCCGGGGAAGCGGAGCTTGGCCGCGTACTTCAGGGCCGTGCGGACGCGCAGCTCCTTGTGCAGGATGTCGTCCTGCGGGACCAGGCCGATGCGCTGGCGGAGCTCCGCGAACTGCTTGTACAGGTTGCGGTTGTCGTAGAGGACGTCGCCCTGGTCGGCGGGCCGGTAGCCGGTCAGCGCCTTGAGCAGGGTGGACTTGCCGGAGCCCGAGGGCCCGATGACGCCGATGAGCGACTTCTCCGGGACGCCGAAGGTGACGTCCTTGAGGATCTGCTTGCCGCCGTCGACCGTGACGGTGAGGTGGCGGGCCGAGAAGGAGACCTCGCCGGTGTCGACGAACTCCTCCAGGCGGTCGCCGACGATCCGGAAGGTCGAGTGACCGACGCCGACGATGTCGTTCGGGCCGAGCAGCGCGGTGCCGGACTTCGCCAGCGGCTGGCCGTTGACGTAGGTGCCGTTGTGGCTGCCGAGGTCGTGGATCTCGAAGCGGCCGCCGGGCATCGAGCGGAACTCGGCGTGGTGGCGGGAGACCTGGAGGTCGGAGACCACCAGCTCGTTCTCCAGCGCACGGCCGATGCGCATGACGTGGCCCAGCGAGAGCTGGTGGAACGTCGTCGGGCTGCGGTCTCCGTAGGCCGGGGCCCCGCCCTGCGCCGGGCGGGGTGCGGCGGCGCCCTGCTGGTGCGGGAGGTGGACCTGCGGCTGCTGCGGCTGCTGCTGTGCGTGCTGCTGCTGTTCCCAGGCCTGGTGCTGGGGCTGCTGCTGCGGGGCCTGGTAGGCCGGGGCCTGCGGCTGGGCGTACGCCTGGGCCGGGGCCTGCTGTGCCTGCTGCGCCACGGCCGGCTGCGGCGCGGCGGCGCCGGCCGCGCTCAGATTCAGCCGCGGTCCGTCCGTCGCGTTGCCCAGGTGGACCGGCGTGCCGGGCACGAGCTCGGTCTGCTGGACCCTGGCCCCGTGCACGTAGGTGCCGTTGGTGCTGCCGTGGTCCTCGATGCCCCAACCCCGGCCGTTCCAGGCGATGGTGGCATGCCGCCACGACACCCGGGCATCGTCGATCACCACGTCTCCCTGGGGGTCACGCCCCAGCGAGTACGACCTGGACGGATCGAGCGTCCAGGTCCTTCCATTCAATTCCAGTACGAGTTCCGGCACTCCAGCCCCACTTAAGTCCCCCGAGAATCCCCCATGACGTCAGGGAGTCTAGGGATGGCGAACATCCGGGGGAACTATTTCAGGCCCACAGCCGTATGTGGAATCCGGGCCTTGCCGGGGCGTCTACGACGGCCCGTTGACGGGGTCGAAAGTCACCCGGAGAGTGAGATACGGGACTTCTCGCCCGGGTGGTCCCGTCGCGTACCGCTCGGTAGGCATCGGGGGTTCAGCGTATGCGCCGCATCCGTTGGGGGGACGTGCTGCTGTCCGCCGTCGCCGCCGTGGGCTGGTCCCTGATCGTGATGGCCTCGGTGGCCGGACTCGGGCTGCACCTGCTGGGCGCCGACGCCACCGACGCCGCGGGAGGCTCGCTCGGCGCGATGACGGCCGCCACGGTGGTGCTCGCGGTCGGTGGAACCGTGACCCCCTCGGGTGACGTCTCGGTCCTCGGAGTCACCGGTACGGGCGCCGAATCCTCCCTGGACTTCATGCCCTTGGGGGTGTCGCTGGCCGGGGCACTGGTGCTGGCGTCGCTGTTCCTGCGTTCGCTCCGGGCCGGGGCGGGCCACGGGGAGACGGCGGCCAGGGTGGCGGTCCTCGCGGCGCTGTTCGTCGCGACGGCGGGCGGGCTGTCGTGGGCCGGGCACGACGTGGTCACCCTCGACGGGACGCTGCCGCTGCCGGAGACTCCCGCGAAGGTCGAGATCCCCGGGATCGGGGACATCGGCGGGCTGCTCCCGGACCGCATCGGGGACCTGATCGAGACGCGGACCCGGGTCGGGTTCTCGGTAGAGCTCGGGCCGACCCTGCTGGGCGCGGGGGTGTGGGTGCTCGCCGTACTGGCGCTCGCGCTGCTGGTCTCGCGGCGCGGGCCGGCCGCGGCGGCCCGGTGGCGCCCGGCCGTCTCGGCCGTGGTGGCGATGCCGCTGGTCGCGGTGGCGGCCGGGTGGGCCACGGCGGTGTGGGCGGCGCTGGGCGACGACCAGCCGCGGCGGGTGCTGGGCGGGGCGCTGCTGGGGGCACCGAACGGGAGCTGGCTGGGGGTGCTGCTGGGGCTGTTCGTGCCGCTGCGCGGCCGGGTCACGGGGGCTCCGGCCCGGCTGCTGCCCGATCCGCTGGACGGTCTGTGGGCGGCGTCGGCGCGGGAGCCGGTGACGGTGGCCCGCCTCGCGGAGTCCGACGGGCGGGTCTGGCTGCTGGTCACGGGGGCGGCCCTGCTGCTGCTCCACGCGGGTGTGCTGGCGGCCGTACGGACTCCCGGGCGCGGGATCCTGGGGTGCGCGGCGCGGCTGTCGGCCGCGACGGGGGTGGCCCTCGCGGTACTGGTGTGGCTGACGGGTTTCTCGGCGGACTCCTCGCTCGCGGTGCTGGGCGTGGACGTGGTGGATGCGGGGGTGGAGCTGCGGGGGGACGTCCCGTACGCGCTGCTGCTGGGCGCGCTCTGGGGAGCGGCGGCCGGAGCGGCGGGTGCGCTGCTGACCCGCCGCCGGCGGGCGGCCCCGCCGGATCCGTACACCGGGGCCGGCGGGACGGGCCGGCGCGACCGGCGGCACGGCCTCCCCGACCCGGACGCGCCCACGGCCGCCTGCCCGGGGAGTCCCGTCGGCCGGGGCCGGCCGGGTCCGCCGCCGGGGTGGGCGCACCCGTACCCGGATCCGGACGTCTCCTGGGACGTGACGGTCACGGGAGTCCCGCCGCGCCCGCCGAGGCCCGCGCGGCCCGCCCGGCGGCCGCCCTTCACCCCGCCTCCGCCGCCGGGCGCCCCGCCGCCGCCCCCGAGGCCCCCCGGACCGCCGGGGCCGACGCCACAGGCCCGGCGCGATCCGGAAGGCACCCCCTAGTCGCGTCCGCCCGGCCGGGCGACCGGCGCGTTCAGGAAATGGGACGGGGGTCCTGTCCAGTGAGCCGGGAAGATACGGTGAGGGCACCATGAGCGCATCGCAGACCTCCGACGTCCCCACCCTCCTCGTCAAGATCTTCGGCAAGGACCGTCCCGGGATCACCGCCGGGCTGTTCGACACCCTCGCCGCCTACTCCGTCGACGTCGTCGACATCGAGCAGGTCGTCACCCGTGGCCGCATCGTCCTGTGCGCCCTCGTCACCAAGCCCGCCGGCGGAGCCGAGGGCGACCTGCGGGCCACCGTCCACAGCTGGGCCGAATCCCTCAGGATGCAGGCCGAGATCCTCTCCGGTACCGGTGACAACCGGCCGCGCGGCAGCGGCCGCTCGCATGTCACCGTGCTCGGACACCCGCTCACCGCCGAGTCCACGGCGGCCATCGCCTCGAAGATCACCGGCACCGGCGGCAACATCGACCGCATCTTCCGGCTCGCCAAGTATCCGGTGACGGCGGTGGAGTTCGCCGTCTCCGGTGTCGAGACCGAACCGCTGCGCACCGAGTTGGCCACCGCCTCCGCGCACATCGGCGTGGACGTGGCCGTGGTCTCGGCCGGACTGCACCGCCGGGCCCAGCGCCTGGTCGTCATGGACGTGGACTCGACCCTCATCCAGGACGAGGTCATCGAGCTGTTCGCCGCGCACGCCGGGTGCGAGGCCGAGGTCGCCGAGGTCACCGAGCGGGCCATGCGCGGTGAGCTGGACTTCGAGCAGTCGCTGCACGCCCGGGTGGCGCTGCTCGCGGGTCTGGACGCGTCCGTCGTGGACAAGGTCCGCGCCGAGGTGCAGCTGACGCCGGGCGCGCGGACCCTGATCCGTACGCTCAAGCGGCTCGGCTACCAGGTGGGTGTGGTCTCCGGCGGCTTCACCCAGGTGACGGACGATCTGCGGGAGCGGCTGGGGCTGGACTTCGCCTCCGCCAACACCCTGGAGATCGTCGACGGGAAGCTGACGGGCAAGGTCACGGGCGAGATCGTGGACCGGGCGGGCAAGGCCCGGCTGCTGCGCCGTTTCGCCGCGGAGGCCGACGTACCGCTGTCCCAGACGGTGGCCATCGGTGACGGCGCCAACGACCTGGACATGCTGAACGCGGCCGGGCTGGGCGTGGCCTTCAACGCCAAGCCGGTGGTCCGGGAGGCCGCGCACACCGCCGTGAACGTGCCCTTCCTCGACGCGGTGCTGTACCTGCTCGGGATCACGCGTGAGGAGATCGAGGCCGCCGACCTGGCCTGACCCCGGCGAAAGCGCGAAAGCGAACGGGCCCCGGCAGCCGGTGCGGCTGCCGGGGCCCGACGGCGTTCCGGGGCCCGTCGGCGTCCTGGGACCGCCGGTCAGAGGCCCTTGGGGGTCCAGTAGTCGAGCAGGGTGCCCACGTTGTGTTCCACGGACTTCCACGATCCGGTGAAGGAGACCACGGCGAGGGCCGCGGTCGGGAAGCCGGTACGGCTCATGCGCGTCAGGGTGTCGCCCTCCGCGCGCCCCGAGAGGGCGTCGGCGAGGGCGTGCATGCCGGGATTGTGCCCGATGACGAGGAGGTCGGAGACCTCGTCGGAGGTCTCGTTGAGCAGCGCGATGAGCTCGCCCAGCGAGGCGTCGTAGAGCCGCTCCTCGTAGTGGGTCTTCGGCCGGTGCGGCATCTCCTGGACGGCGAGCTTCCAGGTCTCGCGGGTGCGGGCGGCGGTGGAGCACAGGGCGAGGTCGAAGACGATGCCGGTTTCGGCGAGCTTCAGACCGACGGCCGGCGCGTCCTTGCGGCCTCGTTCCGCGAGCGGGCGATCGTGGTCGGACACCTCGGGCCAGTCGGCCTTGGCGTGCCGGAGGAGGGCGATCCTGCGGGGTGTGTCGGCGCTCATGACTCCCAGCTTCGCATGAAACGGGCCACGGGGCGCAGGGCGTTGGGGGGCTCACCCGGCCGGACGGCGGGCGTACGGGAGGTCAGCCGACGGCGCGCAGGAGCTGCTCGGCGACCTGGACGAGGCCCGAGACCTCGCCGGTGGCCGCGTGGGCCTCGCCGGATCCGGCGAGGAGCAGCAGCAGGAGCCCGAAGGCGAGGGCGGGCAGGGCCAGTGCCCACCAGTGCAGCCGGGTACCGGCGGCGGTGGTGGCGCGGGCCCGGGGGCCGGACGGGCCCGGCGGGAGGGGCCTGAGGTGCGTGGGGGCCGACATGGCCGCCTCCGTGGGTGTGGACCGGACTGACTCGCTGCCTACGAATCTATGGATCCGGGGCAGTGGTTCCCATCCGGGGCACACCCCACTTCACCCTGAGCCTGGCCCCCTAGGGGTGGTGGGGTTAGCCCCACCTTCCCCCAGGGTCCGCGCTCACGGGGAGGCGATCGTGGCGATGACGGAGATGATCACGGTGACGGCGAGGAACGCGCCGAGCACGAGGCCGAGCTTCTTGCGGCCGTCCTGCGGGTTCGGTTCAAGTACGGGCGACATGCCGGTCAGTCTCCCATGCCGCATTCGTCCTCGATCGTGCGGTCCCGTCCGGCGAGGACGCCCAGCGCGATCTGTGGCACGAGGAGCGCGGCCATCAGGGCGAGCGGCAGGTCCCAGCCGCCGCTGTGCTGGTAGAGGGCGCCGATGAGGAGAGGGCCGGGGATGGAGATGAGGTAGCCGGTGCTCTGGGCGAAGGCGGAGAGCTTGACCACGCCGGCCGGGGACTTGGCACGCATCCCGATGAGGGTGATGACGAGGGGGAAGGCGCAGTTGGAGACGCCGAGCAGGAGCGCCCAGGCCCAGGCGCCCGCGGCGGGGGCGAAGGAGAGCCCGAGGTAGCCGGTGAGGCCGAAGAGGCCGAGGGCGACGGCGATGGCGCCCTGGTTCTTCATCCGGGCGGCGAGGCCGGGGATGACGAAGGCGAGCGGGACGCCCATGACCATGGTGACGGCGAGGAGCAGTCCGGCGGTGGAGGCGGAGACCCCAGCGTCGCGGAAGATCTGCGGGAGCCAGCCCATGGTGATGTACGCGCCGGTGGCCTGGAGGCCGAAGTAGCAGGCCAGGGTCCAGGCGGTGCGGCTGCGGGCGACCCGCGGGCCGGTCCCGGCCGCGAGCGGGCCGGCGGCGGTCGCGGCCCGGTCGGCGCGCCGGGAGGCGCGGGCGACGGGCAGCCAGGGCAGTACGGCGACCAGGGCGAGCACGGCCCAGATCAGCAGGCCGGTGCGCCAGCTGCCGCCGAGGGCGCCGGTCAGCGGGACGGTCGCGGCGGCGGCGAGCGAGGTGCCGGCGGCCAGGGACATGGAGTACAGGCCGGTCATGGTGCCGACCCTGTCCGGGAAGTAGCGCTTGACGATCACCGGGAGCAGCACGTTGGTCAGGGCTATGCCGGCCAGCGAGAGGGCGCTGGCGGCGAGGAAGCCGACGGCGCCGGTCGCGAAGGGGCGGATGAGCAGCCCGGTGGCGACCGCGGCCATGCCGGCGCAGACGACGGCGGCCGGGCCGAAGCGGCGGGAGAGCCGGGGCGCGGTGACGCCGAAGACGGCGAAGCAGAGGGCGGGGACCGAGGTGATCATTCCGGCGACGGTGCCGCTCATGCCGAGACCCGTGCGGGTCTCCTCGAAGAGGGCGCCGAGGCTGGTGATGGCGGGCCGCAGGTTGAGGGCGGCCAGCACGATTCCGACGATGAGCACCGGACCGAGCCAGGCCGGCTGCGCCGTCGCCTGCGGGGTGGCGGCGGTGGTGCGGGATACGCCGGCCCCGGCCGCGCCGGCGGCCGGCCAGGAGGGCGGGGCGGTCTCCGCGGACCGGTCGAGCGTCTTCATGTCTTCGTCGGGCATTCAACCATCATAGAATCATGGGATGATTGGTTGTCCAATCGCCCGTGAAGCCGTTCCTGAGAGGAACCCATGCCGCTGACCTCGCCCCGGCGCTCCGCGCTCGTCGATCAGGTGATCGCCCAGCTGCGGAACCAGATCACTTCCGGCGAGTGGCCGGTCGGCGCCCGCATCCCGACCGAGCCGGAGCTGGTCGAGCTGCTCGGCGTCGCCCGCAACACGGTGCGCGAGGCCGTGCGGGCGCTGGCGCACAACGGCCTCCTCGACATCCGGCAGGGCTCGGGGACGTACGTCATCGCCACCAGCGAGCTGGCCGGCGTGATGCACCGCCGCTTCGCGGGGGCGGATCCGCGGCACATCGCCGAGCTGCGTTCGACGCTGGAGTCCTCGGCGGCCCGGCTGGCGGCGGAGCGGCGTACGGAGCGGGACCTCGTACAGCTGGACGCCCTGCTGGCGCGCCGCGAGGAGGCCTGGGCGGGCGGGGACGCGGAGGTCTTCGTGTCGGCGGACGTGAGTCTGCACATGGCGGTGGTGACCGCCTCGCACAACGACGTGCTGATCGAGCTGTACGCGGACCTCGGCGACCTGGTGGCCGACTGGCTGCGGGCGGACGTGGGCACCGAGCTGCGCCCGTCCGCGCATTTGGACCACGCCCGGCTGATCGAGGCGATCCGGCGGGGCGACGGGGACGCGGCGGCCTCGGAGGCCGCGGGCTACCCCTTCGCCTGCCTCGGCAGGAACGCGGAGGCCGGTCCGCTCACGGACGGCGGTGGCTGACCCAGGCCGAGCGGACCTCTTTCCAGCAGCGGCCGACGAGCTCGGTGCGGCCGGCCGGGCCGACGGCCACGGCGACGCCGTCGCCGTCCACGTCCCACCAGCGGTCGCACTCGACGTGCAGCCGTACGAGGTCGGTCTCCGGGTAGGCGTTGTGGCAGTACGCCGACACCTGCGAGCCGTGGATCACGGTGTCGCAGTCGGCGCCGAAGAGCTCGCTCCGGGTGGGCCGCGCGGGCTGTACGGGGGGCTCGGCGGGGATGTCGGAGAGCTCCACGACGGCCGGGGCCACCGCGTCGGGGCCGGGTGCGGACTCCTCCCCCACGGGCTGCGCGGCGGCTCCGGGGACCAGGAGACCGGTCAGGATCACGGACGTGACCAGCACGGATACTGCTCGGCTCGGTCTCGCGCGCACCCCTACCTCCTCCCCGCACGAGCCGGGAAAATCCCGGCTCGGTCAGTTTGCAGGTATCTGTCCAGGTTTTCGACTCGGGAAGATCCGGTCGGCAGGTGAACATGCGAGCGAGCGTGCCGCCTCGGAACGCGGAACGGCGACGGCCGCGCCTCCCGGAAGGGAAGCGCGGCCGTCGCCGTACGGACGCGGGGGACCGATCGGGATCAGGCACCCATCGCGTGCAGGCCGCCGTCCACGTGGACGATCTCGCCGGTGGTCTTCGGGAACCAGTCCGACAGCAGGGCCACGACGCCCTTGCCCGTCGGCTCCGGGTCGCTCATGTCCCAGTCCAGCATGGAGCGGGTGTTCCAGACCTCCGCCAGCTCGCCGAAGCCCGGGATGGACTTCGCAGCCATGGAGCCGATCGGACCGGCCGAGACCAGGTTGCAGCGGATGTTCTCCTTGCCCAGGTCGCGGGCGAGGTAGCGGCTGGTGGCCTCCAGGGCCGCCTTGGCCGGGCCCATCCAGTCGTACTGCGGCCAGGCGAACTGCGCGTCGAAGGTGAGGCCGACGATGGCCGCGCCCTCCGCCGGGAACAGCGGCTTGCAGGCCATGGCCAGCGACTTCAGCGAGAACGCCGAGACGTGCATGGCGGTGGCCACCGACTCGAACGGGGTGTTCAGGAAGTTGCCGCCGAGGGCGTCCTGCGGCGCGAAGCCGATGGAGTGGACGACACCGTCGAGACCACCGAGCTCGTCGCGGACGAGGCCCTCCAGGCGCGCCAGGTGCTCGTCGTTGGTGACGTCGAGCTCGATCACCTTGACCGGCTTCGGCAGCTTCTTCGCGATGCGCTCGGTCAGCGACGGACGCGGCCACGCGGTGAGGATGACCTCGGCGCCCTGCTCCTGGGCCAGCCGGGCCGTGTGGAAGGCGATGGAGGACTCCATCAGCACACCCGTGATGAGGATGCGCTTGCCCTCGAGAATTCCGCTCATGGTGATCAGTGACCCATGCCCAATCCGCCGTCAACGGGAATGACGGCTCCGGTGATGTACGCGGCGTCGTCGGACGCCAGGAAGCTCACGGCTGCCGCGATCTCCTCGGGCTGTGCGTAACGGCCCAGGGGCACCTGGCCGACGATGCCCGCGCGCTGCTCGTCGGTGAGCACCTTCGTCATGTCGGTGTCCACGAAACCGGGGGCGACGACGTTGAAGGTGATGTTGCGGGAGCCCAGCTCGCGGGCGAGGGAGCGGGCGAAGCCCACCAGCGCGGCCTTGGAGGCGGCGTAGTTGGCCTGGCCCGCCGAGCCCAGGAGCCCGACGACCGAGGAGATCAGGACGACGCGGCCCTTCTTGGCACGGAGCATGCCACGGTTCGCGCGCTTGACCACCCGGAACGTGCCGGTGAGGTTGGTGTCGAGGACGGAGGTGAAGTCCTCCTCGGACATGCGCATCAGCAGCGTGTCCTTGGTGATGCCGGCGTTGGCCACGAGCACCTCGACCGCGCCGTGCGCGTCCTCGATCTCCTTGTAGGCCTGCTCCACCTGCTCGGAGTCGGTGATGTCGCACCGCACCGCCAGGACACCGATCGAGGTGAGCGCCTCCGGCGGCTCACCCGACCGGTACGTGATCGCGACCTTGTCGCCGGCCTCCGCGAAGGCTCGGGCGATGGCGAGGCCGATGCCCCGGTTTCCTCCGGTGACGAGAACCGAGCGGCTCAACGGATCACCCTTTCGCTAGCGGTCTTGAATACCAAAAACCTATAGGTCGCATCGCTCGTACGGAGAATCGACCCCCGACAGGGCCTTGCGACCGGCTCTGTCGAATCCCTACAGAAAGATGTAGGCACAAGGGCCCCGATCGCGACATGATCGGGGCGACCGGCTCCGACCACGGGAGGACTTCCGTGCCCCATTCCATCGACGCGGCCTTCACCGCGCTGCCCCTGCGGGCGCTCGCCGACGCGGCGCTCGCCCGGGCCCGCGCGCTGGGCGCCGAGCATGCCGACTTCCGGCTGGAGCGGATCCGCAGCGCCTCCTGGCGCCTGCGGGACGCCAAGCCCTCCGGCGGGTCCGACACCACCGATCTCGGGTACGCGGTCCGGGTGGTGCACGGGGGCAGCTGGGGGTTCGCCTCCGGCGTGGACCTGACCATGGACGCGGCCGCCAAGGTGGCCTCGCAGGCCGTGGCCATGGCGAAGCTGTCCGCCCAGGTGATCAAGGCCGCGGGTTCGGACGAGCGGGTGGAACTCGCCGACGAGCCGGTGCACGCCGACCGGACGTGGATCTCCGCGTACGACGTGAACCCGTTCGAGGTGCCGGACGCGGAGAAGGCGGCGCTGCTCGCCGACTGGAGCGCGCGCCTGCTGGCGGCCGACGGGGTGGCCCACGTGGACGCCTCGCTGCTCGCCGTCCACGAGAACAAGTTCTACGCCGACACCGCCGGCACCTCGACCACGCAGCAGCGGGTCCGGGTCCACCCGCAGCTCACCGCGGTCGCCGTGAACGCCGCGACCGGCGAGTTCGACTCGATGCGCACGATCGCCCCGCCCGCGGGCCGCGGCTGGGAGTACCTGACCGGCACCGGCTGGGACTGGGACTCCGAGCTGGAGCAGATCCCCGGTCTGCTCGCCGAGAAGATGCGGGCGCCGAGCGTCGAGGCCGGGCGCTACGACCTGGTGGTGGACCCGTCCAACCTGTGGCTCACCATCCACGAGTCCATCGGCCACGCCACCGAGCTGGACCGGGCGCTGGGTTACGAGGCGGCGTACGCGGGGACCTCCTTCGCCACCTTCGACCAGCTGGGCAAGCTCCGGTACGGCTCCCCGATCATGAACGTGACGGGTGACCGGACCGCCGAGCACGGGCTGGCCACCATCGGCTTCGACGACGAGGGCGTCGAGGCGCAGAGCTGGGACCTGGTCAAGGACGGCACCCTGGTCGGCTACCAGCTGGACCGGCGGATCTCGAAGCTGACCGGCCTCGGGCGCTCCAACGGCTGCGCCTATGCCGACTCCCCCGGGCACGTGCCCGTCCAGCGGATGGCGAACGTCTCCCTCCAGCCGGATCCGGGCGGCCTCTCGACCGAGGACCTGATCGGCGGGGTGGAGCGCGGGATCTACGTGGTCGGCGACCGCTCCTGGTCGATCGACATGCAGCGCTACAACTTCCAATTCACGCAACAGCGGGCATACCGGATCGAGAACGGCAAACTGGCCGGGCAGCTGCGCGATGTCGCGTACCAGGCGACGACCACCGACTTCTGGGGCTCGATGGAGAAGGTCGGCGGCCCGCAGACCTACGTCCTGGGCGGCGCCTTCAACTGCGGCAAGGCCCAGCCGGGCCAGGTGGCGGCGGTCTCGCACGGCTGCCCGTCCGCGCTGTTCCGCGACGTGAACATCCTGAACACCACGCAGGAGGCCGGGCGATGAGCTCGTCGATTCGCATCACCAAGCCCCACGAGGTCGTCGAGCGGGCGCTGGAGCTGTCCACCGCCGACGGCTGCGTCGTCATCGCCGACGAGGGGTCGAGCGCCAATCTGCGCTGGGCGGGCAACGCCCTGACGACGAACGGCGTGACCCGCGGCCGGACCCTGACGGTCATCGCCACGGTCGACGGCAAGGAGGGCACGGCCTCGGGGGTCGTCTCGCGCTCCGCCGTGACCGCGGACGACCTGGAGCCGCTGGTCCGGGCCGCCGAGGCGGCCGCCCGCGGGGCGGGCCCGGCCGAGGACGCCCAGCAGCTGATCACCGGCACCCCGGCCTCGCCGGACTTCACCGACGCCCCGGCCGAGACGAGCTCGGCGGTCTTCGCCGACTTCGCCCCCGCCCTCGGCGAGGCCTTCGCCCGGGCCCGCGAGGGCGGCCGGGAGCTGTACGGCTTCGCCAACCACGAGCTGGTCTCCACGTACGTGGGCACCTCGACGGGCCTGCGGCTGCGCCACGACCAGCCGAACGGCACCCTGGAGCTCAACGCGAAGTCCCCGGACCGGCAGCGCTCCGCCTGGGCGGGCCGCTCCACCCGGGACTTCAAGGACGTGGACCCGACCGTGCTGGACGCGGAGCTCGCCGTGCGCCTCGGCTGGGCGGAGCGGAGGATCGACCTGCCCGCGGGCCGGTACGAGACCCTGCTGCCGCCGACCGCCGTGGCCGACCTGCTGATCTACCAGATGTGGTCGGCGGCGGCCCGGGACGCGGTGGAGGGCCGTACGGTCTTCTCCAAGCCCGGCGGCGGCACCCGGCTCGGCGAGAAGCTGTCCGGGCTCCCCCTCTCCCTGCGCAGCGACCCGAACGCGCCGGGCCTGGAGTCCGCGCCGTTCGTGATCGCGCACAGCTCCGGCGACGACGCCTCGGTGTTCGACAACGGTCTGCCGGTCCCGGCGACCGAGTGGATCGCGGACGGCCACCTGAACCGGCTGAGCACGACCCGGCACACGGCGGGCCTGACCGGGATGCAGCTCTCCCCCGGCTTCGGGAACCTGATCCTGGACGCGGGCGGCGAGAAGTCGCTGGAGGAGATGGTCGCGTCCACCGAGCGGGGTCTGCTGCTGACCTGCCTCTGGTACATCCGCGAGGTCGACCCGGCGACGCTGCTGCTCACGGGCCTGACCCGGGACGGCGTCTACCTGGTGGAGAACGGGCAGGTGGTCGGCGAGGTCAACAACTTCCGGTTCAACGAGTCCCCCGTGGACCTGCTGTCGCGGGCCTCGGAGGCCGGCCGGACCGAGAAGACCCTGCCGCGCGAGTGGAGCGACTGGTTCACGCGTGCCGCGATGCCGGCGCTGCGTATCCCGGACTTCAACATGAGTTCGGTGAGCAAGGGCGTCTGACCACCTAGAATGTGCGGGTAGACCCCTCATCCGCATCCCTACTCACTCCATCTCTCAAGGAGAGTCACGACCGTGACTGACATCGTCGACGAACTGAAGTGGCGCGGGCTCTTCGCCCAGTCCACCGACGAAGAAGCGCTGCGCAAGGCCTTCGCGGACGGTCCGGTCACCTTCTATTGCGGCTTCGACCCGACCGCGGCCTCGCTGCACGTGGGGCACCTGGTCCAGGTGCTCACCGTGCGCCGGCTCCAGCAGGCCGGCAACCGGCCGCTGGCGCTGGTCGGCGGGGCCACGGGGCAGATCGGCGACCCGCGACCGACGGCCGAGCGGACCCTGAACGACCCGGAGACCGTGGCGAACTGGGTGACCCGGCTGCGCACCCAGATCGAGCCGTTCCTGTCCTTCGAGGGCGAGAACGCGGCGCTCATGGTGAACAACCTGGACTGGACGGCGGGCCTGTCCGCCATCGAGTTCCTGCGGGACATCGGCAAGCACTTCCGCGTCAACAAGATGCTGACGAAGGACTCGGTCGCCAAGCGGCTCGACTCCGACCAGGGCATCAGCTACACCGAGTTCAGCTACCAGCTGCTCCAGGGCATGGACTTCCTGGAGCTGTACCGGCGCTACGGCTGCGTGCTCCAGCAGGGCGGCTCCGACCAGTGGGGCAACCTGACGGCCGGGCTCGACCTGATCCACCGGGTCGAGCCGGGCGCGGTCGTGCACGCGCTGGCCACCCCGCTGATGGTCAAGGCGGACGGCACCAAGTTCGGCAAGTCCGAGAGCGGGGCCGTGTGGCTCGACCCGGAGATGACCACGCCGTACGCGTTCTACCAGTTCTGGCTGAATGTGGACGACCGGGACATCTCCACCTACATGCGGATCCTGTCCTTCAAGTCCCGTGAGGAACTGGAGGCGCTGGAGGCGCAGACCGCCGAGCGGCCGCAGGCGCGCGCCGCCCAGCGGGCGCTGGCCGAGGAGCTGACCACGCTCGTGCACGGCGCCGACCAGTGCGCCGCCGTGATCGCCGCGTCGAAGGCACTGTTCGGTCAGGGCGACCTGGTGGAGCTGGACGAGGCCACGCTGGCCGCGGCCCTGTCCGAGCTGCCGCACGCCAAGGTGTCGGAGCTCGGCCTCGTGGTGGACCTGCTCGCGGAGACCGGACTGGTCGCGAGCAAGTCGGCCGGCCGCCGGACCGTGAAGGAGGGCGGCGCCTACGTGAACAACGCGAAGGTCGCCGCCGAGGACGCGGTCCCCGCCAAGGAGGACCTGCTGCACGGGCGCTGGCTGGTGCTGCGCCGGGGCAAGAAGAACCTGGCCGCGGTGGAGGTCACCGGCGCCTGACGCGTCGTAGGACGCGGCAGACCCGTACGGCACCCGGCGGAGGGGCCGGTTCGGACTTCACGGTCCGGGCCGGCCCCTCCGTCATGTGCCGCGGGTCCCGCGGAGCCGCTCAGGTCATCTGGCGGCTGCCGCCGCGCATCGCCTTGTAGGCCATCTCGCCGAGGAACACGAACAGCACCGCTCCCGCGAGCTGCAGCAGGTGCCGGGTCCAGTCGATGCCCCGGGTGTCGGCGACCCCGATCCAGCCCGCGACGGCGTTGCCGAGGACGCTGCCGATGATGCCCATCAGCGTGGTCAGCCAGAGGGGCTGGTGCTGTTTGCCCGGCAGGATGGCCTTGGCTATGAGCCCCAGCACGAAACCGACGATGATCGCCCACAACCAAGACATGTCGAGCCTCCTCCTGGCGCGTTGTGCGCACGTGGGGCCAGTCTCGACCCGTCCGGCGTACCACGCATTCCGGACAGCTCCGTACGGGGTCCCCCCTCTCCTCCCGCCGCGGGGGCGGGCGTACCGTGGAGGGGTCCGGGCCGGGAGTGCCCGGTGGGCGAACGGGCGGTGGAGCGTGGAGCGGACGAAGCGGCAGAAGCGGAACGGGGCCGAGGTCTTCCGGATCACTGGTGCGCGGATGGGTCTCGACGAGGACGTGCGGGGCCGCCAGCGCCGGTACGTGATCTCCATGGGAATCAGGACCCTGTCGGTCATCGCGACCGTGCTGTTGTGGAACGTGCAGCGCCCGGTGGCGATCGTGACGCTCGTGGCGGGCGCCCTGCTCCCCTACGTCGCCGTGGTCATCGCCAACGCGGGGCGGGAGTCGACGCCGTCGCTGCCTTCGCACTTCCTGCCGGCCCCGGTGCGGCCGGCGCTCGACGCGGGAAACCTCAAGAAAACCTCAGATCAATCATGAAGTTCCGGTGCACTCCACCGGGTCCTGCGTGACATACTGCTCACGCGCTCCGCATCCCCCGTCGGAGCGACGGACCGACGCCGGGCAGCTCCCCCCGTGGCTGCTCGGCGTCGCCATTCCGTTCTAATGTGGGGCCGTGACTTCCTCCAACGCCTCCGGCTCCGGCTCCGAAGAACTCCCCACCTGCTCCGCCAAGGGCTGCCGCGACGCGGCCGTCTGGGTCCTGGCGTGGAACAACCCGACGCTGCACACGCCGGAGCGGCGCAAGACCTGGCTGGCGTGCGAGGAGCACCGCGAACACCTCTCCCAGTTCCTGGGGGTCCGCGGTTTCCTCAAGGACGTCGTGAAGCTCGACGAGTGGGTGCAGCCGGAGGGCTCGGAGCGCCTGCGCTGACCCCGGTCAGCCGCCGATCGCCGACATCGGGCGGTCGGGCTGCAGGAAGGACGGGTCGTCGAGACCGGACCCGGCCTTCTTGCCCCACATCGCGACCTTCCACAGCCGGGCGATCTCCTCGTCCGGGGCGCCCGAGCGCAGGGCCGCGCGCAGGTCCGACTCCTCCGTCGCGAACAGGCACGTACGCACCTGGCCGTCGGCCGTGAGCCGGGTACGGTCGCATGCGCCGCAGAACGGGCGGGTGACCGAGGCGATGACACCGACGGTGGCCGGGCCGCCGTCGACCAGCCAGCGCTCGGCCGGGGCGGAGCCGCGCTCGACGGCGCCTTCCTCGGTGAGCGTGAAGCGGGTGCGCAGGGACTCCAGGATGTCCCCGGCAGTGATCATGCCGTCGCGCTTCCAGCCGTGCTGGGCGTCGAGCGGCATCTGCTCGATGAAGCGGAGCTCGTACTCGTTCTCCACGGCCCAGGCCAGCAGGTCGGGGGCCTCGTCGTCGTTGAGGCCGGGCATGAGCACGGCGTTGACCTTGACGGGAGTGAGGCCGGCCTCGCGGGCCGCGGCCATGCCCTCGATGACGTCCTTGTGCCGGTCGCGGCGGGTGAGGGTCTTGAAGACCTCGGGCCGCAGGGTGTCCAGGGACACGTTCACCCGGTCCAGCCCGGCGGCCTTCAGGGCCTGCGCGGTGCGCCGCAGACCTATGCCGTTGGTGGTCAGCGACATCTTGGGGCGGGGCTCCAGGGCCGCGCACCGCTCGACGATCCCCACCAGGCCGGGCCGCAGCAGCGGCTCGCCGCCGGTGAACCGGACCTCGGTGATGCCGAGCCGGGTGACCGCGATACGGATCAGCCGGACGATCTCGTCGTCACTGAGCAGGTCCGACTTGCCGAGCCACTGCAGCCCTTCTTCGGGCATGCAGTAGGTGCAGCGCAGATTGCAGCGGTCGGTCAGTGAGACGCGCAGGTCAGTGGCCACGCGGCCGTAGGTGTCGAGAAGCACTGTGGGCCCCCTCCCCTGTCCGGAAGTAGAGGTACGCGCGGACATTGGATCTACTTCACGCGTTCTATTTCGAGACTACGTGACGGCTGTGTCATCCAGAGGTGCCCAAATGAACGAGACGTGACGTGGCCGCGTCGTAGGGACCTACCACGCGGCCACGCTGGGTGTTCGGATGGTGTCAGTGCGCCCCGGTTCCGGTGAGGGAGCGTACCTCCAGCTCGGCGAACTTGCGGGGGTCGGCCTCCTCCTTGGAGAGGACCGTTCCCAGCCAGCCCAGCAGGAAGCCGAGGGGGATGGAGATGATCCCCGGGTTCTCCAGCGGGAACCAGAAGAAGTCGGCGTCCTTGAACATGGACGTGGGCTTCCCCGACACGACCGGGGAGAACAGCACCAGGCCGACCGCCGAGACCAGTCCGCCGTAGATGGACCAGAGCGCGCCCCGGGTGGTGAAGCGCTTCCAGAACAGGCTGTAGAGGATCGTCGGCAGGTTCGCGGAGGCCGCGACCGCGAAGGCGAGCGCGACGAGGCCGGCCACGTTCAGGTCGCGGGCCAGCGCGCCCAGGCCGATGGCGACGGCTCCGATGACCACGGTGGACCAGCGGGCCGCGCGCATCTCCTCCTTCTCGGTGGCCTTGCCCTTGCGGATCACGTTCACGTACAGGTCGTGCGCGAAGGACGAGGAGGAGGCGAGGGTGAGGCCCGCGACGACGGCCAGGATGGTGGCGAAGGCGACCGCGGAGATCACGGCGAGCAGGATGGCCCCGCCGGTGGAGTCCGGGCCACCGCCGACGGCCTGGGCGAGCAGCGGCGCGGCGGTGTTGCCGGCCTTGTTGGAGGCGATGATGTCGGCCCGCTTGAGCAGCGCCGCGGCGCCGAAGCCGAGGGCGATCGTCATCAGGTAGAAGCCGCCGATGATGCCGGTGGCCCAGAGGACGGACTTGCGGGCGGCCTGCGCGGTGGGCACCGTGTAGAAGCGGATCAGGATGTGCGGCAGGCCGGCGGTCCCGAGGACGAGGGCCAGGCCGAGCGAGATGAAGTCCAGCTTGGTGGTCGGGTCCTTGCCGTACTTGAGGCCGGGCTCGAGGAACTTCGCCCCCTGTCCGCTGTTCTCGGCGGCCTTGCCGAGCAAGTCGGAGATGTTGAAGTTGAACTTCACCAGGACCAGGAGGGTGATCAGCAGGGCGCCCGCGATCAGCAGCACCGCCTTGATCATCTGGACCCAGGTGGTGCCCTTCATGCCGCCGATCGTCACGTAGACGATCATCAGTACGCCGACCAGCGCGACGACGGCCACCTTGCCGCCGTCGCTGGTGATCCCCAGGAGCAGCGAGACGAGCACGCCGGCGCCGGCCATCTGGGCGAGCAGGTAGAAGATCGAGACCACGATGGTGGAGGTGCCGGCGGCGGTCCGGACGGGCCGCTGGCGCATCCGGTACGCGAGGACGTCGCCCATCGTGTAGCGGCCGGAGTTGCGCAGGGGCTCGGCGACGAGCAGCAGGGCCACCAGCCAGGCGACGAGGAAGCCGATGGAGTAGAGGAAGCCGTCGTAGCCGAAGAGGGCGATGGCTCCGGCGATGCCGAGGAAGGACGCGGCCGACATGTAGTCGCCGGAGATGGCGAGGCCGTTCTGGAAGCCGGTGAACTGGCGGCCGCCCGCGTAGAAGTCGGCGGCTCCCTTCGTCTGGCGGCCGGCCCAGACGGTGATGATCAGGGTGGCGACGACGAACAGCCCGAACAGGGTGATGATCAGCGGGCGGTGCTCGGAGGCGCCCGCCGCGAGCGTCGTCAGGTGCCGCGTGCCGCTCATTCGGCGGCCTCCATCCGCGCCTTGATGGCCTCGGCCTTGGGGTCGAGCTTCGCGGCCGCGTGCCGCGCGTAGAGCCAGGCGATCAGGAAGGTCGTCGCGAACTGGGCGAGGCCGAGCACGAGGGCGACGTTGATGTTGCCGAAGAGCTTGGTCCCCATGAAGCCGCCCGCGTAGTTGGACAGCAGGACGTAGAGCAGGTACCAGGCGATGAAGGCCACGGTGAGCGGGAAGGCGAAGGAGCGGTAGGAGCGGCGCAGTTCGGTGAACTCCGCGCTGTACTGGACGCTCGTGTAGTCATCGGCCGTGGGGGCCGCCGGTGGCGTTCCCGCGCTGCCCGGCGGCGGCGCTGCTTCGGTGGTCACGGGGGGCTCTCCTTGTGACGCGGGTGCGGTGGGGACGACGGACAAAACAACCTCCGTGTGGGGGGACCGGTGGTGCCGATCCCCCCTGTCAACGGCACGGACGGCGCGTCGGGACGGTTCAACACCCGTTGATTCCTCGGGAACCGGTTCGTCGTACGCCACGGTGAAGGCGGCGAAGAAGGCCGTCGAGCGGCCGGCGGAACGGCGGTGACGGCCGGTGAGCAGACCGGGTCGCCCTCGCACGTTCCCAGAGCGCGGACCGCGCCGTGCGGCTGCGGGCCCGGCGCGGCCCGTTCGTGTCGGTCGGTGCCACCCGGACGGCCCCGACGCCGCCGGCAGGGGCGGCGGCGGCGGCAGGGGCGGCGGCAGGACAGGAGGGTCGGGAGCCGTGGATGCCCCGCCGGCGGGCATGACAAAAGGACGGGCCGGCCGGGGATCACCCGGCCGGCCCGTCCTCTCGTTCGTCCGCTGTGCGGCCTGCGGGCCTACCGCAGGCCGGTTGCGGCAGGTCAGGGCTTGATCATGACCTTGAGTGCGCTGCGGTCGTCCATCGCCCGGTAGCCGTCCGGGACCTCGTCCAGGGAGACGGCGCGGTCGAAGACCGGCGCCGGGTCGATCGCGCCGCTGAGCACGTCCTCCAGCAGCTCCGGGATGTAGGCGCGGACCGGTGCCACACCGCCGCGCAGCGTGATGTTGCGGTCGAACATGACGCCGAGGTCGAGGCCGGTGCCGCTCCCGTGCGGGACGCCGACGTAGCCGATGGCCCCGCCGTCGCGGGTGATGTTCACGGCGGTGCGCATGGACTGCTCCGTGCCGACCGCCTCGATGACCGCCTGCGCGCCCCGGCCGCCGAGGAGCTCGCGCACGGCCGCCTCGGCGGCCTCGCCGCGCTCGGCGACGACATCGGTGGCCCCGAAGAGCTTGGCGATGTCCGTGCGCACGGCGTGGCGGCCCAGGGCGATGATCCGCTCGGCGCCCAGGCGCTTGGCGGCGAGGACGCCGCACAGGCCGACCGCGCCGTCGCCGACGACGGCGACCGTGGAGCCCGGGCGCACGCCCGCGCCGAGGGCCGCGTGGTGGCCGGTGCCCATGACGTCGGACAGCGCGAGCAGACCGGTCAGCAGGTGGTCGTCGGAGGCGGCCTCGGCGGGCAGCTTGACCAGGGTGCCGTCGGCGTGCGGAACGCGGACGGCCTCGCCCTGGCCCCCGTCGTGGCCGACCGAGCCCCAGAATCCGCCGTGGTCGCAGGAGGTGAACAGGCCCTCCTTGCAGTACTCACAGGTGCCGTCCGACCACATGAAGGGCGCGACGACGAGGTCGCCGGCGCTCAGGCCGGACACGGCGGAGCCGGTCTCCTCGACGATGCCCAGGAACTCGTGGCCGATGCGCTGGCCGGGCTGCCGCGCGGCCTCGCCGCGGTAGGCCCACAGGTCGCTGCCGCAGATACAGGCACGCAGGACGCGGACGACGGCGTCCTCGGGGCGCTGGATCGCAGCGTCGGGCACCTCCTCCACGCGGATGTCGTGCGGGGCGTGGATGACGGTGGCTCGCATGGTGGTGCAGTCCTCCGGATCGGGATCGTTCAGTCTTGTACGACTGTGGAACCGTCCTACCGTACGCCTGCTTCCCGGGAGGGCGTACCAGTGGCCAGCAGGTACTGGGCGGCCAGGTAGGTGGCCATGATCCAGAAGTCAGGGCGGGGCAGCTGGGGCCATTCCGCGACGCCGGTGGCGATGAGGGTGTCGGAGAGCAGGAACAGCGCGCCGCCGGCCCCGGCGCGCAGCCCGAGGGCGCTGGAGCGGAACGCCATGGCGGTGAGCAGCAGGCTGTAGCCGGCCACGGGGATCCGCAGGTCGGCCGGCAGATCGGACCACAGCAGGGCGACGGTCCCGAGGAGGGCGAGCAGGTACGCGCCCCCGACCAGCGGGTTCGCGGGCCGCTTGCCGAAGAGGACGAGGTAGCAGACGTGCCCGGCGGCGAAGGAGCCCATGCCCACGAGGAAGGCGGGCTCGGCGTCGAAGAGCAGGGCCAGGTCTCCGCCCCAGCCGAACAGCAGGGCGGCGATCAGCAGGCGGGGCGCGCCGCGGGTGGCCATGTGGGTCACGAGCAGCGGCATCAGCAGCGGCTTGGCGATGACGTGCCCGAGGTGCCAGCCGGCGAGCAGGGAGCCGAGGTCGACGGCGGCGGCCACGGCGAAGGCCAGGAGGGCGAGGCGGCCGAGGCGCGACCGGCCGACGGGCGTCCGGTCCGCGGCCCAGGCGGGGGCGGGCCGGCCCGGGGACTCGGCGGTGCTGTCGGCGGTGCTCACGCGGTGGTCTCCTGCACGGACGGCCGGGTCTCGGCGGCGGCCGCGTCCGCGGTGGGGGCCGTGGCCGCGGCGGGCGCGGGCTGCCAGCCGGGGCCGCGGAAGACGTGTCCGGCCCGCTGGCGCCAGTTCCCGGCGGCGCGTACGTCGCGGGCGATGGCGGCGTACTCGTGGGTGGCCACGCGCAGCGGGTTGTGGGTGGCGATGTTCTTGGTGAGCCCGTAGACGGGCTTGTCCGTCTCCCCCACCCAGGAGCCGAACATCCGGTCCCAGACGATCAGGATGCCGCCGAAGTTGCGGTCCAGGTAGCCGCCCTGCGAGGCGTGGTGGACGCGGTGGTGGGAGGGCGTGTTGAAGACGTACTCGTAGGGCCGCGGCAGCTTCCCGATGCGCTCGGTGTGGACCCAGAACTGGTAGAGGAGGTTGAGTCCGTAGCAGAACGGGATCGCCGCCGGGTGCACGCCGAGGGCCACCATCGGCAGGTAGAACCACCAGGTGGTGGCGCTGGTCCAGGGCTGGCGCAGGGCGGTGGTGAGGTTGAACCGCTTGCTGCTGTGGTGAACCACGTGGCAGGCCCACAGGATGCGGATGACGTGGTGGAGGCGGTGCTGCCAGTAGTAGAGGAAGTCCTGGACGAGCAGCATCAGCAGGGCGGTCCACCACAGGAACGGCACGCGCAGCGGCGTCAGTTCGTAGACCGCGGTGAAGACGGCGACGACCGGGATCTTCCAGAGCAGGTCGAAGCCGATGCTGCCGAGCCCCATGGTGACGCTCGTGACGGCGTCCTTGGTGTCGTAGCCGGCGGCGTCCTCGTCGGGATGGAGCCGGTAGCTCACCACCTCGATGACGGTGAGCAGCACGAAGGCAGGTATGGACCACAGCACGACATCGGGCAGGTTCGGCATGTCCCGCACCATAGAGGCGCTCTCAGGGGTGCCGCTAGGGGTTGTTACCGATCGGTATCCATCGGGGTTACCAGCGGTTCGCGAGATGACCTACGGGCCGGGGCGAGGGCAGGGCACGAGGGAAGCCCCGGCCGGGCCGGGGCACGTCGCGATCGCCTTGTCCGGCGCCGCTTCACCGGCGCGGAGGGCATCCCGCCGGGGCGGCTCGTGTACGAGAACCGAGCCGCCCCGGCGGGAGCCGGTGTCACCAGACGCGGACCGAGCCGCCCTTGGCGAAGGCCGGGCTCGTGGCCTCCGGGGGCACGGCCGTCAGCGGTTGCGCTATCTCCGCGACCAGCGGGCCGTGCTTCGCCGCGACCGCGTCCAGCAGGGCCAGGTCGAAGCCGTACACGCGGGCCGCGTTGCCGCCGACCATCGCCGCGACCTCCTCGCGCGGGAGGCCCGCGTAGGCGATGCGGAGGCCTTCGCGGGAGAAGGGGGTGGTGCCCTCGTCGTGGGGGTAGTCGCTGCCCCACATGATCTTGTCGAGGCCGATCCGCTCCCGCAGCGGGACCTCGTGGGGGCGCATGAAGCTCGCTCCCACGAAACAGTTGTCCCGCCAGACCTCGCTCGGGCCCCGGCCCATCGACTCCGCCAGGCCCGCCCCGAACTTGGACTCGGCCGTGGCCGAGGCCGCGACCAGGCGGCCGTGGTAGTAGTCCAGCATCTCCAGCACGCCGGGGATCCACCCGGAGCCCTGCTCCGTGAGGACCAGCTTGAGCCCCGGGTGACGGCGGAAGGCCCCGCCGAAGACGAGGTGCCACAGGGCTCGGTGGGAGAACCAGGTCGTCTCCACCATGAAGACGGCCCGGGCCGCCGGTTCGTCGCCGAGCGGCGGTGAGGCCGAGCCGCCGTGGTGGTTGACCGGGACGTCCAGCTCGTCGCACACGGCCCAGATGGGGTCGTACACCGCCGAGTACAGCTCGGGGACGGTGGAGCCGGGCGGGACGCCCGGGAGCAGGATGCCGCCCGTCAGCCCGGCCGCCCGCACACGGCGGATCTCGCCCACCGCCGCGTCCACGTCGTTCAGCAGGATCTGCGCCACCCCCGCCCGCCGCCCCGGCGCGTCCGCGCAGAAGTCCGCCAGCCAGCGGTTGTGGGCCTGCAGCCCGGCCCAGCGCATCTCGTACTCGGCGGCCGTCGGCGGCTGGGCCATCAGGGAGGCCTTGGGGAAGAACGGCGGGATGGTGTTGGGGAAGACGACCTCGGCGACGATGCCGTCGGCCTCCAGCTCCGCGAGGCGCCGCGCGGAGTTCCAGTTGCGGTCGGCGGTGTCCGCGAGGAGGTCCTCGTACGGGTTCACGTAGGTGGCGGCCCATGCGTCGAAGTCGTCGTGGTGGCGCCTGGCCAGGTACGGCTTGTAGTCCAGCAGGTCGGCGCCCGCGTGGCAGTCCGCCGAGATCACCGTGTAGCGGTCCTCGGAGGTCACGGGTTCACCCCCAGCACCGGGAAGTCGTTGTCCGTGAGCCAGTGGCGGCCCACCTCCCGGGAACGGGCCCAGGAGGCCTCCACCGCCGCCTGGTCCGGGGACTGGCCGAGTTCCGCCGGGGTGGGGCCGATCCGGCGGGCGATCGGGGCCAGCTTCGCGGTGTCGAAGCCGAAGACGTCGGCCGCCGCGAGGCCGAGCATCCGGCGGGTCTCGGCGACCGGGATGTCGTGGAAGGTGTTCTTCAGCCAGGCCCGGGTGTTCGGCCAGGTGCCCTCGGGGTGCGGGAAGTCCGAGCCCCACAGGATGTTGTCCACGCCGATCTCGTACCGCTGCGCGAGCTCCCTGCGCTTGGTGTTCGTCGCGCAGATGAACACCTGGCGGTCCAGGTACTCGCTGGGCGGCCGCTTCAGCTCCTCGAACGGCGAGAGCTTCTTGCCGCCGTGCGCGCCGAGGTAGAGCCGGTCCATGAACCACAGCTGGTTCGGCAGCCACCAGCAGCCGGCCTCGGCGACGCCGAACTTCAGGCCGGGGTGGCGCTCGAAGACCCCTGACCAGAGCAGGAACCACAGCGGGCGGGCCGGCCACCAGGTGACCTCGGAGACGAAGATGCCCAGGTGGTCGCCGTACTCGTGGCGCGGCGAGGACCCGGAGTGGGTGACGATCGGCATCTGCGTCTCGGCGGCGGCCGCCCAGACGGGGTCGTAGCGGCGGTCGTGGTAGGGCGCCTTGTCCACCCACATCGCGGGGATCATCAGCGCGCCCAGCCCGGACTCCTTGGCCCGGTGTATCTCGGCGACCACCTTCTTCGGCTCGCCCGTGACGGGCAGCAGGGCGACTCCGCAGTGCCGCTCCGGGTTCTGCCCCACGAACTCCGCGAGCCAGCGGTTGTGCGCCTGCGCGCCCGCCATGCCGAGCTCGGGGTCCTGGTCGCCGGAGAGGCCCAGGCCGACGCCGAAGGGGGCGGCGGTCTGGCTGTCGACGGCGTCCGCGTCGGGGAAGACGACCTCGGCGGCCACCCCGTCGCCGTCGAGTTCCTTCAGGCGCTGCCCGGTGTCCCAGCCGCCCTTGAGGCCTTCCTCGTGGTCGTGGAACCACTTCTCGGCGAAGGCCTCGTTGCGGACGCCGAGGCGGGTGGCCTCGGCCCGGCGGGCGTCGCGTTCGCCGAGGAAGTCGTCGAACTGAGGGTGGAAACGGGAGTCCAGGTAGGGCCGGTACCGCTCGGTGGGCAGGCCCGCGTGACAGTCGGAGGAGATGATCAGGTACGGGTCTTCGGCCGGCTCTTCGGCCGGCCCTTCGTGCGTACTCACCACAGACGCCCCTCAGTCGAGGATGAAACTTTCCAGGTAGCCGGGATTGGTCCGGTCGAGCATCGACTGCGACCGGGCGCGGATCTGCCGGTCGCTGTGCTCGCCGGCCGGGAGCATCCAGAAGCGGTCGGCGCGGATGCCGTCGACGACGTGCTCGGCGACCTCCTCGACCGGGGTGAAGCGCACCTCGTGTCCGGCCTGCCTCATCGCCGCCTCGTACTGGTCGAGGCTGCGGTACGGGGCCTTGCGCGGCCGCTGCTTCGCGTACCGCTCGGGCCGGTTGCGGTGCGACTCCCACAGCCCGGTGCGCAGCATGTGCGGCCCGGGGAAGAGGACGGAGGCGCCGACGGCGGCGCCCTCCGCCTTGAGGTGGGCGTAGAGCGACTCGGTCATGGTGACGACGGCCGCCTTGGTGACGGCGTACACGGAGGCGGTGGGCAGGGGTGCGATGCCGCCGTCGCCGGAGGAGGTGTTGACGATGTGGCCGGGCCCGCCGGCGGCGATCATGCGGGGGACGAAGGCCTGGATGCCGTGGAAGACGCCCCACACGTTGACGGAGAAGGCCCACTTCCAGTCGTTGGGCTCGTGCTCCCACATCCGGCCCTCGGCGCCGGAGCCGACGCCCGCGTTGTTGCAGAGCACGTGCACGGCGCCGAAGGCCTCGTAGACGGCGTCGGCCAGCGCGATCACCGAGTCGCGGTCGCTGACGTCGACCACCCTGGCGAGCACCTGGGCGCCGTCCGCGGCGAGTTCACCGGCGGCCTTGCGCAGGGCGCCCTCCTCGACGTCCGCGAGGACCACCTTCAGCCCTTCGGCGGCGAAGCGGCGGGCCATGGCGAGGCCGATGCCGCCGGCGGCTCCGGTGACCACGGCCACCTGTCCGGGTTCGAGTCGCATGTCAGCCCCTCCCCCCTGACGAGCCCTCCGGGGCCGCGTCGAAGATCTGCAGGGGGTCGTCGTAGCGCTGGTGGATGTACGGGAGCAGGGCCTGGGCGCTGACCCGCTCCACGACCCGGCCCTTCTGGTCGGTGGTCTTCTCGCCGATGGTGATCTCCACGATCCGGCGGACGGGGAGGTCGGCGACCGGGTCGTACATCGACTCGCGCAGGACGATGTCGCCGGTGACGTGCTCCAGCTTGCGGACCTTCTCGTTGCGCGTGCAGTGCACGAGCACCGGGTCCACGTCGAAGCCCGAACCGTCGACGGCGGGCAGGAACTTGAAGTAGAAGTCGGTCTTCCGGGTGGGCTCGGGCAGCGGCAGCGCGCGGTCCACCGCCCCGCGCACCTCGACGAAGGCGATCCCGTGCCGGGCGAGAGCGGCCCGTACGACGAGCCCGTCGCGCTCCACGGTGACCTCGCCCAGCTTCTTCGGCTCGCCGAAGACCTCGCGGCCGCCGGTCAGGGCGCGTTCGAGGGTCATCGGCATGACCAGCGGGTACCAGCCCTCGGTCCCGCCGTGCCGGGCGGCGACGGCCACCGAGCCGGCGCCGAGCGGGTAGCCGGGCAGGTCCACCTTGCTGATGTTGGCCCGCACCAGGGGCCGGTCGGCCGGTTTGAGCGGCGGCGGCAGGACCGCCGCGACCACGTCGGGGTCGCTCTCCCAGACGGCCACGACACCGGTCGACCAGATGTCCGGGAGTCCGGAACTCTTCTCGCGCGACGCCGCGATCTCGGCCCCGGTCCGTGCTCCGTACCGTACGCGTGCCATGTCTCGCACCATCCCTCAGCTCGGGGGGAGTCGGTTCTGTAACACAGTTACACCGCCACCGATGAAGGGTAAAGACCCGCGCACGGACCAGAATTGACGATCCGACAGATTGGTGGTGGGCCGCCGTGGCCAGAACCGCGCTCACCCGCGACGAGGTGCTGGACGCCGCCGCGGCCCTGGTCATGCAGCACGGTCCGGCCGCGCTCACCATGCGCAAGCTCGCCGCCGAGCTGGGCACCGCCGTGACGTCCATCTACTGGCACGTCGGCAACCGCGAATCACTGCTCGACGCCCTCGTGCGGCGGACCGTGGAGGAGATGGGAGCCATCCGGCCCAGCGGCCGCGCCCCCGCCGACCGGATCCTGTCCGTGGCCCGCATCCTGCGCCGCGAGCTGCGCGAGCGGCCGCACCTGATCGCGATGGTCCACGAACGCGGGCTCACCGAGCGGATGTTCCTCCCCGCCCAGCAGGCACTCGTCCACGAGGTGCACGCCGCCGGGCTGCGCGGCGCCCGGGCGGCGGACGCGGTGCGCGCCGTCCAGTTCCAGGTCGTCGGGTACCTGCTCGTCGAGCGCAGCCGCGAACGCTCCCCCGCCCAGTCCCCGGCCGAGAGCGAGCTCTGGGACCCCGCCGCGGCCCCCCACGACCCGGCCCTCGCCCGCGCCCTGGCCCGCCCGGCGGACCCGGACCGGCTGTTCCTGCTGTCCGTACGGGCCCTGGTGCACACCCTGCTCGCGCCGGGCGCGGCACCGCCGCGATAGCCGGTCGCCGCCCTGGGCCGACGGCCGGGAAGCGCCGGTGCGGCCACGGGTGTCAGTCGGGGCCGATATCCTCTGTGACCATGCTCGACGACCGTACGACCGCAGAGACGACGTGGCCGACCGCGTACCCACAGGGGTACGCGGTCGTCGACGTGGAGACCACCGGGCTCGCTCGCGACGACCGGATAGTCTCCGCCGCCGTCTACCGGCTGGACGCCCAGGGCAATGTGGAGGACCACTGGTACACGCTGGTCAATCCGCGGCGGGACCCGGGACCGGTGTGGATCCACGGGCTGACGAGCGCGATGCTCTCCGACGCCCCGCTCTTCGAGGACATCGCCGCGGAGTTCGCCGACCGGCTCGCGGACCGGGTGCTGGTCGCGCACAACGCCATCTTCGACTGGCAGATGATCGCCCGGGAGTACGCGCGGGCCTCCGCGACGGCGCCGGTCCGTCAGCGGCTGTGCACCATCGCCCTGTCGAAGGAACTGAACCTGCCGCTGCCCAACCACAAGCTGGAGTCGCTCGCCGCGCACTTCGGCGTGGTCCAGCAGCGCGCCCACCACGCGCTCGACGACGCCCGGGTGCTCGCGGAGGCGTTCCGCCCCTCGCTGCACGCGGCCGCGGAGGGCGGTGTACGGCTCCCCCTGCTGGAATGCCGGCCGCTGACGGAGTGGTCGGACTCCCCCGTCACCCCGCGCGTCGGGTACCAGGCCTCCTACCGGGGCAGCAGCTGGCGGCCCTCGCGCAAGCGGCCGCCGTGCCCGCACCCGAACCCGGGGCGGTTCGAGGACGGCAAGCCGCTGAAGCAGGGCATGCGGATCGCCTTCTCCGGTGACACCTCGGTGGAGCGGGAGCTGCTGGAGGACCGTGCGGTCGAGGCGGGCCTGCACATCGCGACGAGTGTGTCGCGGCTCACCAGCCTCCTGGTGACCAACGACCCCGACTCGGCGACCTCCAAGACGGTCAAGGCGAAGAGCTTCGGCACTCCGGTCGTCGACGAGGCGGCCTTCACCCAGCTGCTGCGGGACGTGGCCCCGGCCGAGTCCTGAACGGCGGGGCCGTTGCGCCGGCCGGGTGCAGGCGCGGCGACTCACCCCGCCGGATCTTGTTCCGCTCCTTCCCCGTGCGCAGCATTCGGCCCATGGCACGTTGTGAGGTCTGCGGAAACGATTACGGCATGTCCTTCGAAGTCCACGCACAGGGTGCGGTGCATGTCTTCGATTGCTTCTCCTGCGCCATCCACCGCATGGCGCCCGTCTGCGAGCACTGCCGGGTCTCGATCATCGGCCAGGGCGTGGAGGTCGCGGGGCAGTGGTTCTGCGGGGCGCACTGCGCGCGGGCGGAGGGGAAGGTGGGCATCGTCGACCGCGTCTGACTCCCCCGCGTCGCGGCCCCGTCCCGACCCCGTCTCCACGCCCCCGCCCCGACACCCCATTCCGACACCCCGTCCCGACGCCTCGTTCCGACACCCCGTCCCGGACTCCATGACCCCGGACGGCCACCCGGCCGCCGGGGTCCTTCGCGCTGCGGGTACCGTCGTGGGCGTGTACCGCTTTGTGCTGACCCGGCAGTGGGTGTTCCTCACCCTGATGGCCCTCGCCCTCATCCCCGCGATGATCAAGCTCGGGTTCTGGCAGTACCACCGCCACGAGCACCGGGTCACGCAGAACCAGCTGATCGAGGCGAACCTGCGGGCGGAGCCGGTCCCCATGACCGCGATCACCTCCCCCGGACACCGGGTCCCCCGCGCGGACTTCTGGCGCGCGGTCACCGCGACCGGCACGTACGACTCCGCGCACGAGGTCGTCGTCCGGATGCGCACCGACAACGACGACAAGGTCGGCTTCCACGTCCTGACCCCGCTGGTCCTCGCCGACGGCCGGGTGGTCCTGGTCAACCGGGGCTGGGTACCGGGCGGCGACGACCCGCGCGCCTACCCGCCGGTGCCGGCCGCGCCCGCGGGCGAGGTCACGGTCACCGGCCGGCTGAAGGCCGACGAGACCAGCGGCGGCAGCGGCATCAAGGACCGCAAGGGCCTGCCGGACCGCCAGGTGATGCTGATCAACAGCGAGCAGCAGGCGGAGTACCTGGGCCGGACGGTGCTCGGCGGGTACCTGGAGCTGACGGCTCCCAAGCCGGCGGACGGCAGTCCGGAGACGATCGCCGACCCCGACCACGACTCGATCGGCCCCCACATGGCGTACGCCGTCCAGTGGTGGCTGTTCGCCGCCGCGGTTCCGGTGGGCTGGGTGGTCCTCGTACGGCGGGAGAAGCGCGAGCGTGAGGAAGAGGCCGCCCGGGCCGAAGCCTCCCGGCAGGAGCCGGCGACGGCGTAGCGTGTCGGCATGGATCTTGGACTGAAAGACCGTGTCTACATCGTCACCGGCGCCACGCGCGGCCTCGGCCTCGCCTCCGCCCGGGAACTGACCGCCGACGGCGCGAAGGTGCTCCTGACGGGCCGGGACGAGAAGCGGGCGGCCGACGCCGCCGCCGGGCTCGGCCCGAACGCGGCCGGTGCGGCGGCCGACAACTCCGACCCGGAGGCGGCCGCACGGCTCGTCGCCACGGCGCTGGAGCGCTTCGGCCGCCTCGACGGCATCCTCATCAGCGTGGGCGGCCCGGCGCCGGGCTTCGCCGCGGACAACACCGACGCGCAGTGGTCGGCGGCGTTCGAGTCGGTCTTCCTGGGCGCGGTCCGCCTGGCCCGGGCGGCGGCCGCCGAGCTGGGCGAGGGCGGGGTCATCGGCTTCGTCCTGTCGGGCTCGGTCCATGAGCCGATCCCCGGCCTGACCATCTCCAACGGCCTGCGCCCGGGCCTCGCGGGCTTCGCGAAGTCCCTCTCGCTGGAGCTCGGCCCGCGCGGGATCCGGGTGGTCGGCCTGCTTCCGGCCCGTATCGACACCGACCGGGTGCGCGAGCTCGACGCGCTGTCCGGTGACGCCGAGGCCGCGCGGGCGGGGAACGAGTCCCGTATCCCGCTGCGCCGGTACGGCGCCCCGGAGGAGTTCGGCCGTACGGCGGCCTTCCTGCTCTCCCCGGCGGCGTCGTACCTGACGGGCGTCATGCTCCCGGTCGACGGCGGCTCCCGGCACGGCTTCTGACCCGCCGGACACCGCCGGAGACCCCGGTCGCGGTCCCGGCGGGCTACGTCACGCGCCGGGCCCGGTGGGACGTCACCTTGAGGCGGGCCTCCGCGGGCAGTTCCGGGAGGCCCGCCGAGGTCCGGGCGTGGGCCAGGACCGGGCCGGCCACGGCGGCCAGCGCGTCGGCGGGGACCGCGTGGGGTTCCAGTTCCAGCGCGACCCGCAGCGCCGGCGAGCCGCGCCGCCCGCGCAGGGCGACCCGGCAGCCGGCGACCCCGTAGAGGGCGCCGGCCTCCGCGGCCACCGCCTCCTCCAGCGCGCGCCCGCGCAGCGTGGCGAACTCCCCGTCGCCGGTGTCCACGACCACCGCCTGCAGTCGCGGGCGCCTGAGCTGGGACAGCAGCCACCACAGCGCCAGCAGTACGCCCACCGCGAGCGCGGCGGGCACCGCCCACCACCACCAGCCCTCGGCGTGCCAGTACCGGTTCCTGGTCGCCTCGCTCAGCAGCGGCGCGTGGCGGCCGTGCAGCGGCCACGCACCGGTCAGCAGCACGATCCCGGCCGCCATCAGGACCGCTCCGGCCACGGCCAGCAGGATCCGGTTCACCGTTGCGAGCATCCGTTCACCTCCTGACCCGTACACGCGGCCGCGGCGGGTGCGCGAGCCCCAGTTCCTCGATGCCGACGGCGAGCACCTCGTCCAGGTCGGCCCGTACGTCGTCCAGTTCGCGGAAGTGCGAGGTGGCCCGTACCCCGACGTGCGACCGGCCCACCTTGACCCGGACGGACAGCACCCCGGACACCTCCATGGCGCGGTCCCGCAGGATCTGCGCGGCGTCCTTGCGGCCGAGCCCGGCCCGGACGCCCGTCGGCGGGTCCGGGGTCCGCATCGGCAGGATCCGGCGCAGCCCGGGGGCCAGCGCCAGCAGCAGGAGCACCGCCCCGGCCAGGACCAGGGCCCCCGCGATCATCTGCACCCCCAGGTCCGCGGGGGTGTGTGCCGCCAGTCGGTCGGCGAGGTCGCGGCGCCAGCTCATCCCGGGGCGGCCGGCGCGTACGGCGGCCAGGTCGTACAGGAACAGGCCCGCCACCCCGAGCACGACCAGCGCGGTGAGCGCGGCGGGCACCCGCCGGGCGGAGCGGAACCGGCGGGCCCGGCCGGGGCCGTGGGCCGTCACCGCAGCCGCCGGTCCCGCCCGGAGGGGGTCCGGGTGTGGGTGGAGTGCAGGTGCTCGATGTCGATGTCGACCTCGGGTACGGACATCGACGCGCACTCCTCGATCCGCAGGGCGACCCGGCGGCGTACGGCAGCGCACTGGGCGGCCAGGTCGGAGGGGTACTCCAGCTCCAGGCTGACCCGGACCCGGGCGATGTCGTGGTGCACGGTGACGGTGGCGTGCGGGGGCGTGCCCGGGGCTGGGGCGAGCGCCTCCCGGGCGGCCTGGGCGGCGATCTTCGCGACCACCCGGTCGGCGATACGGGTGGCGCCGCGCTCGGCGGCGTCCACCCGGGGCGGGGCGGAGCGCGGCGGACTGCTCATCGGCGCCTCACCCGCGCCGGTCGTCACGGCGGCGGAACAGGTCACCCGGTTCCAGGTCCCCGTCGAGGAACCGGCCGGCCACGAAACCGATGGCGCCGAGGGCGGCCACCAGCAGGAAGGCTCCGAAACCGCCGAAGTAGCCGGCGAACGCCAGGGCCATGCCGGCGAACATTCCGGCGATCGCCATGCTCATGCGGGCTCCTCTCGGCTACTGGAGACGGGATTCCGGCTCCTCGTCGGGCTCATCGGGCAGCTTGACGTCGCTCACCGCGATGTTGACCTCGACGACCTCCAGGCCCGTCATCCGTTCGACCGCCGAGATGACGTTCTCCCGGACGGCCCGCGCGACGGCGCGGATGGAGACCCCGTAGTCCACGACGATCTCCAGGTCGAGGGCGGTCTGGGTCTCGCCGACCTCTGCCTTGACGCCGCGGCTGACGCCGGCCTTGTGGCCGCCGGGCACCCGGTCGCGGACGGCGCCGAAGGTACGGGAGAGCCCGCTGCCGCTGCCCATGGCGTGCACGCCGACCACCTCGCGGGCGGCCAGTCCGGCGATCTTCTCGACCACCCCGTCGGCGATGCTCGTGCGTCCCCGGTCGCCGGGCTCCTTGCCGGAGCCCCCTGATGCGGATTCGGTCATCGCGTGTCCCTTCGCGTGGAGAGCGGACTCACTCCGCACCACGTTAGGCGCCGGAACGCGACGGCGCCCCGGGAGTACGCCGGTCGGCTGGCCGACTTCGCCCGGGGCTCCGGTGGTGCTGCGGCCCTCAGTCGGAGAGACCGGCCAGGTCCCGCAGGCGGCGGGCCTGCGCGGCGCGCTCGGCGGCGCGCTGGTCGTCGTAGGGACGGGCCTGGGCGGAGCGCAGCAGGGTCTTCGTCTCGATCACGGCGTCCCGCGGCGGCGCGATCAGGGCCGTGGCGAGGTCCTGGACGGCGGCGTCGAGCTCGTCCGCGGGGACGACGAGGTTGGCGAGGCCGACGCGCTCCGCCTCCTCGGCGTGCACGAAGCGGCCCGTCGCGCAGATCTCCAGCGCGCGGGCGTAGCCGACCAGGGAGGTCAGGGGCTGGGTACCGGCCAGGTCGGGAACCAGGCCGAGGCTGGTCTCACGCATGGCGAACTGCACGTCGTCCGCGACCACGCGCAGGTCGCACGCGAGCGCGAGCTGGAAGCCGGCGCCGATCGCGTGCCCCTGCACGGCGGCGACGGAGATGATGTCGTTACGCCTCCACCAGGTGAATGCCTCCTGGTACTCGGCGATCGTGGCGTCGAGCAGTTCGTCCGAACCGCGCGCCAGATCGAGGAAGGACGGCTCGCCCTCGAAGCCTTCGGGGGTGAACGCCTGCCGGTCGAGCCCTGCGGAGAAGGACTTGCCCTCACCGCGCAGCACGACGACCCGAACGGTGCCCGGCAACAACCTCCCGGCCTCGGCCAAAGCCCGCCAGAGCGCGGGGGATTGGGCATTTCGCTTGGCCGGATTGGTCAGTGTCACCGTGGCGACCGTGTCGTCGACGGTGAGTCGTACGCCGTCCTTGTCGAGCAGAGCCATCTCTCATGCCTCCGGTGTGCAGTCGGCCGCAAGCTCGGCCTAAGTGACTGCACAGTAACCACCCAGCCGACCGGAAGGCCGACCGGGGGTCACCGAAGGAACCGTCGGATCATGGTGAACCTGAATCCGTTGGAGCGTTGGAACCGATGGGACCGGGGTCAGGCCGTAGCCGCCTTCTTGCCGCGCGTCGCGCCTCCGCGACCACGCAACGACACCCCGGACTCACTGAGCATCCGATGGACGAATCCGTAGGACCGGCCGGTCTCTTCGGCCAGTGCCCGGATACTCGCACCGGAGTCGTACTTCTTCTTCAGGTCTGCCGCGAGCTTGTCGCGCGCGGCGCCGGTTACCCGGCTGCCCTTCTTCAGAGTCTCGGCCACCCGTGCCTCCTCATGGGAAGTGCGCTCTGGACTTCTCATGATCACCCCTCCCACGCTTCCTGGCCACCCATTCAGCAAGGTCGGTGGGACGGCATTTCCCGAGCGGTGGACGCCCGAGCAGAACGGAATCTCCTCTTCCGCTGCATGACCTCCGTCACACTCCGCTGCCCCCGCCAGGAATCTCCAGGTCAGGGGCGCGGAAGCGGAAAACGAACGGCCCCGGTCGCGCACCTTCGCTGGTGCGGCCGGGGCCGTCGTACGACGCGCAACGGTACGAGACCGTCTCACTCAGATGATGGATCACCCGTGAGCCGAATGATCCATAAGGAACTGGATCAAAAGCGGAACGGGAACCGGAACCCGATCAGGCGAGGGCGACGAGGTCCCGGTAGTCCGGTCCCCACAGGTCCTCCACGCCGTCCGGGAGCAGGATGATCCGCTCCGGCTCCAGCGCCTCGACCGCGCCCTCGTCGTGCGTGACGAGGATGACCGCGCCCTTGTACGTGCGCAGCGCGCCCAGGATCTCCTCGCGGCTGGCCGGGTCGAGGTTGTTCGTGGGCTCGTCGAGGAGCAGCACGTTCGCCGAGGAGACGACCAGCGTGGCCAGGGCGAGACGGGTCTTCTCACCGCCGGAGAGCACCCCGGCGGGCTTGTCCACGTCGTCCCCGGAGAAGAGGAAGGAGCCGAGCGTCTTGCGCACGGCGACCAGGTCCAGGTCGGGCGCCGAGGAGCGCATGTTCTCCAGGACCGTGCGCTCCGGGTCCAGGGTCTCGTGCTCCTGGGCGTAGTAGCCGAGCTTGAGGCCGTGCCCGGGGACGACCGTGCCGGTGTCCGGCTTCTCGGTGCCGGAGAGCAGGCGCAGCAGGGTGGTCTTGCCGGCACCGTTGAGGCCGAGGATGACGACGCGGGAGCCCTTGTCGATGGCCAGGTCGACGTCGGTGAAGATCTCCAGCGAGCCGTACGACTTCGAGAGGCCCTCGGCGGTCAGCGGGGTCTTGCCGCACGGCGCCGGGTCCGGGAAGCGGAGCTTGGCGACCTTGTCGTTGACGCGGACGGCCTCCAGACCGGCGAGCAGCCGGTCGGCGCGCTTGGCCATGTTCTGTGCGGCGACGGTCTTGGTGGCCTTGGCGCGCATCTTGTCGGCCTGCGAGTTCAGGGCCGCGGCCTTCTTCTCGGCGTTCTGGCGCTCGCGCTTGCGGCGCTTCTCGTCGGCCTCGCGCTGCTGCTGGTAGAGCTTCCAGCCCATGTTGTAGACGTCGATCTGGGAGCGGTTGGCGTCCAGGTAGAAGACCTTGTTGACGACGGTCTCGACCAGGTCGACGTCGTGGGAGATGACGATGAAGCCACCGCGGTAGTTCTTCAGGTAGTCGCGCAGCCAGACGATGGAGTCGGCGTCGAGGTGGTTGGTGGGCTCGTCGAGGAGCAGGGTGTCGGCGTCCGAGAAGAGGATCCGGGCCAGCTCCACGCGGCGGCGCTGGCCACCGGAGAGGGTGTGCAGCGGCTGGCCGAGCACCCGGTCGGGCAGGCCCAGGGCGGCCGAGATGGTCGCCGCCTCCGCCTCGGCGGCGTACCCGCCCTTGGTCAGGAACTCCGTCTCCTGGCGCTCGTACTGCTTCATCGCCTTGTCGCGGGTGCCGCCGGTGCCGGTGGCGATGCGCTCCTCGTTGGCGCGCATCTTCTTGATCAGCACGTCGAGGCCGCGGGCCGACAGGATCCGGTCGCGGGCCAGCACGTCGAGGTCGCCGGTGCGCGGGTCCTGCGGGAGGTAGCCGACCTCACCCGAGCGGGCGATGGAGCCGGCGGCGGGCTGGCCCTCACCGGCGAGGCACTTGGTGAGGGTGGTCTTGCCGGCTCCGTTGCGGCCGACCAGGCCGATGCGGTCGCCCTTGGCGACACGGAAGGAGGCGGACTCGATAAGGACGCGGGCGCCGGCGCGCAGCTCGATGCCGGTGGCGGTGATCACGGAAATACTCCAGGGCGGGTCGGGACGGCGGAAGGGGGGCAGGACGCGAAGCTTCGACGCCGCTAATCCGCGAGGAGATTTGCCATGGGAGACATTCTACCGGGGGTGTGCAACTGGTTTCCGGGCGCGGGCCGGGCCGCCCGCCCCTCGGGACGGGCTCCCCCGTGTCCCCCGTCCGGCCCAGCGGCTCCCCGGGCGACCGAGGCGCGTACCGGGATGATTGGGTTGATACTCGCCGCATGGGCGGAGACGCGGCCGCACCTGTTCCACGTATGGAGGGCGGTGCGGGATGCAGTTCGACGACGACGCCAGACTCGACAGCTCCGAGGTCGAGGACAGGCGCGGCGGCAGCCGCATCCCGGGCGGCAAGGCCACCGTCGGCGGCGGCATCGTCGGTCTCATCGCGCTGATCATGGGGCTGCTGTTCGGGGTGGGGCCGGAGCAGCTGGGGCTGTCCACGGAGGAAGGGGAGCCGGTGCCGGCCTCCTCGTCCTTCAACCAGGTGAAAGAGGCCTGCAAGTCGGGGCACGACGCGAACACGCGGGAGGACTGCCGGCTGCTGGCGGTCACCCGGAGCACCCAGGCCTTCTGGCGGCAGGAGTTCGCCCGGCGCGGCGGCCAGTACAGCCCGGCGACGACCGTCTTCTTCGAGAACCGGGTGAACACCGCGTGCGGGACCGCCGGCTCGGCGGTGGGCCCCTTCTACTGCCCCGCGGACCGGAAGGTCTATCTGGACCTGGGTTTCTTCGAGGACCTGCGGACGAAGTACGGCGCGATCGGCGGCCCCTTCGCCCAGGCCTACGTCGTCGCCCACGAGTACGGGCACCACATCCAGAACCTGACCGGGACCCTCCAGCGGGCCCAGGACGGGCGGCAGGGCCCCAACAGCAACGCGGTCAAGGTCGAGCTGCAGGCCGACTGCTACGCCGGGGTGTGGGCGCACAACGCGACGAACGTCACGGACGCGTCCATCGGGCGGCCCCTGATCAAGACCCTGACCGAGGACGACATCAGGGACGGCCTCGACGCGGCGGCCGCGGTCGGTGACGACCGGATCCAGGAGAAGTTCCAGGGCCGGGTGTCCCCGGAGTCCTGGACCCACGGCTCGGCCGAGCAGCGCCGGCAGTGGTTCTACCAGGGCTACCGGACCGGCGACATGGCCCAGTGCAACACCTTCCGCTGACGGTCGGTGACGCCTGCCATGCTGGTGTGACGCGGGTCACCGTCACGAGAGGGAGTGATCGTCATGGCAGGCGTTCCGTCCATCTGTCCCACCCTGGTCTACCGCGACGCGAAGGCGGCCATCAGGCTGCTGACCGAGGCCTTCGGCTTCAGCCAGGTCGCCGTCTACGAGGGCGAGGACGGCTCGGTGATGCACGCCGAGCTGGCGTACGGCAACGGCATGGTGATGCTGGGCAGTTCGGGAAGGGGAGGGGTCTTCGACAAGGCCATGGAGGGCGCCGGCCCCTCGGGGGTCTATGTCGTGGTCGAGGACGTGGACGCCCATCACCGGCGGGCGGTCGAGCACGGCGCGGAGATCGTGATGGAGCCCACCGACCAGGACTACGGCTCCCGCGACTACATGGCCCGCGACGCCGAGGGCAACGTCTGGAGCTTCGGGACGTACGCGCCGCAGGTCTGACCCGCGGCGCGCCCGCCCCCGTGCTCGTGCGCGTACTTGTACGTGTCCCCTACGGAGTCACTCGCCGCCGGTGTGGACCTGGAAGGCAGCCCGGCGGACCGCCTTGGCCAGCGTCGGGTCGGGGTGGGCCGCGGCCAGTGCGACCAGCACCTGCACCGTGCGCGGATGTCCGACGGCACGGACCTCGTCCAGCAGCCGGGGGACGGTGGTCCGCACGGCCGAGTCCAGGTGGCGGGCCAGCAGCTCGGCCTCGCCGTGGTCGGCGATGGCGGCCGCGGTGTCCACCCAGAGCCAGGTCGACTCCTCGGCGGTGAGGACGTCCTGCGCCTCGTCGGGGTCGATCCCGTCGTGCTCGGCGAGCCAGAGCAGGGCGTAGGGGCGCAGGCCGGGCTCGCGCACGGTGGCACGCACCTCGGGCTCGGCGGGGGCGCCGACCACGCGCAGCGCCTCGAAGGCGAGGCCGCGCAGCAGGGCGTCCTCACCGCGGGCGGCCTGCAGCAGCTCGGCCACCGCGTGGCCGACGGGCCGGGCGGCGAGCCAGGCCTGGTACTCGGCGCGGGCCGGGCCGGGGGTGAGCCGCGCGCAGCCGCGCAGCATGGCGGCGGCGGACTGCTCGATGTTCCCGGCGGGGCTCTGCGCCGCGACGCAGATCTGCTCCAGCTTGACCCAGACGGCCCAGCTGCCCAGCGGGGTGAGCGTGGCCCGGGCGGGGCCGAGGGTGACGGCGTCCACGGCGGCGAGGCCGCCGAGGGCCCAGCGCAGCAGCCGGGCGAGCGGGACGGGGCGGGCCTCCGCGGAACCGGCGGCGGAGGTGAGCGCCGCCGTGGGCTCGGCCTCGTAGGGGATCTCGCACCGCTCGTCGCGCAGTTCGGTGACGCGCTGCCCGAGCAGGTCGAGCAGGTCCGGGACGGTCACCGGGCCGGCGGACAGCTGGAGCAGCGACAGGAGCTGGGGCATCGCCTCGACGACCTCGGCGACGGCCGAGGCGGCGATGTCGGCGGGTGCGGGATGGACCAGCGACCAGGCGTCGAAGAGGGCGACCCAGCCGCGCAGCACGGCGGTGTCGTCGCGGTCCCAGGCACGCAGCCGCCAGCCGGGCCGGGCGTGGCCGCCGTGCACCTCGACCAGTCCGGCGAGCCGGGCGCGGTCCCAGCCGACCTGGATCTGGCCGTGCGTCAGGCCGAGTTCCGTGGCGGCGCGTTCGACGTCGGCGGCGGGCAGGGCGCCCGTCGGGGCGGGCCGGCCACCACCCCCGGCGCCCAGATTGCGCTCGGCCCAGCGGGTCAGGCGTACCGCGTCGGCGAGCGAGGCCCGGGCCCGGTTCGCGAGGTCTGCCGTGGCGGGTGTACCCGCCGGGGGCCTGGGCGCGGGCCGGGTGCGCCGGTCGGTCACCGCCTTGCGGGCCGCGGCGACGGAACGCGGCGAGACGAGTCGGAGTCTGGAGTCGCGAGCCAACTGCTCATCAGGCTTTCGGGACGTCACGGAAGCAGTCTCGCCCGTCACTGGCCGAAAGCCCAAACGGAACCGGTCGTTGTCGCCGGTCACCCGCAGTGCAGACCGGGACAAGCCGCCCGTGGGGCCCTGTCCGTCACAGGGCCTTCACATGGCTGCCCCGCACACGGCGGCCCTTCGTACGGTGCCCCTTCGTTGGTGGTCCTTCACATGAGGGGGGTGAGGAAGCGGCGCAGGGCCTCCTCGTATCCGGCCGGGTCGGCGTTCCACATCGCGCCGTGCCCGGCCCGGCTCACGGTGTGCAGCGTGACGAGGTCGGGGCGGGCGGCGGCGAGTCTGCGCGAGGGCCCCCAGGGGGCGAGCGCGTCGTCCGGCCCGTGGAGGATCAGTACGGGGACGCGCAGCGCGCCGGGGTCGGCGCCCGCCGGCCGGCGGTCGGCGCGCAGGCCCGTGAGGCCCTCGGCGGCCCGGACCGCCAGCGGCAGCACCACGCCGGGGACACCGCGCGCCGCGGCGAGCCCGCGCAGGGTGGCGTGCCAGTCGAGCACCGGGGAGTCGAGGACCAGTCCGGAGATCCGGTGGGCGAGCGGCGAGCGTTCGAAGGCGTGCAGGGCCATGGTGGCGCCGGTGGACCAGCCGTAGAGGACCACGCGGCGGGCTCCGTAGCGCAGGGCGTAGCGGATGGCGGCGTCCAGGTCGCGCCATTCCGATTCACCGAGGTGGCCGAGGCCGTCCGGGGGTGCGGGGGCGCCGAGGTCGCCGCGGTAGCCGAGGTCCAGTACGGGCAGCTGGTGGCGGTGCAGGAAGGGCATGACCACCATCGGGTGCTCGCGGCTGCCGCCGAGCCCGTGCACGGCGATCACCCAGGTGTCCCGGGCGGCGGGCACGAACCAGGCGGGCAGGGCGCCGAGCTCTCCGGGGATGTCCACGTCGGCGTGGTCGAGCCCGAGGGCGGTGCGCGGGTTGCCGACGTACACCTGGGGGGTGAGGGAGACCCGGGTGCCGGGGTCGAGGACGCCGTGGGTGACGGAGACGAGCCGCCGTACGACGGCGTCCGGGCCGGGGTCGGCGTCCGCGAGGACGGGCCCGACGACGGCGTGCACACCGGGTGCGACCAGGCCGTAGGTGCCGGGGCGCAGGGAGGCGAGCGAGCGGGTCAGTGTGATGCGGCCCTCGGTGGCGGAGTGGACGCTGAGCCGTGGTCCGCCGGGGAGCGGGCGTCCGGGTTCGGGCCGCAGGGCCGCGTCGGCGGCGTGTCGGCCGATGGCGACGGCGGCCGCGCCGGCACCCAGGAGCGTCGTGGTGACGGCCGCAGCCGTCGCTGTCGCGGTACGCACTGCTCCAGTGTCGGGTCGGTGCCTCGGGCGGGCCACCGGAGCCGATCCCTCCGTCGCCGGTTCCGATCCTTCGGCCGCCGCCGCGGATCGGGTCGCCGTCGAGTGATCTGGGTCTCTTTCGGCGCCCCGGAGGCGGGGTCGTGTGGACGGCCGACCCCCTGCGGAGGGGTTCATTCACCCGGCTTTGACGTGCATTAATAGCGATATCTACGCCAGAATCAGGACGAATGGCGCGATCACACCCCGCGCCAGTACACCGCTCCGCCCAGGTCAGTTCATCTTCCGTTCACCCAGGTTGCCTACGGTCGCCGAGCCACTGACGTCAAACAGAAGCCTGGGTAAATGGAGCACATAACGCTTCTCCTCGGGATCGTGATCATTACCGCTCTCGTGTTCGACTTCACGAACGGTTTCCACGACACAGCCAACGCGATGGCTACCACCATCTCGACCGGCGCCCTCAAGCCCAAGACGGCGGTGGCCATGTCCGCCGTGCTCAACCTGGTCGGCGCGTTCATGTCCGTGGAGGTCGCCAAGACGATCTCCAAGGGGCTCGTCAACGAAGAGGGCATCCAGCCAGAGGTGATCTTCGCCGCCCTGGTCGGCGCGATCCTCTGGAACCTCGTCACCTGGCTGGTCGGTCTCCCCTCCAGCTCCTCGCACGCCCTGATGGGCGGCCTGATCGGCGCCGCCGTCGCCTCCGCCGGCATCGGCGCGGTCAACGGCAGCGTCGTCGTCACCAAGGTCCTCATCCCCGCGATCGCCGCCCCGCTCGTGGCCGGCATCGCCGCGTACCTGGCCGCCAAGGTCACGTACAAGCTGGGTGACAAGGTCGGCGAGAAGACCTCCGCGAAGGGCTACCGCGCCGGTCAGATCGCCTCGGCCGGTCTCGTCTCCCTCGCGCACGGCACCAACGACGCGCAGAAGACGATGGGCATCATCACCCTGGCCCTCATCGCCGGCGGCGCGATCGCGCCCGACGCGAACCCGCCGGTCTGGGTCATCGTCTCCGCCGGTATGGCCATCGCCATGGGCACCTACCTGGGCGGCTGGCGCATCATCCGCACCATGGGCAGCGGCCTGACCGACCTGCAGCCGCAGCAGGGCTTCGCCGCCCAGACCTCGGCCGCGTCCGTCATCCTCGCCTCCTCGAACCTCGGCTTCTCGCTCTCCACCACCCACGCGTGCTCCGGCGCCGTCATGGGTTCGGGCCTGGGCCGCAAGGGCGGCGTGGTCCGCTGGTCCACCGCCACCCGCATGTTCATCGCCTGGGGCCTGACCCTGCCGGCCGCCGCGCTGGTCTCGGCCGGCGCCGAGCTGGTCATGCGTACCGGTGACATCGGCATCGCCGCCGTCGCGGTCTTCCTGGTCGGCGCCTGCTTCGCCATCTGGGTCATCTCCCGCCGTCAGGTCGTCGACCACCACAACGTCAACGACGTGGAGCCGGCCGCCGCGGAGGAGCCGGGTGTCGTCACCACGGCGATCGCCGCCGTCACCGTCCCGCCGACCGTCGCCGCGGCCGGACCGTCCGCCGGTACGACCGCCGCGGTCACGGACGAGGACCTCAAGGCCACCATCCCGGCCGTGACCCAGACCGAGGCGACCCAGACCGAGGCGGCCCCGGCCGCCGCGGTCTGACCGCGCCAGAGAAACACAGAGGAATCGGCAGTATGAAGATCGACTGGGAAGCACTCGGCTCCGTCTTCGGGGTCAGCCTCTCCGCCACCGTCGCCCTCGTGGCCCTGTTCACCCTGGGCCTGGTGGGCCTGTCCAAGCACGAGGCGGCCACCGAGCAGGGCGGCACCGCCACCCTGGCCCGCACCGGCGCGTACCTCTGCTTCGCGCTCGTCGCGTCGGCCGTGGCGTACGGGATCTACCTGATCGTCTCCTGATCCGCCGCCGCAGGGCGGGTCGGGTGTGAAGGCTCCCTCCGGGTTCGTCCCGGGGGGAGCTTTCGCGTCCCCTCCCGCGCCCTCCGTCCCCACCGCATCGCAGGTCAACGGCGAGTTGACGGGCCTTCGAGGTGCGTGGTGGACTGCCCGAGCCAATACGGCGGCATGGAGAGGAAGTCCGGTGCGAATCCGGCGCGGTCCCGCCACTGTCACCGGGGAGCGCACGCCGCGCGTGCGTCCCGGGAGCCAGGAACTCTCGCCGCCGGACACGTCGAACCAGGGCGCGGACCCTGAGTGAGGACATACCTGCCACCATGCGTGCCGATCGCGTCTTCGCGTACGGCGCCACGGCGGGCCTGATCGGCGACCGGATCCTCGGGGATCCGCGCCGAGGGCACCCCGTGGCCGCCTTCGGACGGGCCGCCGCCGCCGTCGAACGCTCCCTGTGGCGCGACGACCGCGCCCGGGGCCTGCTGCACACCCTGGTGTGCGCCGGGGGCGCGGCCGCCGTCGGAGCGCTGGGCGCCCGCGCCGTGCGCTCCCGGCCCGCCGCCGCCCGTATCGCCCTGACCGCCGCCGCCACCTGGGCCGTCGTGGGCGGCACCTCGCTGGGCCGGGAGGCCCGCGCCATCGGCGGCGCGCTCGCCGCCGGGGACATCGAGGTGGCCCGGGAGCGGCTGCCCCACCTGTGCGGACGCGACCCGCAGGCCCTGGACGGGCAGCAGATGGCCCGCGCCGTCGTGGAGTCGGTCGCCGAGAACACCTCCGACGCGGTGGTCGGGGCCCTGGTGTGGGGCGCCGTCGCCGGAGTCCCCGGACTCCTGGCCTTCCGCGCCGTGAACACCCTGGACGCGATGGTCGGCCACCGGTCCCCCCGCTACCTGCGCTACGGCTGGGCCTCCGCCCGGCTCGACGACCTGGCCGGCTGGCCGGGAGCCCGGCTGACGGCGGCCGCCGCCGTACTGGCCGGCCCCGACCGCCGGGGCGCCGTACGGGCCTGGCGCGCCGACGCCGCCGCGCACCCGAGCCCGAACGCCGGGCCCGTCGAGGCCTCCTTCGCCGGGGCGCTGGGCGTCAGACTGGGCGGAACCCTCGCGTACGGAGGCCGGATCGAGCACCGCGCCGTACTGAACGGCGGGGCGGGGCGGCCGGTGCGGGTCGCGGACATCGAGCGGGCGGTACGGCTGTCGCGGCAGGTGACCTGGCTGACGCTGGGCGCCTGCGTGGCGGCACGGACTCTGGTGGCACGAGTACGAGGGGGACGCGCATGAGCGGCGCGAAGCGCGGCGGCGGACTGCTGGTCGCCGGAACGACGTCGGACGCGGGCAAGAGCGTGGTCACCGCGGGCATCTGCCGCTGGCTGGCCCGGCAGGGCGTGAAGGTGGCGCCCTTCAAGGCGCAGAACATGTCGCTGAACTCCTTCGTGACGCTGGAGGGGGCCGAGATCGGGCGCGCCCAGGCCATGCAGGCCCAGGCGGCCCGCGTGGAGCCGACCGCGCTGATGAACCCGGTGCTGCTCAAGCCGGGCAGCGACCGGAGCAGCCAGGTGGTGCTGCTGGGCAAGCCGGTGGGCGAGATGAGTGCGCGCGGGTTCTTCGGGGCGTCCGGGCCCGCGGCGCAGCCGCAATCAGGCGCGGTGTCCCCCGGAAAGGCGCTGCGCGGAGGGCGGCAGGAGCAGTTGCTCGGCGTCGTCACGGACTGCCTGGAGCAGCTGCGGGGCACGTATGACGCCGTGATCTGCGAGGGGGCGGGCAGTCCGGCCGAGATCAACCTGCGCCGGACCGACATCGTGAACATGGGCATCGCGCGGGCCGCGCGGTTCCCGGTGGTCGTGGTCGGGGACATCGACCGCGGCGGGGTCTTCGCGTCCTTCTTCGGGACGACGGCGCTGCTCTCCCCCGAGGACCAGTCCCTGATCGCGGGATACATGGTCAACAAGTTCCGCGGCGACGTGTCGCTGCTGGAGCCGGGCATGGAGATGCTGCGCGGCCTGACGGGCCGGGCCACGTACGGGGTGCTGCCGTTCCAGCACGGCCTGGGCATCGACGAGGAGGACGGCCTGCGGGTCTCCCTGCGGGGCGCCGTACGGGAGTCCGTGGTCGCGCCGCCGGTGGGCGAGGACGTGCTGCGGGTCGCGGTGTGCGCGGTGCCGCTGATGTCCAACTTCACGGACGTCGACGCGCTCGCGGCGGAGCCGGGGGTCGTGGTGCGGTTCGTGGACCGGGCCGAGGAACTGGCCGACGCGGACCTGGTCGTCGTACCCGGCACCCGGGGCACGGTGAAGGCCCTGGAGTGGCTGCGGGAACGCGGGCTCGCGGACGCGCTGGCGCGGCGGGCCGCCGAGGGGCGGCCGGTGCTGGGCATCTGCGGCGGGTTCCAGGTGCTGGGCGAGCGGATCTCGGACGAGGTCGAATCGAAGGCGGGCGAGGTCGACGGCCTCGGACTGCTGCCGGTGCGCGTCCGCTTCGAGCGGGAGAAGACCCTGGCCCGGCCGTCCGGGACGGCGCTCGGCGAGCCGGTGGACGGGTACGAGATCCACCACGGGGTGGCCGAGGTCCTGGGCGGGGAGCCGTTCCTGGACGGGTGCCGGGTGGGCTCGGTCTGGGGCACGCACTGGCACGGCTCGCTGGAGTCGGACGGCTTCCGCCGGGCGTTCCTGCGGGAGGTGGCTGCGGCTGCCGGGCGGCGCTTCGTCCCGGCGCCGGACACGTCGTTCGGCGTGCTGCGGGAGGAACAGCTGGACCTGCTGGGCGACCTGATCGAGCAGCACGCGGACACGGACGCGCTGCTGAAGCTGATCGAGACCGGCGCCCCGGCGGACCTCCCCTTCCTCCCCCCGGGCGCCCCGTGACGGCCGGCCGGGCCCCGCGGGGCGCTCCCCCGCCCCGCCCCTTCCCGAACAAGCCCCGCCGGCGATCGAGGCGCGGGGTCTGGGGCGGAGCCCCAGCAGCAGCACCGCACACGGCAACGGTCCGCGCCTTCCAAGGAGTGAGCAACACATGAGCACCCCGTATCCGTTCACCGCAGTGGTCGGCCAGACCGACCTGCGGCTGGCGCTCCTGCTCAACGCCGTGAGCCCGGCGGTCGGCGGGGTGCTCGTGCGCGGTGAGAAGGGCACCGCCAAGTCCACCGCCGTCCGCGCGCTGTCCGCGCTGCTGCCGCAGGTGGACGTCGTGTCGGGCTGCCGGTTCAGCTGCGCGCCCACCGCGCCGGACCCGGTCTGCCCGGACGGCCCGCACGAGCCCGGACCCGGCGGCGTGCGGCCCGCCCGCATGGTGGAGCTGCCCGTCGGTGCCTCCGAGGACCGGCTCGTCGGCGCCCTCGACATCGAACGGGCCCTCGCCGAGGGCGTGAAGGCCTTCGAGCCCGGCCTGCTCGCCGACGCGCACCGCGGGATCCTGTACGTCGACGAGGTCAACCTCCTGCACGACCACCTGATCGACCTGCTGCTGGACGCCGCCGCGATGGGCGCCTCGTACGTGGAGCGCGAGGGCGTCTCCGTCCGGCACGCCGCCCGCTTCCTGCTCGTCGGCACCATGAACCCCGAGGAGGGCGAGCTCCGCCCGCAGCTCCTCGACCGGTTCGGGCTCACCGTCGAGGTGGCCGCCTCCCGCGAGCCCGCCCAGCGCGTCGAGGTGGTCCGCCGCCGGCTCGCCTACGAGGACGACCCCGCGGGCTTCGCGACCCGCTGGGCCGGTGACGAGCACGAGGTCCGCGCACGCGTGGTGGCCGCGCGGGCACTGCTCCCGAAGGTCACGCTCGGCGACACCGCACTGCTGCAGATCGCGGCGACCTGTGCCGGGTTCGAGGTCGACGGGATGCGGGCCGACATCGTGATGGCCCGGACCGCGACCGCGCTGGCCGCCTGGGCCGGGCGGACCGACGTACGGAAGGAAGACGTCCGGCAGGCCGCCCTGCTGGCGCTCCCCCACCGGCGGCGCCGCAACCCCTTCGACGCGCCGGGGCTGGACGAGGACATGCTCGACCGGATCCTGGACGAGTTCCCCGACGAGGAGCCGGAGCCCGAGCCCGAGCCGGATCCGGAGGGCCCCGAGGACGGCGGCCCCGACGGCGGCCCCGACGACGGCGGTCCCGACGGCGGTGGCGGCCTGCCCCCGCAGGGCGGCGGACCCGAGGACCAGGCCTCGGCCGATACCCCGGAGGCCCCCGAGACCGGCGAGGCTCCCGCTGAGGCCCCCGAGTCCCCGCAGCCCTCCGTACAGGAGAACGCCGGGCCCGAACAGGCCGCGGTACGCGCCGCCGAGCCGTTCCGGACCAAGATGCTCAGCGTGCCCGGCCTCGGCGAGGGCGCGTCCGGACGCCGGTCCCGCGCCCGCACCGCCCACGGCCGCACCACCGGCGCCCAGCGCCCGCGCGGGCACCTGACGAAACTGCACCTGGCCGCCACCATCCAGGCCGCCGCCCCGCACCAGAAGGCGCGCGGCCGCGCCGGGCGCGGCCTCGTGATCCGCAAGGACGACCTGCGCCAGGCCACCCGCGAGGGCCGCGAGGGCAACCTCGTCCTCTTCGTCGTCGACGCCTCCGGCTCCATGGCCGCCCGGCAGCGCATGAGCGCCGTCAAGGGCGCCGTGCTCTCGCTGCTCCTGGACGCCTACCAGCGCCGGGACAAGGTCGGCCTGATCACCTTCCGGGGGGCCACGGCCGAACTGGCCCTGCCGCCGACCTCCTCGGTGGACGCGGCGGCGGCCCGGCTGGAGCAGCTGCCCACGGGCGGCCGCACTCCGCTGGCCGCCGGGCTGCTGAAGGCCCACGAGGTGCTGCGGATCGAGCGGCTCCGGGACCCCTCGCGCCGGCCGCTGCTCGTGGTCGTCACCGACGGGCGGGCCACCTCGGCCGGGAACGCCGGGGGCCGTACCGACAGCAGCCCGCGGGAGCTCGCCGGGCACAGCGCGCGGCTGCTGCAGGCCGGGGGCGTCGCCTCCGTGGTCGTGGACTGCGAGTCCGGGCCGGTCCGGCTGGGGCTGGCCGGGGTACTGGCCCGTGACCTCGGCGGGCCCGCCGTCACGCTCGACGGGCTGCGGGCCGACTCGCTGGCCGGGCTCGTGAAGAACGTACGTACCGCGGTGGCAGCCACCGCTTCACCCAACAGCAGCAACAGGAGGGCCGCGTAATGCCTCAGGGACAGCCGTCCGTCGTTCCGGACGACGGGCTCACCACGCGCCAGCGCCGCAACCGCCCGCTGGTCTTCGTCCACACCGGCCCCGGCAAGGGCAAGTCGACGGCGGCCTTCGGGCTGGCGCTGCGCGCCTGGAACCAGGGCTGGCCGATCGGGGTGTTCCAGTTCGTCAAGTCGGCGAAGTGGAAGGTCGGCGAGGAGAACGCGCTCAAGGTGCTCGGCGCCTCCGGTGAGGGCGGTTCCGTCGTCTGGCACAAGATGGGCGAGGGCTGGTCCTGGGTCCAGCGGGACGCGCAGCTGGACAACGAGCAGGCGGCCAAGGAAGGCTGGGAGCAGGTCAAGCGCGATCTGGCCGCCGAGACGCACAAGCTGTACGTGCTCGACGAGTTCGCCTACCCGATGCACTGGGGCTGGATCGACGTCGACGAGGTCATCGAGGTGCTGCGGGCCCGTCCCGGCACACAGCACGTGGTGATCACGGGCCGCAACGCGCCGGAGAAGCTGGTGGAGTTCGCGGACCTCGTCACCGAGATGACCAAGGTCAAGCACCCGATGGACACGGGACAGAAGGGTCAGAAGGGCATCGAGTGGTGACGTCCGACCGGTTCAACGTGCCCCGTCTGGTCATCGCCGCGCCGTCGTCCGGCAGCGGCAAGACCACCGTGGCCACGGGCCTGATGGCGGCCTTCTCGGAGCGCGGCCTCGCCGTGTCCCCGCACAAGGCCGGGCCCGACTACATCGACCCCGGCTACCACGCGCTGGCCACCGGCCGGCCGGGGCGCAACCTCGATGCCTTCATGTGCGGGCCGGACCTGGTCGCTCCGCTGTTCGCGCACGGGGCGGCCGGGTGCGACCTGGCCGTGGTCGAGGGCGTCATGGGGCTCTACGACGGCGCCGCGGGCCGGGGCGAGCTGGCGTCGACGGCGCAGGTCGCGAAGTTGCTGCGGGCGCCGGTGGTGCTGGTGGTCGACGCCTCCTCGCAGTCGCGGTCGGTGGCGGCGCTGGTGCACGGCTTCGCCTCCTTCGACCCGCAAGTACGGCTGGGGGGCGTGATCCTGAACAAGGTCGGCTCCGACCGGCACGAGGTGATGCTGCGGGAGGCCCTGGAGGAGGCGGGGATGCCGGTCCTCGGTGTCCTGCGGCGGGCTCCGCAGGTGGCCACTCCCTCGCGCCACCTGGGGCTGGTCCCGGTGGCCGAGCGGCACGCCGACGCGCTGGCCTCGGTGGAGGCGCTGGCCGCGCAGGTCCGGGCGGGCTGTGACCTGGACGCCCTCATGGCGCTCGCCCGCACGGCCCCGCCGCTGGACTGCGAAGCCTGGTCGCCCGAACGGTCCCTGACGGCCTCCGCGACGGCCTCCGCGCCTGGCTCCGCCACGCCGCAGGGACGGCCCGTCGTCGCCGTGGCGGGCGGGGCGGCCTTCACGTTCTCGTACGCCGAGCACACGGAGCTGCTGCGAGCGGCCGGCGCGGAGGTCGTCACCTTCGACCCCCTCCGGGACGAGGCGCTCCCCGACGGCACCGGCGGTCTGGTGATCGGCGGCGGCTTCCCGGAGATGTACGCACCCGAGCTGTCCGCCAACGAACCTCTGCGGGCGGCCGTCGCCGCCTTCGCCGCGGCCGGCGGTCCGGTCGCCGCCGAGTGCGCCGGGCTGCTCTACCTCGGGCGCTCGCTGGACGGGAAGCCCATGTGCGGGGTGCTCGACGCCGACGCGCGGATGTCGGACCGCCTCACCCTCGGCTACCGCGAGGCGGTGGCGGTGTCCGACAGCGCGCTCGCGCCGGCGGGGACCCGGCTGCGCGGGCACGAGTTCCACCGGACGGTGATCGAGCCGGGCGCCGGCGCGGCCCCGGCCTGGGGGTTCACGCACCCGGAACGCCGGGTCGAGGGCTTCGTACAGCAGGGTGTGCACGCCAGTTACCTGCACACGCACTGGGCGGCCGAGCCGTCCGTGGCCCGCCGTTTCACGGAAGCCGCGGCAGCCCGGCGGTGATCTCCGTGCCCGGCCGGCGCTCAGTCCGCGATGCCCACCACCAGCCAGATCCCGGCGACCCCGCCCACCGTGCACATCAGCGTGGACAGGGCGGGGTGCTTGTGGTGGGCCTCGGGCAGGATCTCGGCGGCCGCGAGGTAGAGCAGGACGCCTCCGAAGAAGCCGAGGTACGCGCCGAGAGGTTCCTCCGGAAGGGTGAACAGCAAAGTGGACGCCGCGCCGACGACCGGGGCGACGGCGTCCGCGAAGAGCATCAGCAGGGCCTTGCGGCGGTCGTTCCCGTAGAGCCTGGTGAGCGTGTACGTGTTGAACCCGTCGGCGAAGTCGTGGGTGATGACGGCCAGCGCCACGGCCACCCCCATCCCCCCGCCGACCTGGAAGGCCGCGCCCAGGGCCACTCCGTCGGCGAGGCTGTGGCCGACCATGGCCGCGGCCGCGGTGAGCCCGACCTGGGGGACGCGGGTCCCGTCCTCGGCGCCGTGCGCGGCCTGGCGGACCGCCAGCAGCCGTTCCACGACGTGCGCGACCAGGAATCCGCCCACGAAGAGCAGCAGGGCGAGCGGGACGCCGAACACCTCGTCGCCCGCCGCGTGGAGGGCCTCCGGGAGCAGGTCGAGGCCCACGACGCCGAGCATCAGCCCGCCGGCCAGGCCCAGCACGAGGTGGCGGCGGTCGGTGACGCGCTGCGCCGCCCATCCGCCCGCCAGGGTCATCAGGAACGCGCCCAACGCCACGATCACGGCCATGCGCCCCTGAATACAGACTCCTCGCCCCGCGCGCACGTCCGCGCGCGGGTGGCGGGCGGCGGACTGTTGACGACGGGCCGACCGGGGCAGGTGAGGGGCCGGTGGCGTTGACGGTGAAGGTGACTACGGAGGGAGGACCCCCGGTGGGCGAGTACACGACGCAGGTGGTGGTCGGGGTCGGCGGGCGCGCGGGGGTTTCCGTCGCGGAGGTCTGTGCCCTGGTCGAGGAGACGCTGCGGGGGGCCGGGCTGTCCGTGGGGGCGGTGAAGGCGCTGGCCACGGTGGACTCGAAGGCGGGCGAGGCCGGTCTCACGGGTGCGGCGGAACGTTTCGGCGTACCCCTGGTGAGCTACCCCGCCGAACGGCTGGCCGCCATCACGGTGCCGCACCCGTCGGAGGCGGCGCGCACCGCCGCCGGAACCCCCTCGGTCGCGGAGGCGGCGGCCCTCGCGGGCGGCGGGGAACTGCTCGTGCCCAAGCGGCGGTCGATGGCGGCGACCTGCGCGGTGGCCACGGCGCACGCGCACGACCTGCGCCACCACGGGGACGCGGAGGTGATCGACGCGGGATCCGCGCTGGTGGACCTGGCGGTCAACGTACGTGCGGACACACCCCCGGACTGGCTCAAGCAGCGGATCGCCGCCTCCCTCGGGGATCTCGCCGCATATCCCGACGGGCGGGCCGCCCGCGCGGCGGTAGCGGCTCGGCACGGGCTGCCGGTCGAGCGGGTGCTGCTGACGGCCGGGGCGGCGGAGGCGTTCGTCCTGATCGCCCGGGCGCTGGGAGCCGTACGGCCGGTCGTGGTGCATCCGCAGTTCACCGAGCCGGAGGCGGCCCTGCGGGACGCGGGGCACCGGGTCGAGCGCGTGGTGCTGCGGGCGGCGGACGGTTTCACGCTGGACCCGGCGGCCGTGCCCGAAGACGCGGACCTGGTGGTGATCGGCAATCCGACCAACCCGACGTCCGTGCTGCACCCGGCGGAAACCCTCTCCGCGCTGGCCCGGCCGGGCCGGATCCTGGTGGTGGACGAGGCGTTCATGGACGCGGTCCCGGGCGAGCGGGAAGCCCTGGCCGGACGGATGGACCTGCCCGGGCTCGTGGTGCTGCGGAGCCTGACCAAGACCTGGGGGCTGGCGGGGCTGCGGATCGGCTACGTGCTGGCCGAGCCCGAGGTGATCGCCGCACTGGCGGCCGCGCAACCGTTGTGGCCGGTGTCGACCCCGGCGCTGGTGGCGGCCGAGGCCTGTGTGGCTCCGGCGGCGCTGGCGGAGGCGGAGGAGGCGGCCCGGCGGATCGCGGTGGACCGGGCGCACCTGCTGGCCGGGCTCGCGGAGTTCGAGGAGGTGACGGTCGCCGGGGTGGCGGAGGGGCCGTTCGTCCTGATCCGGGTGGCGGGCGGGGCCGAGGTCCGCACCCGGCTGCGCGCCCTGGGCTTCGCCGTCCGCCGCGGGGACACCTTCCCGGGGCTGGACCACTCCTGGCTGCGGCTGGCGGTGCGCGACCGGGCGACGACGGGGCGGCTGCTCCAGGCCCTGGACCACGCCCTCGCCCTGGCCGCGCGCTGAGCGGGCGGCCAGGGCGAGCTGAGCGTGGGCTGAGCGTGAGCTGAGCCTCCAGCCCTCCACGGGACTCGCCTGACCTGCGCTCCTCACCGAGCGTCGACGACCCGCTCACCCATATGGCGCAATACGATGGCCGCGGGGGCGGGGCCGGGTGAGGATTCCCCGCATCAGCGCATGACATCGGGGGGTCCGGAATGAAGGCATCCGCGAAGATGGCCGCGGCGCTGGCCGCGCTGGCGGTCGTGGGCGGCGGGATCTACGCCGCGCCGCAGCTGTTCGGCGACGGATCGGCGCCCGCCACGGAGCAGCGGCTCGGCAAGGAGCCCGGGCAGGGCGAGGCGGACGCGCCCGAGGCCACCGCCGCGGCCCCGGCCGCGGCCGGGAGACCGTTCACGCTGGTGGCGACCGGCGACATCATCCCGTACCCGTCGATCGTCCAGCGCTCGGCGGACGACGCGGGCAAGGCCGGGGAGTACGACTTCCGAAAGATACTCGCCGGGGTCAAACCCCTGGTCTCCGCCGCCGATCTGGCGATATGCCACCACGAGATACCGTACGGGCGCCCCGGCGGCCCCTACACCGGGTATCCCACCTTCAAGGCCCCGCACCAGCTGGCGGACGCCCTCAAGGACGCCGGGTACGACAGCTGTTCCACCGCGTCGAACCACACCCTGGACGACGGCTACGAGGGCCTCGCCCGCACCCTGGAACACCTCGACCGGGTCGGTGTCCCGCATGTCGGCTCGGCCCGCAGCGCGGAGGAGGCCAAGGCCCCGGCGCTGCTCGCGGCGGGCGGGGCGAAGGTCGCCCAGCTCTCCTACACGTACGGCACGAACGGCATCCCGCTTCCCCAGGACAAGCCGTGGGCCGTCAACCTGATCGACAGGGACCGGATCATCGCCGACGCCCGGACCGCCCGGGCGGGGGGCGCGAACGTGGTCGTGGTCAGCGTCCACTGGGGTACCGAGTGGCAGACGGCGCCCGACGAGCAGCAGAAGACGCTGGCGCAGGCGCTGACCGCCTCCCGCTCGTCCGACGGCCTCCCCGACATCGATCTGATCATCGGCACGCACAACCACGTGCCCCAGCCCTACGAGAAGATCAACGGCACCTGGGTGGTCTTCGGGATGGGCGACCAGGTCGCCAGCTTCGTACCGGCCGACAAACTGCGCGGCAACCAGTCGTCGGTCCCCCGCTTCACCTTCTCCCCGGCGGCGGGCCGTCCCGGCCGCTGGGAGGTGGTGAAGGCCGAATACCTCACGCAGTACTCGGACATGGGACCGCCCTTCCGCGTCGTCTGCGCCTCCTGCGCGGCCTCGGACACCTCGCTTCCGGCGGCGAAGCGCAGCGAGTACGCGCGGATCGACCAGCAGGTCACCGAGGCCGTGATGTCACGCGGCGCGGGCGGGCAGGGCCTGGAGCACGCCACCCGCTGAACCCGTCACCGGCCGAGCAACCCCACCGCCGGGCCCGTCACCCGCCGAACCCGTCGGCCACGGGGCTCCCCGGCCACCGTGGCCCGTCGGCTCATGGGCCGTCGCCCACGAGTCGCCGGGCACGCCGCCCCTCCCCGCCCGTCACCCGTCGAGCACCCCCCTCCGTGCGCTCCTCGGGGCGGGCGCGCCGGGCGGCGGCCCGGAGCTCCCTGTCGCCCTACGAGGTCCTGCCCCGCCGGGTGATGAGGAGCGCGCCCCCGCCGATGGCGAGCAGGGTCAGGGCCCCGCCCGCAACGTAGGGAGTCAGTGAACCGCCGCCGGTCTCGGCGAGGTTGGTACCGGTGGTGCCACCGGACGTGGCGGGGCCCGAACCGGTCACCGTGCCCGTGCCCGTCGCCGTCTGGGGCTTGATCTCCGGGTCGGCGGGCGGGGTCGAGGCCGACGCCGCGCCCGCCGGGGACTCGCAGTGCGCCTCGGCGAGCACGATCTCGCCGTCGACCTTCGCCACGTTCAGGTTGAGCGGGTTCACCGCCACCTTCAGGCGGAGCGCGGCCGCGGCCGCCGTGGTGGAGGTGGTCTCCGTACCGGACAGCTCCAGTTCGATCTGACCCACGCCGGGGACGTCGACCTTGGTGGGACCACCGGCCGACAGGGTGACCTTTCTGCCGAGCGCCGTCACCTTCCCGAGGACGTTCGCGTTGGCCTGGGGCTTCTTGCCCGCCTCGCACACGACCTTGGAGGTGGCCTTCTCCACCTCGATCAGGGAGAGCAGCGGCAGCCCGGGCACGTGGACGGTGGCCTTGGCGAGGTTCGCCTCCGCCGCGGCCCGGGTCTTGTCGGCGGTCGCCTTGGAGGTGGCCACCGCGGCGTGCAGCACGCTGACCGGCTTGTTCCCCTCGACCCCGTCGAGGGTGACGTCCAGCGCGGTCTTCTCGGCCGTCGCCGGGGCACTGACCTCGTTGAGGGTCGTCTTCAGCGGGACGTGCACGGCGTTCAGCAGGCCCACGTCCAGTCCGGCGCGCAGGACGACGGCACCGGCCTTGCCCTCTCCCCCGGCCCCGCCCCCTCCCGTGGCGAAGGCGGGCGGAGCGGTGAGCAGGGCCACCGCTCCCGTGGCGACGAGGACGGCCGCGGGCATGCGGAAGGTATGGCTGTTCACGGTGGAAGAACCCCCGGGGAGTTGGGTGCCGTCGCGCCGCCGATGGGGGACATCGCGGGCGCCGACGGACTCGACCCCGGAATCTTTACGCACTGTGGGTGAACGGGGGTCAACCTGAAGCCACTTCACCCTAAAGGGTGGTTTCCGGGCGCATATTCGAATCACTTCACCTCATGAAGAACGCGAGTTCTCTCCTTTCACGGACACCCGGCCCGCGCGGTCGTCTTCAACGACCGACGGGCCACCGATGTCACGCGACGTCAACCGGGCGCCCGCGCCCGCTCAGGCCCGCACCGTGCCGTTCACGACGACCCGCAGCGGCTGCGCCAGGACCCGTACGTCGGCCCGCGGGTCGGCGGCGTACACCACGAGGTCCGCGGGCGCCCCCTCGGTCAGCCCCGGCCTGCCGAGCCACTCGCGGGCCGCCCAGGCCGTCGCGGAGAGGGCCTCGACCGGCGGGATGCCGGCCTTGACCAGTTCCGCGACCTCCGCCGCGACCAGGCCGTGCGGCAGGGAGCCGCCGGCGTCGGTGCCGACGAAGACCTCGATGCCCGCGTCGTAGGCGGCACGGACGGTGTCGTAGCGCCGTTCGTGGAGCCGGCGCATGTGCGCCGACCAGTCCGGGAACTTCGCCTCGCCGCCGGCCGCCATCTTCGGGAAGGTCGCGATGTTCACGAGCGTCGGGACGATCGCGACCCCGCGCTCCGCGAACAGCGGGATGGTGTCCTCGGTGAGGCCGGTGGCGTGTTCGACGCAGTCGATGCCCGCCTCGACCAGGTCGCGCAGCGAGTCCTCGGCGAAGCAGTGCGCCGTGACGCGGGCGCCCAGCCGGTGCGCCTCGGCGATGGCCGCCTCGACCTCGGCGCGCGGCCAGCAGGCGGCGAGGTCACCGACCTCGCGGTCGATCCAGTCGCCGACGAGCTTGACCCAGCCGTCGCCGCGCAGCGCCTCCCGGCCGACGTACTCGACGAGGTCGGCGGGCTCGATCTCGTGGGCGTAGTTGCGGATGTACCGGCGGGTGCGGGCGATGTGCCGGCCGGCCCGGATGATCTTCGGCAGGTCCTCGCGGTCGTCGATCCAGCGGGTGTCGGAGGGCGATCCGGCGTCGCGGATGAGGAGGGTGCCGGCGTCGCGGTCGGTGAGCGCCTGGCGTTCGGCGGTCTCGGCGTCGACCGGCCCGTGGGCGTCCAGGCCCACGTGGCAGTGCGCGTCGACCAGTCCGGGCAGGGTCCAGCCGGTCACCGTGGTGACCTCGCGGGCGCCGCGCGGACGCTCGTAGGAGATCCGCCCGCCGACCACCCAGAGCTCGTCGCGCACCTCGTCGGGCCCGACGAGCACGCGCCCCTTCACGTGCAGCACCTCACCCACCTCGCCCACTCCGCGCACCTCGCTCACGTCGCCCGCATCGCCCGCATCGCTCACACCCGTCACATCGCTCATGGCCGCACTGTACGCACGGGCCCCGCCGCTTCAGGAGGCGGAGAGTACGTCCAGGAGCCGGTCCACGTCCGCCTCCGTGTTGTACAGGTGGAACGAGGCCCGCAGCAGGCCCGCACGGGCCGACGTGGCGATCCCGGCCGCCTCCAGGGCGGGCTGCCGGTCGGCGAGGCCCGGCACGGAGACGATGGCGGAGTCGCCGGGGACGGGCTCGTGGCCCAGGCGGGCGATCCCGGCCCGGTATCGGGCGGCCAGGGCGGTGTCGTGGGCGTGCACGGCCTCGATGCCGATCTGCTCCAGCAGGGCCAGTGCGGGCGCGGACGCGTGGTAGGCCAGGAAGGCCGGGGACTCGTCGAACCTCCACGCTCCGTGGGCGAGTTCCGTCATCGGCCCGTAGGTGGGGTCCCCCTCGGCCACCGCCGGCACCCACCCGGCGTGCAGCGCGGTCAGCGTGTCCTGGGCCTCCCGTGACACGGTCAGGTACGAGGCTCCGCGCACGCCGAGGAGCCATTTGAAGCCGGCGGCGACCGTGTACTCGTAGGGCGAGGCGTCGAAGGGGAGCCAGCCGGCCGCCTGGGTCGCGTCCACGAGCATCCTGGCCCCGTGGGCGGTGGTCGCGGCGCGTACCGCCGCCAGGTCGGCCTTGCGTCCGTCCGCGGACTGCACGGCGCTCAGCGAGACCAGGGCGGTGTCGGGGCCGACGGCCTCGGCGACGGATTCGAGCGGGGCGAAGCGCACCTTGAGGTCGCCGCGCGCCACGAACGGGTTGATCACGGAGGAGAAATCGCCCTCGGGGCACAGCACTTCGGCGCCGGACGGGAGCGAGGCGGCGACGAGGCCGACGTGGGTGGAGACGGCCGAGCCGACGGACACCCGGTCGGTGTCCACCCCGACCAGGCGTGCGAAGGCCGCCCGGGCCCCGTTGACGCGGGCGAAGTCGCCGAAGCCGGTGGGGAGCCCGGCCCCCGCCGCCTCGGCCAGTTCCCGTACGGCCGCGACGGCGGAACGGGGGACGACCCCGCACTTGGCCGTGTTGAGGTAGGTGGTGGAGTGGGCGAACTCGGCTCGGGTCGCTTCGGGGAGCGGAAGATCCATGTCTCCAACTCTGCTCCAGGAACGACCCGAAATCCATGGCCGGGTTCCCCGGACCCACCCCGGGTAGCCCTTATGCCCGAGGGACCGCGCAGGCGCCGTCGGGCTCGCAGGCCTCGGCGGTCCCGGCCGGTTCCTCGACCTCACGCCCGGCCCACGCCTGCTCCAGGGCCCGGGTGAACACCTCGGCCGGCTGCCCGCCGGAGATCCCGTAGCGGCGGTCGAGGACGAAGAACGGCACGGCGTTCGCGCCCAGCTCGGCGGCCTCGCGCTCGTCGGCGCGGACCTCGTCGGCGTAGGCGGCTCCGTCGGCGAGGACGGCGCGGGCCTCGGCCTCGTCCAGTCCGGCCTCGACGGCGAGCGCGATCAGCACCTCGGGGTCGAAGACGGAGCGCTCCTCGCCGAAGTTGGCCAGGTAGGCGAGGTCGAGCAGCTCCTCCTGCCGGCCGCGGGCGGCGGCCAGGTGCAGCAGCCGGTGGATGTCGAAGGTGTTGCCGTGGTCGCGGCCCTCGGTGCGGTACGTGAGTCCTTCCGCGCGGGCGCTGGCGGCGACGTGCTCCTCCATGCCGCGCGCCTCGTCGAGGGTGCGGCCGTACTTCTTGGCGAGCATCTCCACGACGGGAGCGGTGACGCCCTTCGCCCCGCCCGGGTCGAGCTCGAAGGACCGGAAGACGACCTCCACCTCGTCGCGGTGCGCGAACTCGGCCAGCCCCTTGGTGAAACGGGCCTTGCCGATGTAGCACCAGGGACAGGCGATGTCGCTCCAGATTTCGACGCGCATGATCCTTTTTCTCTCCGGGTTCGGGGGGTGAAACGGTTTGCAGTTCAACCATTCACCGGCCCGTCTCATTCCCCGGACGGGGCCGGAACCCGGCCGACCTGCAGCCACAGCGTGCGGTGGGTGCCGGAGCGGGGGGCCGACGGGTCCGCGAGCCAGCCCTGGGTGGCGTAGAAGGCCTGGGCGCGGAGGTTGTGCTCGTAGACCTCCAGGCGGACCCGGCGGATTCCGGCCCGCCGCCAGGCGTCCAGGCAGGCGGCGTGCAGGGCGGCCCCGGTGCCGCGGCGCCAGTGGACGGGGTCGACGTGGAGCTGGGTGAGGGTGGTCTCCCCGTCCCGCGTACGGAACGCGGCGACCCCGGTGAGCTCACCGTCCTGCTCGGCGCAGAGCACCTCGCCCTCGGCGGCGTCCCGGGCGATGGCCCGCGACCAGCCCTCGCGGGTCCGATGGAGCTCGGCGTCGCCCAGGTAGGCCTGCTCGGGGATGTGGCCCTGGTAGTAGGTGGCGCGGGCCCGGGTGTGCAGGGCGGCGATCGCGGGGAGGTCGGCGGGCTGCGCGGCTCTGATCATGGGACTGGGAACGCGCCGGGCGCCTCGACGGTTCCCGGCGCGTCGGCCGCACGGCTTCCGTGGCTAATTCTTCAGCCACGCCGCCATCATCTTCTGGGCGATCGGGGCGGCCAGCTTCCCGCCGCCGATCTCGGAGCGGTCGGTGTCGGAGTTCTCGATCACCACGGCCACGGCGATCTGCTTGCCGTTCGACTTCCCGTAGGACGTGAACCAGGCCAGCGGAGCGAGGCTGTTGTTGACACCGCGCTGGGCGGTCCCGGTCTTGCCGCCGACCTCGGCGCCGGACACCTGGGCCGGCTTGCCGCCGCCCTCGGTGGCGACCGTACGCATGGCGTCGCGGATCATCGAGGCGGTCTTCTCGTCCATGACCTGCTGGGACTTCGGGTCCTTGAAGCTCTCCAGCACGTTGCCGCCCGCGTCGGTGACCTCGGAGACCATGTGCGGGGCGACGAGCTTGCCGTCGTTCTCGATGGCCGCCGTCACCATCGCCATCTGGAGCGGGGTGGCCTGTACGTCGAACTGGCCGATACCGGTCTGCGCGACCTGGTCGATCGACATCTTCTTCGACGGGTACTTGCTGGGCGGGTTGGTGCGGACCGGGGTGTCGATCTGCACGTTGAAGCCGAGCTTCTCGGCCGTCGCCCGCATCTTGTCCTGGCCCAGCTTGGAGGCGAGCTCGGCGAAGACGTTGTTGCAGGACAGCCGCAGGGCGGTGCGCACCGAGACGTTGTTGCAGGCCGCGGAGCCCGCCTCGCTGGGCAGCGGGGTGCGGGTGCCGGGGATCGTGTACGGGTCGGCGATCCCGGTCTGCCGGTCGATGTCGGTGACGAGTCCGTTCTCGATCGCCGCGGCGAGGGTGACCAGCTTGAACGTGGAGCCGGGCGCCTGGGGCTTGCGCAGCGCCACGTTCTCCATGGCCTTGCCCTTGTCCGCGGAGAGCGCGTCCCAGGCCTTCTTGTCGTTGGCGCCGGCGATGCTGCCCGGGTCGAAGGAGGGGTTGTTCACGACGGCGAGGATCGCGCCGGTCTTCGGGTCCAGGGCCACGGCCGCGCCCTGCTTGCCCTGGAGCGCGTCGTAGGTGGCCTTCTGGACGTCCTTGTCGATGGTGGTCAGGACGTTCCCGGGGGAGGCCCGCTTGTTGGTGAGCATGTCCATCATCGTCCGCAGTCGGCTGTCGGAGCCGTTGAGGACGTTCTTGTAGATGCCCTCCAGCAGGGTGGTGCCGTAGGCCTGGGAGCTGTAGCCCGTGATCGGTGCGTAGAGGGGGCCGTCGACGTAGGTCCGCTTGTAGCCGAAGTCCTTGCCGCCCGTCTTCTCCGAGCCGGTGATCGCCTCCCCGCCCACGATGATGTTGCCCAGCGGGTTCTCGTACTGCCCGATGAGATTCCGGCGGTTGTGCTTGTCGTCTGCGAGGGCCTGGCCTTGGTACGCCTGCACCCAGGTGACGCGGACCAACAGGGCCAGCACCAGAAGCAGACAGAAGACCGACGCACGCCTGATCGTCTTGTTCATCCCCCGGAAAGACGTCCCAGGACTCCCAGCCGTTCCGCTCTGCCCCGATTGTGGCGGGGTTCTCAGCCTTTCTTCATGATGAAGCCCCCCTCGTAGGCCGCGATGACCGCCTGGGTGCGGTCGCGGGAGCCGGTCTTGGTGAGGACCGCCGCGACGTGCGTCTTGACGGTCTGCGGTCCGACGCCGAGGCGCTCGCTCATCTCGTGGTTGGACAGCCCGGTGGCCATCAGTCGCAGTACGTCGGCCTCGCGCTCGGTGAGCCGGGCCACCCAGGCCGCCGCGGCGGGCGGAGCGCCCGCCGTGTGGGCCGCGGCGAGGGAGCGGACGGCGGCCGGGAAGAGCAGCGAGTCGCCGCGGGCAACGAGCCGGACCGCGCCGATCAGCTCGTCGGGGTCGGCCCGCTTGAGGAGGAAGCCGACGGCTCCCGCGCGCAGCGCGTCATAGACGTACGCGTCGTTCTCGAAGGTGGTGACGACCACGATCCGGGGCGGTTCGGCCATGGTGGCGAGGATCTGCCCGGTGGCCCGGATCCCGTCGATCTCGGGCATCCGGACGTCCATGAGCACCACGTCGGGAGCCAGTGAGCGGACCAGTGGAACCGCCTCGGCCCCGGTGGCCGCCTCGCCGACGACCTCCATGTCGGCCTCGGCCTCCAGGATGACCCGCAGCGCGGTGCGGACCATCCGCTCGTCATCGCAGAGCACGATGCGCAGCGGCGGCCGCGGCGCGGGGGCGGGCGCGGGAGGAGGGGTCGGCGCGGGCGCGGTCACAGGTCCTCCCCGGCGAGCGGGAGGACGGCCCGCAGCCGCCACCGGTCCCCGTGCGGGCCGGCCTCGACGCTGCCGCCGAGCAGCGCGGCCCGTTCCGCGCAGCCGCGCAGTCCGCGGCCCCCGGTGGTGCGGGTCTCCCGGTCCTCGGCGGGAGCCGCCGGCGGATTGGTCATGGTGATCTCCAGTTCACGGTGTGCGGTGCCGGGGCCTGCCTGTACGCGGATCCGCAGATCCACCGGGCCGGCGCCGTGGCGCAGGGCGTTGGTGAGGCCCTCCTGGACGATCCGGTACGCCTCGCGGGAGGCGATCGCCGGGAGGGCGTCCCAGTCCCCCGCGGGTCCGGGGTCCTGGTGTGCGGTGACGGTGGTTCCGGCGGCCCGGGTACGGGCCAGCAGCCCGCCGAGGTCGGCGGCGAGGGTGGGTGCGGGCGCGGCGTCCGGCCGGGCCGGGTCCCCGTCCCGCAGCAGGCCCAGTACGGCGTCGAGCTCGCCCACCGTCCGCCGCGTGGTGTCCTCGATCGCGGTCAGCGCCTCCCGTACGAAGGCGGGGTCGCGCTCCAGCATCCGCCGGGCGGCGGCCGCCTGGAGGGTGACGGCGCTCAGCGCGTGCCCGACGGCGTCGTGCAGCTCCCGGGCCAGCCGGTTGCGCACGGCCAGGTCGGCGGCCCGCTCCTCGGCCGCGGCCAGCCGGTCCGCGGCCGTGGGCCCGAGCAGTACGGGCGCGGTCCCGGCCAGCAGCTTCCCGGCCCCGACCGCGCACAGGGTGAGCCCGGCCAGCAGCCCGATCCCGACCAGGGGGGCGATGTACGGGCCGGCGTCCGTTGCGAACCAGCCGTAGGTCAACTGGACGTCCCTCATCCGCCCCACGACCGGCGCCGCGATCAGCATGACCGCCATCGGCGGTACCGCGAGGGTCATTCCGCTGATCAGCGCGCCGATCCCCAGGTGCAGGGTCCACCAGGCCGAGGCCCGCCCCCGTGCGGCCCAGGACTTCGCCGGACCGTCGGCCAGCCGCTCCCCCGGCACCTCGCACATGGCTCGTGCGGCGGTCACCGACATCGGCCGGACCAGACCGAACATCCCCGTGACGGCGACGAGGGGCAGGGAGGCGGCATAGGCGACGAGGGTCAGCGAGCCGGAGTTGAGTGCGTTGACCCCGCCCGCGACGACGCCGACCACCACCTGCGTGAGCAGGAAGTACGGCATCAGCAGGGCGCCGCCGAGGATCAGGTGCACCCAGCGCCACCGGTCCCGCGCGCCCAGCGGCCGGTTCACCCCGGGCGGCGGGTGGTCAGGAACCGTATGAGGACGGTACCGGTGAGCAATCCGGTGATCATCTGGCCAGCGTAGATCAACAGCGTGGGGGCGGTGGGGCCTTCGCCGCCGTCCAGCTGTGGTCCCAGCGAGGCGATCATCATCCAGGCCCCCCAGCTGAGCGTCGCCGCCGCGCCGATCCAGGCGAGAGCGAGCGGCCACCGCGCCCGGAGCGTCCCGCCACGGGCCAGGAGCAGGGCCCCCGCTCCGGCGGCGAGCGCGCACACCGCGTGGACCGCGGACACCACGGCCGTGTCGGCGCAGTACGCGGCCGCCCGCTCCGCGCCCAGGCCGGCGGGGCCGCCGCAGGCCCAGTACGCCAGCACCCCCGCCACCGTCAGGCCGACGGCCGCCGCGGCTGCCGCCACCACCCCCGTGGACGACGGCAGCCGCTCGCCCGTCACCCCCCGCCATGCCTGCCCCCAGCGCTTGCGCGCATAGGGCACGAACAGAGCGGCCAGGGCGAGTCCTTGGACCGTGAATCCGGTGTAGACGACGTGGAACACCCAGGGGTCCAGGAAGGGCTCCCGCGCCGCCCCCGCGGCGGGTTCCGTCCCGAAGCCGAGTGTCCGTACGAGGAGTTGGCCCGGGAAGCCGAGCAGGATCGGGGTCAGCAGCCCGGAGGCCACGAACACCGGGACGGTCAGCAGCGGGCCCGGTACCCGTATGCCCCACGGCCTGGTGAGCACCAGCACGAGCAGGATCACGCAGGCGTCCATGGCCAGCGTGACGGAATTGGCCGCGATGAGGAACGGGCCCGGCTCCCGCAGCACGCTGCCCTCGGGTATCCCGAGGTGACTCCCGCACACCCAGACCGTCTTGAGCCCCAGATACGGCACGGTGGCGGCCAGGGCCACCGCCCGCAGGATCCGTCGCCCGGTCCCCGGGCGGGAGGGCGACGGCCGCTTCACGTCCGTCAGGTCACTCGGGTGCCTCTCGCGCGTGTTCATGACTCAACGGTCGCGGCTGCGCGGCCCCGCCACCTCCCCCTTGAAGGGGAACCGTCTCCCCCACGTGGGGGAGGAACCATGCCCGCCCCGGCGCCTGCGGCCCTGCGCCTCGCGCCCCGCGGCCCGTCGCCCCGCGGCCCGTCGCCCCGCGGCCCGTCACCCCGCGCCCCGTCACATGCGCCGCGTCACCACCGACAGCCGGTCCCTCGCCTCGAACAGCGCCGCCTTGATGACCTGCTCGTGCTCCCCCGTCAGCCGGGCCACCGGCACCGAGCAGCTCACCGCGTCCCGGGCCGGCGTCCGGTACGGCACGGCCACCCCGAAGCAGCGCAGCCCGAGCGTGTTCTCCTCCCGGTCCACCGCGTACCCCTGCTCCCGCACCAGCGCCAGCTCCTCGATCAGCTGCTCCCGGTCGGTGACCGTGTGCTCGGTGACCGCCTCCAGCCGCCGCGGCAGCAGCCCCCGTACCTCCTGGTCCGTGTGCGTGGCCAGCAGGGCCTTGCCCAGCGCCGTCGAGTGCACGGGCAGCCGCCGCCCGACCCGGGTGAAGGGGCGCAGGTAGTGCTGGGACTGCCGGGTGGCGAGGTAGACCACGCTCGTGCCGTCCAGCCGGGCCAGGTGGATGGTCTCCGTCGTGTCGTCGGAGAGCCGGTCCAGCGTGGGCCGGGCGGCCGCGACCACCTCGTCGCCGTCGATGTACGAACTGCCGACCAGCAGGGCCCGTACGCCGATGCCGTACCGGGTGCCCGTCGCGTCCGTCTCCACCCACCCCAGGTTCACCAGGGTCCGCAGCAGCATGTAGAGGCTGGACTTGGGCAGGGAGAGGTCGTTCTGGATGTCGGCCAGGCTGTGCAGCCCCGGGCGCGCCGCGAAGTGCTCCAGCAGCAGGACGGTCCGCACCGCCGATTTGACGGGCGCCGCCTGGGCAGGGATCCCCGACTCGGTCGTCGTCATACGCCTGCTTCCCCTCTGATCGCCTCTTGTCACGCCGAGGACGCGGAAATAGAGTCCACGACAGATGTGATCATTCATCCACCGGAACCGCGTTCAGAATACTGAACGATCCAGGAGGCAGTGGGCCATGACAACGACACCAGTCTGGAGTGTGGACCCCCGCACCGGGAAGCAGCGCGAACAGGTTGCGGTGGAGGCCACACCCCGCGAGGTGGACGAAGCCGTACGGGCCGCCCACGCCGCCCGTGGCCCGCTCGCCGACGCCACCGTGCGCGCCGCCTTCCTACGCGCCGCCGCCGCACTGCTCGACGAGGCCGCGGCCCATGTGATCGAGGCCGCCGACGCCGAGACCGCGCTCGGCCCGGGCCGGCTCACCGGCGAACTGGCCCGCACCACCGGCCAGCTGCGCGCCTTCGCCGACGCCGTGGACGCCGGGGCCTACCTCGACATCCGGATCGACCGCGCCGACCCCTCCCTCAGCCCGCCGCGCCCCGAACTGCGCCGCTACAAGGTCCCGCTGGGCGTGGTGGCGGTCTACGCCGCCTCCAACTTCCCGCTCGCCTTCTCCGTCCCCGGCGGGGACACCGCGAGCGCGCTCGCCGCCGGCTGCCCGGTGGTCGTCAAGGCGCACCCCGACCACCCCGCCACCTCCGAGCTGTGCGCCTCGCTGCTGCGCCGCGCCGCGGTCCTGACCGGGCTCCCGGCCGAGGTGGTGAGCGTGATCCACGGGTTCGACGCGGGCCTGGAGCTGATCCGCCACCCCCTGGTGGCGGCCGCCGGATTCACCGGTTCCATCCGGGGCGGGCGGGCTCTGTTCGACGCGGCCGCCGCCCGGCCCGTACCCATTCCCTTTCACGGCGAACTGGGCTCCCTCAACCCCGTCGTGGTCACGCCGGCGGCCGCGGCCGAACGCGCCGAGGAGATCGGCACCGGGCTCGCGGGCTCCGTCACCCTCGGCGTCGGCCAGTTCTGCGTGAAGCCCGGCCTGGTCCTGGTCCCCGAGGGCGCGGACGGCGACCGGGTGACCGGCGAGCTCACCAAGGCCCTCGGGGAGACCGAGCCCGGGGTGCTGCTCGACCACCGGATGCGGGAGAACTTCGTCGCCGGGGTACGCGAACGGGCCGCGCTGCCCGGCGTCGACGCACCCGTGACCCCCGGTTCCGGCGGCGAACACACCGTCGGGGCGGGCTACCTGACCGTACGGGCCGAGCACCTCCTGGAGGGAGGCGCGTACGAGGTTCTCCTGGAGGAGTGCTTCGGTCCGGTCACCGTCGTCGTGCGGTACGCCGACCAGGGCGAGGCGGGCGCGGTGCTCGGGCTCCTCGGCGGGAACCTGAGCGCAACCCTCCAGCTGTCGGCCGCCGAGACCGAAGGCGCGCCGGGCCCGGCCGCCGAGCTGATCGGGCAGGTCACCGGGCTGGCGGGGCGGATCGTCGTCAACGGCTGGCCGACCGGGGTCGCGGTGGCCCCGGCCCAGCACCACGGCGGCCCCTACCCGGCGGCCACCTCGCACTCCACCTCGGTGGGCGGCACCGCGATCGAGCGCTGGCTGCGGCCGGTGGCCTACCAGTCCGTGCCGGACGCGCTCCTTCCGGCGGAGCTGCGCGAGGCCAACCCGCTGAAGCTGCCGCGCCAGGTCACCGGGGGCTGAGCGGAACACGCGCCGCGCTCCGGCAGCCGGTACGACCACCGCAACCACCACCGGCGCCACCACCGGCACCGCAGAAGGGGCCCGGCTCCTCAGCCCCGGCCCACCATGCGACCCGAGCGGCCGCCTTCCCGACCCCGGGAGGGCGGCCGCCTTCCGTATGCGACACCCCCTCCCCGTGTGGCGCTCCGTCACCTGCACCCACATGGATGCCTCGGGCTACTTTGCCGCCGATCTCCGCAAGGGGTAGGACCACCTTCAGGCGGTCCCACCCCCGAGTCGGCAAGTGCGTGGAGGCAACCGGTGACCGAGATTCCTGCCCAGCGATGCGGGCCTCCGCCGCGCGAGACCCTTCGCGAGGCGTACCGGGCCGCAGAGTCGAGGGCACTGGTCAGCCCTGACTTCCGCGCCCTCTCGGGCGACAGCAAGATCCAGGTCATGAGCGAGGCGGCCATCTGCCTGCTCGTACGGCTCGACCAGGCCGACAGGAATCCCGGACTGGAGGAGGTGACGGACCTCCTCACCGACGAGATCTTCAACCAGATCAAGATCCTGAACCGGAAGGAGAACCGCGACCGCAGGAACGCGTACCCCACGACGTACTTCGACCACCTCGTCGACCCCGGCGGCCCCGACGACGAGCCACCGGAAACCGAGAACCGGGACGAGGACGAGGACAAGGACGACTTCCGGTTCGCGCCGGACGAGCTCAACGCGTTCTGGAACCTCTTCCGCAAGCAGTTCAAAGGCCGTCAGCGCGCCGTCCTCGAACTGCGTTTCAGCGAGGAGGGCGCCCTGCTCAGCGACGCGAAGATCGCCAAACGGCTCGGGGTGTCCCGCCGGACGGTGCGTACGGCCGTCAAACGCGCCGAGGAGAAGTTCCCCAGCCTGAAGGAGGCCCTCCGCCCCTTCGGCGAGAAGGCCGGCTACATCGAAAGCGACGAGTGACCACGGCAGTCCCGCACATACGCGGGCGGGGCCGTCGTACGGCTGCAACCAGGCGACGGCCCCGCCCACTACCCGGCCAGTGAGAGCCAAGTTGGAAAGAGGATGCACATGACGAACGAGGGCGAAAACCTCGGCTTCGAGAATTGGTACGGCCGGCACCTCCGGGCGCTGCACGCCTGGGCTCGTGCGCGGCTCACCGTCAGGGACGTCGAACCAGAGCTCGACCACGTGTACGCCGAGGCCGCCCGGCGTCTCGCCCGGCTTGAGGAGGGCGCGGCCGACAAGACCGAAGGGCGGCTCTGGCGCGGACGCCGTAGCCAGGGGCGCCGCAACCACGGGCGCCGTACACGGGCGGACGGGGGCTGGCAGCTGATCCCCCCCGGTCAGATCTGGGCGGCTCTGCCGCGCTGGCCGTTCGCAGCCCCGCTCTGGCTCACGATCGGCGCCGCGGCCCTCACCGCGGTCTGCGCCGTACGGCTGCAGTAACCCCGCGCAGCATGAAGCCCGCTGCTCGCCAGGCCTTCGAACCGAGAGCAGCGGGCCGACGGACACCCCTGTGAAAGGACATCCCATGAGCAGCATGCCCGATGAGTACGGTCCGCAACACACGAACGCCCCGGCGGTCCTGGGGCACACTCTGGACGACCTGATCGCCGCGGCCGAGCACGAGCTGCTCTGCCGCAACGGCGAGGTCGCCCGGCAGAAGACCGAGATCCGCCGGCTCAAGCGCCGTCGGCGCCGCGCCCGCCGCCGCGTCCTGCGCCGCCAGCTGGCACGTACCGCCCGCCCCGTGCTCGGCATCGCGCTGGGGGTGTGCGGCCTGATCGCCTTCGTCGCCGGTTTCATCGCGTTCCTCATGGGCTCGGACCGGACGGACGACTGGTTCACCATCGGGGTGACGGCCTGGGGTGCGGCCGCCGTCTTCCGTTTCGAACGTCGTTCCTGATATCCGGCAGGTCACCCCCCCCCCGTCCGAACGAGGGGCCCGCCACCGTTTCGGCGGCGGGCTCCCCTCGGCCGTACGGACCCGCCCGCCGCAAGCGGAACGGAAACGCGGCGCGGAAATATCGCGAGGGTAAGGGAACGGCAAAGCCCCTCCGGTCGTTCTCCGGGCATGACCGCTATGACCCCTGGATCCAACCTGCCGCTCAATGCCGTCCGCGTGACGGTCGACGTGGCTGCGCCGGTGCGGCTCGACGTGTCCGCCCTGCTCCTCACGGCGGACGGCAAGGTGCGCTCCGACGCCGACTTCATCTTCTTCAACCAGCCCGCCGGGCCCGGTGTCGGCTACCGGTCCGGCGGCGGTTCGACGCCGGACTCGATCACCGTGGACACCGGCGCCGTGCCCCCGGGCATCGAGCGGATCGTGGTCACGGCCAGCCCCGACGCCGCCGGGCAGAACTTCCAGGGCATCGAGCCCACCGCCACCGTGCGCAGCGCCGACGGCGGCGCGGTGATCGCCTCGTTCACCCCGCCGCAGCTGGCGACCGAGACCGCGCTGGTCGTCGTCGAGATCTACCTGCGCGGCGGCGTGTGGAAGGTGCGCGCGGTCGGCCAGGGGTACGCGAACGGCCTCGCCGGCATCGCCACCGACTTCGGGGTCTCCGTGGACGAGGAGCCCGCGGCTCCCCAGGCCGTGGCCCCGCCCGCGCCCCCGGCGCCCGCCGCGCCCCCGGCCCCGCCCGTCTCCTACCCGGCCTCCCCCTGGCTCGGCGGCGCCACCACACCCGCCGCGCCCGTGCCGCCCGCCCCGCCCGCGCCCCCGGCTCCGGTTCCCGCCGCCGGCGGCGGGAAGATCAACCTCGACAAGGGCCGGGTCAGCCTCCAGAAGAACCAGACCGTCTCCCTCGTCAAGGGCGGCCGCCCGCTGCTCTCCCAGGTCAAGATGGGTCTGGGCTGGGAGCCCGCCTTCCGCGGCAAGGACATCGACCTCGACGCGTCCGTCATCGCGTACGGCCCCCAGCGCAACCACATCGACAGCTGCTACTTCGGCAAGCTGTCCATCCTCGGCGGCGCCATCAAGCACTCCGGCGACAACCTCACCGGCGAGGGCGCGGGCGACGACGAGGTGATCGTCGTGGACCTCGGCCGGATCCCCGCCGACGCCACCGGTCTGGTCTTCACAGTCAACTCCTTCTCCGGCCAGAAGTTCACCGAGGTGGCGAAGGCCTACTGCCGTCTGATCGACGCGGCGAGCGGCGAGGAGCTGGTGCGCTTCGACCTCACGGGCGCCGAGCCCCAGACCGGCGTGATGATGGCCAAGCTGATCAAGCAGTTCTCCGGCGAGTGGGAGATGACCGCCATGGGCGACTTTGTGAAGTCGCGCACAGTGCGCGGCATGGTCAAGCCGGCCGCGCAGGCACTCTGAGCAGGTGGGCGGGCATATGCGGCCACCGGTGCGCGTCCCGGGTGATGGATGCCACGCGTAATCCGTAAGTGGCTGTCAGTGCCCGCCCGTAGCCTTGGAAGCATGTACAAGACACTCAGCCCCGCGGGTCCCGCCCGCCCGTCCGCCGCCGAGGCGAACGAGGCGATACGGCACCTCGTCGAGACGCGGGTGGACGGCGAGTGGCCCTCCGAGGCATATGAGTTCCTGCTCGCCGAGTGGGCCGAGGCCTCGCGCGCGGAGGTTTCCCCGGCCCAGTAGGCGCGTGCGCGTCGGACGCGTGCGCGTCGGCGCCGCCGACGTCAGTGCGCGCGCCGCCACGGCCCGGTGATGGCCAGCATGATGCCCGGGTCCTGGATGTTGGCGTACAGCGTGCGCCCGTCCGGGGCGAAGCAGACACCGGTGAATTCGGAGTACTCCGGCGCCTCGGCCGACCCGATGTTCAGCTCGTTGCGCGCCAGCGGGTAGGTGCGCCCCGACGCGGTCGCGCCGAACAGGTGCTGCAGCCCCGAGCCGTCCTCCGCGATGATCAGGCCGCCGTACGGGGACACGGTGATGTTGTCGGGGCCGTCGTAGCCGCCGTCCGCCGACGGGTCCGCGTTGACCCCGATCAGGACGGTGAGCCGGACCGTACGCCGCTTGGGGTCGTAGAACCAGACCTGGCCGTCGTGGGCCGGGCCCGGGCTCTCCTCACGGGCGTAGGACGAGACGAAGTACGCGCCGCCGTCCGCCCACCACATGCCCTCCAGCTTGCGCCCGCGCGTCACCTGACCGTCCGCGAACTGCTTGCGCACCGGTACGGTCCGGGCGTCGCGGTCGGGCACGTCCACCCAGTCGACCCCGTACACGGTGCCGGTCTTCGTGGTGCGCGAGAAGTCGTCGACGAACCGGCCGGAGCTGTCGATGCACTTGGCGGCCTGGAGCACGCCGGCGTCGGCCGCCAGCGTACGGAGCCTGCCGCGCCCGTGGTGGAAGCCGCGGGGCGGGGTCCAGCGGTAGAGCAGCCCGTTGGGGCCGGAGGCGTCCTCGGTCAGGTAGGCGTGGCCCTGGCGCGGGTCGATGACCACGGCCTCGTGGTCGTAGCGCCCGAAGGCCTTGACCGGCCGCGGGTCGCGGTTGGCGCGCCGGTCGTGCGGGTCGACCTCGAAGACGTAGCCGTGGTCCTTCGTCATCCCGTTCTTGCCGGCGAGGTCCGAGTTCTCCTCGCAGGTCAGCCAGGTGTCCCAGGGCGTGGCACCGCCCGCGCAGTTGGTCGACGTACCGGCGATACCCACCCATTCGGCGATCTCGCCGCCGCGCCGGACCTCGACGACCGTGCACCCGCCGGCCGCGGCCGGGTCGTAGACCAGGCCCTCCGTGAGCGGGACGGGGTGGGCCCAGTTCTCCCGCTTGCCCTTGAGCTCGTGGTTGTTGACGAGGAGGGTGACGCCGCGGTGCCCCTCGAAGGCGGCGGTCCCGTCGTGGTTGGACGGGGTGGTCTCGCCGGAGTCCAGCCTGGTGACCCCGCTGTGCGTGATGACGCGGTACGTGAACCCGGCGGGCAGGGCCAGCAGTCCCGCCGGGTCGGGCACGAGCGGGCCGTAGCCCGGCTCGCAGGGCCGTCCGTGCTCGTCGCGCTCCGTGCCGTCCTCGGCGGCGAGCGCCCCCGGGGCGGTGGCGAGGGCGCCGACCGTCCCGGTGAGCGCGACTCCCGCGCCGGCGATGACGGTACGAGCGGTGAAGTCTCTGCGGCTGAGCGGCATCGGGGCTCCAGGGGTGGGGAGGTGGTGCGCCTGTCGTGCGGTCGTCGGCGCACACGCTCTCGCCCGCACGTGAACGGCGGCTGAACTACCCACCAAGAGGAACCGGCCCCTTGCCCTGTCCCGGAATGGCCAACTCCGGCCGCAGGAACGGCGCATTGTCACCACCCGCCGGAACGACAGGAACCCCTAGGCCGGACGGCGGGAGCGGGCCTTGAAGGCGGCCTTGCGGGCCTCCTTGGCCGCCTTCCTGTCCGGGTGCAGCCGGCCCATCGCCTCCAGGACGTATGCCGTCGCCGGGTGTTCCACCCGCCATGCCTGCTCGAAGAAGCCCGCGTGATGCGCGGTCAGGGTCTCCATCAGGAGCGGCAGCTCCTCCGTCTCCCCGTCCGCGGCGAGCTGCGCCGCGATCGTGTCCACTGTCAGCCAGAACACCATTTCCTGGTCCGGCGCCGGTACGTCGCTCACCCCGCGCTCCGCCAGCCAGACCCGGGCGAGCCCGCCGAGCTCCGGGTCGTCCAGCACCGAGCGGACCGCGGGCTCGGCCTCCGGCCCGGCCGGCGCCAGGGCCTGCTGGCACCGGAGCCGGCGCAGCGGGCCGCCCTCGTCGTCCCCGCGGGCGGCGGCCAGCAGTTCGGCGGCCGCGGCGGCCGGTTCCCGGCCCGCCAGCCACTGCTCGATCTCGGCCTGGGCGGCGCTCTCGGAGTAGGAGGAGACCGCGTCGAGCAGTACGTCGGCGCCCTTCTCGGCCAGTTCGCCGACGGCGGGGGCATCGACCCCGGCCTCCAGCATCCGGGCCCGGACCCCGTAGAGGCCGAGGGGGGTCAGGCGGACCATCCCGTAGCGGGACACGTCCTCGTCGTCCACGGCGCTCGCGGTCTCCGGCTCCAGGGGCCCCTCGGCCTCCGCCATCAGCGCCTCGTCGACGGGCCGGAACTCCACCAGCCCGATCGGCTCCAGCTGCCGGAACTGGTCGTCGAGGCGCATCATCGCGTCCGAGACCTGTTCCAGTACGGCATCGGTCGGCTCGCCCATGTCGTCGGGCACGACCATCGACGCGGCGAGCACCGGCAGCGGAACCGGCTCGTCCGCGGCCCCGCCCTCGGCGACGGTGAGCAGGTAGAGGTTGGCGAGGACCCCGTCGAGGAAGTCCGCCTCGCGCCCCGGGTTCCAGTCCAGCCGGTCGAAGTCGATCTCGCCGCCGGCGTCCAGCGCGTCGACGAGGTCGTCGAGGTCGGGTACGGCCGCGTCGGCGAGGACCGTGTCCAGGGCCGCCAGCCAGAGGTCGAGTACGTCGCCGGGCGCCCCGCCCGTCACCAGCGCGAGGTCCTCACCGGGGGTGGCCGTGCCGAACCGTTCCTCGTCGTCCTCCCCGCCGTCGCCCTTCCCGCCGTCGTCCTCCGGTTCGGTCACGTCGACCAGTCCGGTGTCCACGGCCACCCGCCACGCCTGGCTCGCGTACCCGGCGGAGTCCTCGTCGGCGGCTTCGAGGCCGAGCACCGCGGCCGCCTCGGGCAGCTGGGCGGTGGCGAGCTCGCCGCCGACGCCGACGCGGGTGTCCGGTCCGGCCCAGCGGGCGAGCCGTACGGCGCGCGCGAACAGCGGTGCGCCGAGGGCCTCTCGGGCCAGCTCCGCATCGGAGTGCAGCCGGACCGGCGGCAGCGTGGGGTGCGACTCTGCGGACATGGGGCGGTTCTCCTCGCGGACGCGATGGGGCAGGGCGTTTCGGGGTGTTTCGGGGTGTGGCGTTGGTGACACGGGCCGCGCACCGGTCGGACCGTCACATGCGCCCGGATTTCGATGACATGGCCGACATGACGGGCAGTGCGGGCATGCCGGATGTGGCGCAGATGACAGACGCGGCCTGAGTGCGGCGTTCCAGCGTAGACGCATTTCGGGTTTGTCCGGCGGGCCATCCCCTTTGGTTCATCCCACAGTCAGCTGTCGTATTCCCTGGAGGGGTTGACAACTTTGCGGGCCACACAGGAAATTGACGCGCGTAGATGTATCGGGGGCGGCATGTCTCCCGCAGATCTCACTGCCGTACCCCCCACCTTTTCCCTCTCCCACACCGGAGTTCCTGCCCATGCGCTCCTCGCATCCCCGTTCCGCCGCCGTCGCGGCCCTCGTCGCCACCGCACTGGCCACCGGCCTGCTCGCGGGCTCCGCCGACGCGGCCGAAGGCGCCGTGTCCGCCGATCCGATACGCATCCACGACATTCAGGGCACCACCCGGATATCCCCGCTCAACGGCAAGCAGGTCACGGACGTCGCGGGCATCGTGACGGGCGTGCGGACGTACGGCTCGCGCGGCTTCTGGATCCAGGACCCGGACGCCGACGACAACGACGCCACCAGCGAGGGCGTCTTCGTCTTCACCAACTCGGTCCCGACCGTCGCCACGGGCGACGCGGTCAAGGTCTCCGGCACGGTCGGCGAGTACATCCCCGGCGGTCTGACCTCCGGCAACCAGTCGGTGACCCAGATCTCCAAGCCGACGGTGACCGTGGTCTCCTCCGGCAACGCGCTGCCCGAGGCCACCGCGGTCAACGAGTACTCGGTGCCCGCCGAGTACGCCCCGGCGGGCGACCCGGCCGCCGCCGGCAGCATCAACGGCCTGGCCCTGGAGCCCTCGCGCTACGCCCTCGACTACTTCGAGTCCCTGGAGGGCATGAACGTCAAGATCGGCACCTCCCGCGTGGTCGGCGCCACCGACCCGTACTCGGAGCTGTGGGTCACGGTGAAGGGCTGGGAGAACACCGCCAAGCGCGGGGGCACCATCTACGGCTCCTACGAGTCCCAGAACACCGGCCGCCTGCAGATCCAGCAGCTCGCGCCCGTCGCGCAGCAGCCCTTCCCGGTGGCCAACGTCGGCGACAAGCTGACCGGCACCACGGAAGGCCCGCTGGACTTCAACCAGTTCGGCGGCTACACCCTGGTGGCCCGCACCCTCGGCACCGTCAAGGCGGGCACCCTCGCCCCCGAGAAGACCAAGCCGCAGGCCGAGCAGGAGCTCGCGGTGGCCACGTACAACGTCGAGAACCTCGACCCGACCGACCCGCAGGAGAAGTTCGACGCGCTGGCGAAGGCGGTCGTCGAGAACCTCGCCTCCCCCGACGTCCTCGCCCTGGAGGAGATCCAGGACGACAACGGCGCCAAGAACGACGGCACCGTCTCGGCCGAGCAGACCCTCACCAAGTTCACCGCGGCGATCTCGGCCGCCGGCGGCCCGGCCTACCAGTGGCGGACCGTCAACCCGGAGGACAAGAAGGACGGCGGCGAGCCCGGCGGCAACATCCGCCAGGTGTTCCTCTTCAACCCGGCGCGGGTCTCCTTCACCGAGCGCGCCCCGGGTGACGCGGTGACGGCGACCGGCGTGACCAAGGTCAACGGCAAGGCCGCCCTGACCCACTCCCCCGGCCGCATCGACCCCGCCAACCCGGCGTGGGCGGACAGCCGCAAGCCGCTGGCCGGCGAGTTCGTCTTCCGCGGCAAGACGGTCTTCGTGATCGCCAACCACTTCGGCTCCAAGGGCGGCGACGAGGGCCTGACCTCGCACCACCAGCCGCCGGTCCGCTCCTCGGAGGCCAAGCGACTGCTGCAGGCGCAGGCCGTGAACGGCTTCGTCAAGCAGATCCTGGCGGAGGACAAGAACGCCGACGTGCTGGTCCTCGGTGACATCAACGACTTCGAGTTCTCGGCGACGACCGACGCGCTGGCGGACGGCGGGGCGCTGTACCCGGCGATCAAGTCGCTGCCGAAGGCGGAGCGCTACTCGTACGTCTACCAGGGCAACGCGCAGGTGCTGGACCAGATCCTGACCAGCCCGGCGATCAAGAAGTTCACGTACGACAGCGTGCACATCAACGCGGAGTTCTCGGCGCAGAACAGCGACCACGACCCGCAGGTGCTGCGCTTCCGCCCGTAACCCTCCGGGTCCCGCAGCCGCAGGGGGTCCGGCCACCGTCCCGGCCGGGCCCCCTGCCACAATCCGGCCATGATCTTCCGTGAGGCCACCCGTCAGGACCTGCCCGCCGTACTCGCCCTGCTCGCCGACGAGCACCAGGTCCTCGACCCGGCCTCGATGACGGTCGGCGAGGCGCACGAGCGGGCCTTCGCCGCGATCGGGGCGGACGCCCGCAACGAGATGCTGGTCCTCACGGAAGGGGGCGGGGCGGACGCGGCGGGCGAGGTCGTCGTCGGCTGCCTCCAGCTGACGTACATCCCCGGCCTGGGCCAGAACGGTCAGGAACGGGCCCTGGTGGAAGCGGTACGGATCCGCGCGGACCGGCGGGGCTCGGGGCTCGGGGCCGAGCTGATGCGGCTCGCCGCCGAGCGGGCCCGCGAGCGCGGATGCGGCCTGGTCCAGCTGACCAGCAACAAGCGTCGGACGGCCGCGCACCGGTTCTACGAGCGGCTGGGCTTCGCGCGCAGCCACGAGGGCTTCAAGCTGCGCCTGGAGCCGTAACGGGTCTTCTCGGACAAGGTAGGGACTTTCGGCCCTGGCGTGACGCTCGACACATCCCTGCCGAATCGACCGGTCGGGGTGGTTGAGTAGCTCCACGCTCGATCTTGTACCGGCTCGTACCGACCGCACTCCCGGAGGATCCTCGTGTTCCCCTCCATCTCCCTCGCTCAGGAAATCGGCCTCGCCGTCCTGCTCGTGGCCGCGATCGTCTGGTTCACCGGCCTCCGTCACATGCGGGGGGACAGCGACTTCCACCACCCGGAGCCCGCCGGGGCCGAGGGCCTGCCCATGATCCCGGGCCAGCGTGGCGCCGCCGCGCACCCGATGGAGTCGGTGGAGCTGACCGAGGCGGAGAAGCAGGCCTTCGCGGGCCTGGTCCGCACGATCGCCCTCCACTGAGCGTCCCCCTGTGCACGCGCCCCTGACCACGGTCTTCCTGTGTCGTCGCTGCCGCCGCGCGGTGACTCCGGCCGTCACCGAACGGCCGCTTCCGGACCCGGACGTGGACGACGGGTGGTACCAGCCCCGGATCTCACCCACGGACGCGAACGGCCACACCGACGAACCGATCGTGCGGATGGCCCCCGGTACCTTCGCGATCGACCCCGCGCCCTGTGGCCCCCCGTACGTGCTGGAGGCCTCGTCCGGCCTGCTCGTCGAGTCCGGCCCGAGCGGCACCATCGTGCTCAACCCCGGCGACGGCATCGGCCTGGAGGCTCATCCGGACGTCGCGATGCGCCGCGGGTACTGCTGCGGGATGGACGGCGAATGGGGTCCGAACCTGGTGTGCGCGTGCGGTGCGGTCATCGCCACCGTCTACTCGGACTGCTATCAGGTCCAGGAGCTGCGGCTGCAGCCGGACGCGGTCGAACGCCGGGGATGACCGCCGGACGCCCGGATCGCCCCGTGGACACCGGGCAGGCGAGCGCCCTCCGGGCCGGGTGGGCCGGGAGGGCGATCGGGGACGGTTCAGACGTCAGTTGTGGCTGTGCAGGACCTCGTTCAGGCCGCCCCAGGCCGCCTTGTACGGGCGGGCCTCGACGGCGCCGGTCACCGAGTTGCGGCGGAAGAGGATGTTGCTGGCGCCGGAGAGCTCCAGGGCCTTGACGATCTGGCCGTCCGGAAGGGTCACCCGGGTGCCCGCGGTCACGTAGAGGCCGGCCTCGACCACGCACTCGTCGCCCAGCGCGATGCCCACGCCCGCCTCGGCGCCGATCAGGGTGCGCTCGCCGATCGAGATGATCTGCTTGCCGCCGCCCGAGAGGGTGCCCATGGTGGAGGCGCCGCCGCCGATGTCCGAGCCGTCGCCGACCACGACGCCCGCGGAGATGCGGCCCTCCACCATGGAGGTGCCGAGGGTGCCCGCGTTGAAGTTGACGAAGCCCTCGTGCATGACGGTGGTGCCCTCGGCGAGGTGCGCGCCGAGCCGGACGCGGTCCGCGTCGGCGATGCGCACGCCCTTGGGCGCGACGTAGTCCGTCATCCGCGGGAACTTGTCGATCGAGGTGACCTGGAGGTGCAGGCCCTCGGCGCGCGCGTTGAGGCGGACCGTCTCGACCTGGTCGACGGCGACCGGGCCGAGCGAGGTCCAGGCGACGTTGGTCAGCAGGCCGAAGACGCCGTCGAGGTTCTGGCCGTGCGGCTTGACCAGGCGGTGGCTGAGCAGGTGCAGGCGCAGGTACGCGTCGTGCGCGTCCAGCGGCTTGTCCTCCAGGGAGGAGATGACCGTGCGGACGGCTACGACCTCGACGCCGCGGACCGCGTCCGTGCGGAGGGCCTTGGCCGCGGCGGCGCCCAGCAGCTCCACCGCCCGGTCGGCGGTGAGGCGCTCGGTGCCGGCCGGGCCGGGCTCGGCGACCAGCTCGGGGGCGGGGAACCAGGTGTCGAGGACGGTGCCGTCGGCGGTGATGGTGGCAAGGCCGGCGGCGACGGCGCCGGTGGTACGCGTAGCAGTCATATCCGAAACCTAACCGGCGACGGCCTTCGGTCGCGAACCGGTCTCATGTGACGGTCGCACGGGTCGCCGCACCCCCCGCGCACCCGTGACCAGCACGATCACCCCGGCGGCCGCGCCGAGGGCCGCGCACAGCGGCCACAGCAGCTGCGGCGCGGTGTCGTACAGGGCCCCGCCGAGGGGCGCGGCGAGGACGAAGCCGCTGATGGAGACGCCCGCGTACAGGCTCTGGAACCGGCCGACGGCGTGCTCGGGCGACTCGTCGGCGACGTAGGCCATGGCGGTGGTCTTGTAGAGGATCTCGCCGAGGGTGAGCAGGAGCATCATCGCGACGGCCGTCGCGGTGCCGACCCCGAGCACCAGCATCGCGTAGCCGCCGCCCACCAGCACCAGCCCGCTGCCGATGACGTGCAGCGGGGAGCGCCGGCGCAGGGCGAGGGCGGCGGGAATCTCCAGGAGGAGGATGACGCCGCAGTTGACCGCGATGAGCCATCCGTAGGCGCGGGTGTCCAGACCGTGGTCGGCGAGGTACACGGGGAAAGTCGTGAGGTGCTGCCGGTAGACGATGTCGGTGACGGCGATCGCACCGAGCAGGACCAGTACGGCCGGCCGCGCCCGCAGCTCCCGCCACAGCCCTCCTCGGCCCAGACCCCCGTCCGGGGCCGAGGGAGGGGCGGTGGCGGCCCGGGCCGGAACGACCCGGGCGGTCCAGAGGGCGAAGAGGAGGGTTCCGAGGCCGTCCGCGACGAAGAGCCAGTCGTAGGAGAGGCCGGTCGCGATGAGGGCCCCGAGCGGTCCGCCCACCGCGAAGCCTCCGTTGGACAGGCAGCGGGTGACGGCGAAGGCCTGGCGGCGGGAACCCTCCGGCACGGTGACGGCGACCAGCGCGGAGTTGGCGGCGCGGATCACCCCGGAGGTGTACTGGGCGAGCGGCAGGAGGAGGGCCAGCAGCGGGGTGGAGACCGCCGGCAGCGCCACGAGCGCGGATCCCCCGAGCGCCGAGGCGGCGAGCAGCACCCGGCGGTGGCCGAAGCGGTCGCCGTACCAGCCGCCGGTGAAGTTGCCGGCGACCAGGCCGATGCCGCCGATGCCGACGATCAGGCCCGCCTGGGTGGTGCCCAGGCCGCGCGGGCCGGTCAGGTAGAGGAAGACGAAGACGACGGTGAAGCTCGCGAGGGTGTTGACGAAGATCCCCGCAGCCAGCAGCCACACGACCCTCGGTACGTCCTTGATCCCCTGCAGCACACCCGTGCCCCCCGCTTCCCTGAGTGAGTTCCCTCGGAGTGAGTTCCCTTTGGGAACGGACTATGTCAGCATGACAGCCTTGGGTCAACGGACGAAGGAGTTCCCATGGCCCAGCGCACACACCTCGGCGACGCGGACTGCGCCATCGCCCAGGCCCTCGACGTGGTGGGCGACTGGTGGACGCTGCTGATCGTGCGCGACGCCGCGCGCGGTCTGCACCGCTTCGACGAGCTCCAGCGCGAGTTGGGAATGTCCCGCAAGGTGCTGGCGGAACGGCTGAAGCTGCTCGTCGAGGCCGGGGTGCTGTCGCGCGAGCCGTACCAGGAACGCCCGGTGCGGCACGAATACCGGCTGACCCCGCGCGGGCGGGGGCTGCTGCCCGTCCTGGTGGCCCTCCAGGACTGGGGAGACACCTGGATCCTGGGAGAGGGAGAGATGACGGCGACGACCGACGAGGCCTCGCGCGAGGCGGAACGGGTGCACGCGCTGCGCGGCACGCGGATTCCGCCGCTGCTGCTGCCCGACCGTTTCGGCGAGCTGAGCGACCCGGTGGCGGACACCCCGTTCACGGTCCTGTACTGCTTCCCGGGCGCGTACGCGCGCGCCGAGTCCTACCCGCCCGGCTGGGCCGGCATCCCCGGCGCCACGGGCTGCACGTTCGAGTCGTGCACCTACCGCGACCAGCTCGCGGAGTTCACCGCGGCCGGCGCCACCGTGCACGGGGTGTCGGCCCAGCGTCCGGACGAGCAGCGGGAGTTCGCGGAGCTGGAGCGGCTGCGCTTCCCGCTCCTGTCGGACGCGGAGCTGACGCTGACGACCGCGCTGCGGCTGCCGACGTTCCGCGCGGGGGGCACGAGCCGGATCAAGCGGCTCACCTTGGTCATCGACCGCGACCGCACGGTCCGCGAGGTGATCTACCCGATCCGGGACATCGAGGCGAGCGTGCAGACCGCCCTCGCGGCGGTACGCTCCGCCGGCTGAGCGGGCCGCCGCCCGCGCAGGCGCCCCGCCTCGTCGAGGTGACCGGGGCGCGGGGCGGAACCGGCCGCCGGCGGCGCGCCTACGACGGCCGCAGGATCCGCCGCAGGACCTCGCGGGCGTACTCCTCGTCGTACGCGGCGTCCGTCAGCAGGACCTGCAGGCCGATCCCGTCCATGGCCGCCACCAGTGCCCGCGCGGTCACCGGGTCGGTCCGCGGGGTCAGCGCCGCCGCCACCGCCTCGCACCACTGCGCCGCCACGGGGCGCAGCGCCGGGCGGCGCAGGGCCGCGAGGTAGAGCTCGTACTCCAGCTCGACCCGGCCCCGGTCCGCCGCGAGGAACTCCCCGAGCATGCGGGCCAGGGCCCCGGCGAGGTCCGCGTCCGGGTCGGCCAGCGCGGTCGAGCGCGCCACCGCCTGCGCGAAGCCCTCGTTGGCCTGGCGCAGCGCGGCGACCAGCAGGTCGTCCAGCGTCTTGAAGTGGTACGTGGTCGACCCGAGCGGTACGTCGGCCTCCGCGGCGGCGCTGCGGTGGCTCAGCCCCGAGATGCCCCGCTCGCCCACCACCCGGAGCGCCGCGTCGATGATCCGCTGCCGCCGGTCCGGGTCGTAGCGCCGCGCACCGGGGGTCATCAGTGGGCCCCGCCGAGATTGAGCAGGACCACGCCGCCGATGACCAGGGCGATCCCGGCGATCTTGGCGGCGGTGGCCGCCTCGCCCAGGAACACCATGCCTATGGCGGCGATCGCGGCGGTGCCGACGCCCGCCCAGATGGCGTACGCCGTGCCGACCGACAACGACTTCAGCGTCTGCGCGAGCAGGGTGAAGGCGATGACGTAGCCCAGCAGGGTGCCCAGCGACGGCCACAGCTTCGTGAAGCCGTCGCTGTACTTCATGGCGGTGGTACCGGCGACCTCGGCCGCGATGGCCGCGGCAAGCATGACGTAGGGCATGCGTACGACTGTACACATCGCTGCGTACAGCCGTACACAACGATCGGGCATCAGCCGAGCGTGAACCAGGCCGTCCGGGCCTTCTTCCACTCCGCGTGCGTCAGGTCCTTGGCCTCGGTGCCGTCCCCGTACAGGTCCGCGGACCCGCTGTCGGTGATCAGCTGGACCCGTGCGCCCGGAGCCGTCAGGTCCGGCACCTCGACGATGGCCTCCCAGCCGCCGGGGTCGGTGGTCGGCAGGTCCGCCCGCTTGACCGGGGCGTGGCCGGGGACGCCGTCCCACTGGTAGAGGGCGTACGGGTCGGAGTTGTCGTCCGCGGCCCAGGAGCCGGCCAGGATCAGGTACTGCCCGGCCGCGTTCTTGCGGATGTCCCGGACGGAGAGCCCGCCGAGGTCCAGCTCGACCCCCGCGCCGAAGGTGGCCTTGGCCCCGCTCGCCAGGACCTGGTCGAAGTTGGTGACCGGCACGATCAGGGCCTTGCCGCCGGGCACGACCGGCGCCAGCGGGGCCCGGAAGCCCAGGTAGGCGGTGGTGGTCGAGCCCGGCGCGAACTCCAGGCCCTCCACGTTGAACCCGTCGATCTGCTTCGGGGCCTCCCCCTCCGCGGTGCCGGCCGCGAAGCCGTACCTGTTCCCGTTCGCCGTGTCCCAGGCCACCAGGTCGTCGCGGAGCTTCTTGTACGAGCGCCCGTACGTCAGCTGCGCGCCCGCGCCGGAGCCGCTCACCGTGGTGGTGAAGACGGTGTTGCGGGGTGCCTTGTACTCGCCGTCCTTGTTGTTGCCGAGCGAGCCGGTCCAGTAGACGGTGTTGCCGATCCGGGTCGCGCCCTCGATGTCCACCTCCTTGCTGACCCCGAGCTGCGAGCTGAAGTCCCAGGTCTTCACCGGCGCGCCCGAGCGGGAGCGGTCGTACAGGCGCAGCACGTTCGACTCGTCGTCGGCCACCACCGCGTAGCCGCCGCCCACGTCGACGGCGGCCGAGGCGTCCGCGGACCCGGTGAGGTAGCGCGCGTCGGCCGGGTTCTGCACGGCGGCCGAGGCCGCGTAGGACAGCGTCTTGGTGGCGGTCTTGCCGCCCAGCCCGGTGACCTTGACGGTGAGGTTGGTGTAGCCGCGGCCGCGGGCGGCGACGGCCAGCTGCCGCACCGCGCCCGTGCCGGTGACGCTCACGTCGCCCGTCCCGGCGACCGAGGCCTTGCTCGACGCGGACGCGCTGACGGTGAGGGCGGAGGCGTCGGCCCCGCTCTGGCCGACGGTGACGTTCACGACCGGGTCACCGGTCGCGCCGACGGCCCCGGACAGGTAGGAGGCGGAGAGCGCGATCGTCGGCGTCCCGTACGTCACGGCCTGCGCGGGGACGGTCAGCGCGGCGACCAGCAGGGCGGCGGCGCCGGCGGTACCGGCGGCGAAGCGAACGGTCACGGAAGGTCCTCTCGTCTACGGCGTCACGTCGTGACGGCCGTCGAGAAGATTCGGCCACGGTGGACAATTCCCGGTGCACACCACCCGTCCACCCGGAGAACAGCGTTCCGGAAATCCGTGGCGCCCGCCACCCGGGCGTCGGCGCGGTCACCGGCGGGAAACGCCGAGGGCCCCCGGCACGGATGTGCCGGGGGCCCTCGGTCGAGCAGGGGGTGGAGCGGTGATCAGACGTTGAAGCCGAGCGCGCGGAGCTGCTCGCGGCCGTCGTCCGTGATCTTGTCCGGGCCCCACGGCGGCATCCAGACCCAGTTGATGCGAAGTTCGCTGACGATGCCGTCCGTCGCCGACTTCGCCTGGTCCTCGATGACATCCGTCAGCGGGCAGGCCGCGGAGGTCAGCGTCATGTCGAGGGTGGCGATGTTCGCGTCGTCGATGTGGATGCCGTAGATCAGGCCCAGGTTGACGACGTCGATGCCCAGCTCGGGGTCGACCACGTCGTAGAGGGCCTCGCGGACCTCCTCCTCGGTGGCCGGCTTGATCGACGCCTCGGGCGTCGCGTTCTCGGTCATGCCGTCTTCCTCTCCGCGTCGCCCAGAGCCTGGGCCGTCGCGTCCTTCCACGCCATCCAGCTCAGCAGAGCGCACTTCACACGAGCCGGGTACTTGGAGACGCCGACGAACGCGACCGCGTCCTCCAGCACCTCCTCCATGGCCTCGTCGGGCTCGATCTTGCCCTTGGACTGCATCATCTCCAGGAAGACTGCCTGGATCTTCTGCGCCTCGGCCAGTTCCTTGCCCACGAGCAGCTCGTTCAGTACGGACGCGCTGGCCTGGCTGATGGAGCAGCCCTGGCCCTCGTAGGAGACGTCGGTCAGCGTCTCCCCGTCGTACTTCACGCGCAGCGTGATCTCGTCACCGCAGGTCGGGTTGACGTGGTGCACCTCGGCGTCGCCGTCACGCAGGCCACGCCCGTGCGGGTGCTTGTAGTGGTCCAGGATCAGTTCCTGGTACATCGAATCCAGCTTCACTGCGTCCTCGTCGCCTCGTCCGTCAGCCGAAGAAGTTCCGTACGTGCTCCAGCCCGTCGATCAGCGCGTCGACCTCGGCCGGAGAGGAGTACAGGTAGAAAGACGCTCGCGTCGTCGCAGGAATTCCGTAGCGCAGGCAGACGGGGCGCGCGCAGTGGTGTCCCACGCGGACCGCGATGCCCTGCTCGTCCAGTACCTGGCCGACGTCGTGCGGGTGGATGTCACCCAGGACGAAGGAGATCGCGGCGCCGCGGTCCTCGGCCGTGGTGGGGCCGATGATCCGCAGGTCGGGCACTTCCGCGAGGCGCTTGATCGCGTACTCGGTGATCGCGTGCTCGTGCGCGGCGATCTTGTCCATGCCGATCGCGGACAGGTAGTCCACGGCCGCGCCGAGGCCGACGGCCTGGGCGATCGGGGGCGTGCCCGCCTCGAACTTGTGGGGCGCCGGGGCGTAGGTCGAGGCGTGCATCGACACGGTCTCGATCATCTCGCCGCCGCCGAGGAACGGGGGCAGGTCCTCCAGGAGCTCCTGGCGGCCCCACAGGACGCCGATGCCGGTCGGGCCGCACATCTTGTGGCCGGTGAAGGCCACGAAGTCGGCGCCGAGCGCCTGCACGTCCAGCGGCATGTGCGGGGCGGCCTGGGAGGCGTCGATCAGCACGAGGGCGCCGACGTCCTGGGCGCGCCGGACGATCGCCTCGACCGGGTTGACCGTGCCCATGATGTTGGAGACCAGCGTGAAGGAGACGATCTTCGTCTTCTCCGTGATGACCTCTTCGATGTTGGACAGGTCGAGCCGGCCGTCGTCGGTGAGGCCGAACCACTTCAGCTTCGCGCCGGTGCGCTGCGAGAGCAGCTGCCACGGCACGATGTTGGAGTGGTGCTCCATCTCCGTGATGGCGATCTCGGTCTCGCGGTCGACCCGGTAGGGCTCGTCCGCCCAGCCGAGCATGTTCGCGACGAGGTTGAGCGACTCCGAGGCGTTCTTGGTGAAGATCACCTCGTCGCGGCTCGGCGCGTTGATGAAGGCGGCGACCTTGTCGCGAGCGCCCTCGTACAGCGCCGTGGCCTCCTCGGCGAGCACGTGCACGCCACGGTGGACGTTGGCGTTGTGCTGCTCGTAGTACTCGTTCAGCGCGTCGAGCACCTGGCGCGGCTTCTGCGAGGTCGCCGCGTTGTCCAGGTAAACGATCTTCTTCCCGTCGTGGACCACACGATCCAGAAGGGGGAAGTCCTTTCGGATCGCCTCGATGTCGAGGAGGCCAGGCAGCTGTGTCACGCGGTCGCGCCACCCTTCGTGCTGTACGACTCGTAGCCTTCGGCCTCCAGCTTGTCGGCGAGCTCGGCGCCACCGGACTCGGCGATGCGGCCCTCGGAGAAGACGTGGACGAAGTCGGGCTTGATGTAGCGGAGGATCCGCGTGTAGTGCGTGATCAGCAGCGTGCCGACCTCGCCGGTCGCGCGGACGCGGTTGACGCCCTCGGAGACCTGGCGCAGGGCGTCGACGTCGAGACCGGAGTCGGTCTCGTCGAGGATCGCGATCTTCGGCTTCAGGAGCTCCAGCTGCAGGATCTCGTGGCGCTTCTTCTCACCGCCGGAGAAGCCCTCGTTGACGTTGCGCTCGGCGAAGGCCGGGTCCATCTGGAGCTGCTCCATCGCGGACTTGACCTCCTTCACCCAGGTACGCAGCTTCGGCGCCTCGCCGCGGATCGCGGTGGCCGAGGTGCGCAGGAAGTTGGAGACCGAGACACCGGGGACCTCGACCGGGTACTGCATCGCGAGGAAGACGCCGGCGCGGGCGCGCTCGTCGACGGACATCTCCAGGACGTCCTCGCCGTCGAGGGTCACGGTGCCACCGGTGATGGTGTACTTCGGGTGACCGGCGAGCGAGTACGCCAGGGTGGACTTGCCCGAGCCGTTCGGACCCATGATGGCGTGCGTCTCACCCTGCTTGACGGTGAGGTCGACGCCCTTGAGGATCTCGCGGGCGCCGTTCTCGGCCTCGACGGAGACGTGCAGGTCGTGGATTTCAAGCGTTGCCATGGATACCTCAGGACTCCTGGGTGAGGGAGACGAGCACGTCGTCCCCTTCGATCTTTACGGGGTATACGGGTACGGGGCGCGTCGCGGGCAGACCCGAGGGCTTGCCGGTGCGCAGGTCGAAGGCCGACCCGTGCAGCCAGCACTCGATCATGCAGTCTTCGACCTCGCCCTCCGAGAGCGAGACGTTCGCGTGCGAGCAGATGTCGTTGATCGCGAACACCTCCCCCTCGGTGGAGACGATGGACACCGGCGTGCCGTCGAGTTCCACCCGCTTCGGGGTGTTCTCCTCCAGCTCGCTGAGCGCACAGGCCTTGACGTAATTCATCAGACGGAACCCTGGAGCTCGGTCTCGATCTTGGCGAGCAGACGCTCCTCGATGTCGTCGACACCGATCTGCTGGACGAGCTCCGCGAAGAAGCCGCGGACGACCAGGCGGCGGGCCTCGTCGGCCGGGATGCCACGGGCCTGCAGGTAGAAGAGCTGCTCGTCGTCGAAGCGGCCGGTCGCGGAGGCGTGGCCGGCGCCGACGATCTCGCCGGTCTCGATCTCCAGGTTCGGCACCGAGTCGACCCGCGCGCCGTCCGTGAGGACGAGGTTGCGGTTCATCTCGTAGGTGTCGGTGCCCTCGGCGCTCTTCTGGATGAGCACGTCACCGATCCAGACCGCGTGGGCGTCCTGGCCCTGGAGCGCGCCCTTGTAGACCACGTTCGACTTGCAGTGCGGGGCGTCGTGCGTGACCAGGAGGCGGTGCTCCTGGTGCTGGCCGGCGTCCGTGAAGTACAGGCCGAAGAGCTCGGCCTCGCCGCCGGGGCCGGCGTAGCTGATGCGCGGGTGGAGGCGCACGAGGTCGCCGCCGAAGGTGACCACGACCGACTTGAAGGTCGCGTCGCGGCCGACCAGCGTGTTGTGCTGGGAGCAGTGGACGGCGGTGTCGTCCCAGTCCTGCACGGACACGACGGTGAGCTTGGCGCCGTCGCCGACCAGGAAGTCGACGTTGGCGGCGCGCACGCCGTCACCGGTGTGGTCGATGACGATGACGGCCTCGGCGAAGGCCTGCACGTCGAAGACGGTGTGGCCGAAGGTGGTGCCGCCCTCGCCGTGCAGCGTCACGCGCACCGGCTCGGTGAGGACCGTCTCCTTGGGCACGGTGACGACCGTGGCCTTGGCGAAGGACGAGAACGCCTGGGCGGCGATCCGGTCCACCGGGATGCCGGCCTTGCCGATGCGCGCGTCGCCGCGCTCCACCGACTCGACCGTGACGCCCTCGGGCGCGTCGATCTGGGCCTTCATGGTGCCGTTGGCGACCGCGGTGCCGTCGTGCAGGCCCTTGAGGCGGGCGAGCGGCGTGAAGCGCCACTCCTCCTCGCGGCCGTTCGGAACCGGGAAGTCCGCCACGTCGAAGGACGGGGGCGCACTCATCCGGGTGGCGACGGTGGACTCGGCGGCCACCGCGATCGCGCCGGCGGTGGTCGAACCCGCCGGAATGTTCTGAGCCTCAGCCATGGCTGTCGTCTTGCTCACTCTCTTTGAAGAACACTGCCTACGTAGAAGGATGTGCGGCGGGGGACGCCGCGCGGCCGGCGGTCAGCCGACCGATCCCTCCATCTGCAGCTCGATCAGCCGGTTCAGCTCCAGCGCGTACTCCATGGGCAGCTCACGCGCGATGGGCTCGACGAAGCCGCGCACGATCATGGCCATCGCCTCGAACTCCGTCATACCGCGGCTCATCAGGTAGAAGAGCTGGTCGTCGGAGACCTTGGAGACCGTGGCCTCGTGGCCCATGGAGACGTCGTCCTCGCGGACGTCCACGTAGGGGTACGTGTCCGAGCGGGAGATGGTGTCGACCAGGAGCGCGTCGCACAGCACGTTGGACTTCGAGCCGTGGGCGCCCTCGCCGATCTCGACGAGGCCCCGGTAGGAGGTGCGGCCGCCGCCTCGGGCCACCGACTTGGAGACGATGTTCGAGGAGGTGTTCGGCGCCATGTGGACCATCTTGGAGCCGGCGTCCTGGTGCTGGCCCTCGCCCGCGAAGGCGATGGACAGGGTCTCGCCCTTGGCGTGCTCGCCCATCAGGTAGACGGCCGGGTACTTCATGGTGACCTTGGAACCGATGTTGCCGTCGATCCACTCCATGGTCGCGCCCTCGTACGCCACGGCGCGCTTGGTGACCAGGTTGTAGACGTTGTTCGACCAGTTCTGGATCGTCGTGTAGCGGCAGCGGCCGCCCTTCTTGACGATGATCTCGACCACGGCGCTGTGCAGCGAGTCCGAGGAGTAGATCGGGGCGGTGCAGCCCTCGACGTAGTGGACGTAGGCGTCCTCGTCGACGATGATCAGCGTCCGCTCGAACTGGCCCATGTTCTCCGTGTTGATACGGAAGTAGGCCTGGAGCGGGATGTCGACCTTCACGCCCTTGGGGACGTAGATGAAGGAGCCGCCGGACCACACCGCGGTGTTCAGCGACGCGAACTTGTTGTCGCCGACCGGGATGACCGTGCCGAAGTACTCCTGGAAGAGCTCCGGGTGCTCCTTGAGCGCGGTGTCCGTGTCGAGGAAGATGACGCCCTGCTCCTCCAGGTCCTCACGGATCTGGTGGTAGACGACCTCGGACTCGTACTGGGCCGCGACACCGGCGACGAGGCGCTGCTTCTCCGCCTCCGGGATGCCGAGCTTGTCGTACGTGTTCTTGATGTCCTCGGGCAGGTCCTCCCACGAAGCGGCCTGCTTCTCGGTGGAACGCACGAAGTACTTGATGTTGTCGAAGTCGATGCCCGAGAGGTCGGAACCCCAGTTCGGCATGGGCTTCTTGTCGAACAGCTTCAGGCCCTTGAGGCGGAGCTTCAGCATCCACTCCGGCTCGGACTTCTTCGCCGAGATGTCGCGGACGACATCCTCGGAGAGACCCCGCTTGGCAGCGGCGCCGGCCGCGTCGGAGTCGGCCCAGCCGTATTCGTAGGTGCCCAGGCCATCGAGCTCAGGGTGAGCGATCTCCGTGGTCATGCGGGGTTCCTCCCGGCCGTACTTGCAGATACTGATGTGTCGGTCTGTGTGGTGCTCGCGCTACGCGGAATGAACGTCGTGCACACCCCGTCGCCATGGGCGATCGTGGCGAGGCGCTGCACATGGGTCCCGAGCAGGCGGGAGAAGACCTCGGTCTCCGCCTCGCAGAGCTGCGGGAACTGCTCGGCGACGTGCGCGACCGGGCAGTGGTGCTGGCAGAGCTGTTCACCGCTGTGCGGACCGGGAGCGCTCTTCGCCGTAGCAGCGTACCCGTCCACGGTCAACGCCCTGGCAAGGGCCTCCGCGCGCTCCTGCGGGGCGGCCGCCTCGACGGCCTCCTTGTAGGCCCGCGCCTGCGTTTCCATCCGCGACCTGGCGAAGGCGGCGACGGCCACCTCGCCCTGCTCGCCGCCGCCGACCGACTGCGCGATCCAGCGCAGGGCGTCCGCGGCGAGCGTGTCGTAGGACTGGTCGAAGGCGTCGCGGCCGCAGTCGGTGAGCGCGAAGACCTTGGCGGGCCGACCCCGGGCGCGCGCACCGTACACACGCTGCTCACGGGGTTCGACCACGTCGTCGGAGACGAGCGTGTCGAGGTGGCGGCGGACGGCGGCCTGGGTGAGGCCGAGACGCTGGGCGAGGTCGGCGACGGTGGACGGACCGTGGTCCAGGATCGAGCGCGCCACGCGGTTGCGGGTTGACCGCTCCCCGGTGCCGAGCTCCCCCTGGGGGGTGTCGATCTGCCGTTCGCCGTATTTCACAACGCCATTGTTGCGTAATTAGTCGAGCTGCGACAAGCCGTGACGGACGCCACCCCTGGTGGCCTCCATCACTAAGGGTTACCTAATTTATCGACGGAGAGTTATTTGGAAGAGGACATTCCGCTACCCGGCGGGATGCTTTCGAAGACCCCGCACAACGCTCCCACCAGCGCACCTGTGGCCGCACGGGCCATCCGGCACCGGAAAGGCCGAGCTCCCGAAAAGATCACGGAAACAAGCCGACACAGCCAGGGCCGACGGACTGAAAAGAACAGTATTCGCGACGCCGCGTTCGAATCCCGGAGCCGAGGAGGCCCCGACCCGGGACATCCGGCCCCTCCCGGGGCTCCGTAGACTCACCCCCCATGAGCAACGACCCCGCCGTGGAGATCCGCGGACTGGTGAAGCGGTACGGCACCAAGACCGCGGTGGACGGCCTGGACCTCACCGTCCGGAGCGGCTCCGTCACCGCGGTCCTCGGTCCCAACGGCGCGGGCAAGACGACCACGGTGGAGAGCTGCGAGGGCTACCTCCGCCCCGACGCCGGCACGGTCCGCGTCCTCGGCCTCGACCCGGTCGCCCGGGCCGAGGCCCTGCGCCCGCGGATCGGCGTGATGCTGCAGTCCGGAGGCGTCTACTCCGGAGCGCGCGCCGTCGAGATGCTGCGCCACATGGCCAAGCTGTACGCCGACCCGCTCGACGTCGCCACCCTGGTGGAACGCCTCGGACTCGGCGGCTGCGGCCGCACGCCCTACCGCAGGCTCTCGGGCGGCCAGCAGCAGCGCCTGGCCCTGGCCATGGCCGTGGTGGGCCGCCCCGAACTGGTCTTCCTCGACGAGCCCACCGCCGGCCTGGACCCGCAGGCCCGCCGCGCGACCTGGGACCTCGTACGGGAGCTGCGCACCGACGGGGTCACCGTCGTCCTCACCACCCACCACATGGACGAGGCCGAGCAGCTCGCCGACGAGGTCGCCATCGTGGACGCGGGCAGGGTCATCGTCCACGGCAGCCCCGAGCAGCTGTGCCGGGGCGGCGCCGAGAACACCCTGCGCTTCACCGGCCGCCCCTCCCTCGACCTCGCCTCGCTCCTGAAGGCGCTGCCCGACGGCACCCAGGCCGCCGAGCTCACCCCGGGCGTCTACCGGGTCACCGGCGACGTCCACCCGCAGCTGCTGGCCACCGTCGCCTCCTGGTGCGCGCAGCACGGCGTGATGCCGAGTAGCCTCACGGTGGAGCGGCACACCCTCGAAGACGTCTTCCTCGAACTGACCGGTAAGGAGCTGCGCGCATGAGCGCCGGTACGTTCACCCCCCGCCCCGGGGCCGCGCCCGTGTCCCGCATGATCCTCGCCCAGACGGCGCTGGAGACCCGGATGCTGCTGCGCAACGGGGAGCAGCTGCTGCTCACCGTGATCATCCCGGCGCTGCTGCTGACCCTCTTCTCCGCGGTCGACATCGTCACGGTGCCGGTGGGGGAGGGCGGCAGCGGGAAGTCCGTGGACTTCCTCGCGCCGGGGATCCTGGCGCTCGCCGTGATGTCCACCGCCTTCACCGGCCAGGCCATCGCCACCGGCTTCGACCGCCGGTACGGAGTCCTCAAGCGGCTCGGGGCCTCTCCCCTGCCGCGCTGGGCCCTGATGGCCGCCAAGACCCTGTCGGTGCTGGTCACCGAGGTGCTGCAGATCGCCCTGCTGACGGTGATCGCCCTCATGCTGGGCTGGTCCCCGCAGGGCGACCCGCTGTCGGTGGCCGCGCTGCTCCTGCTGGGCACCGCCGCCTTCTCCGGCCTCGGACTGCTGATGGCCGGCACCCTCAAGGCCGAGATGACCCTGGCCGCCGCCAATCTGGTCTTCCTGCTGCTGCTGGTCGGCGGCGGCGTGATCGTGCCGCTGGAGAAGTTCCCGGACGCCGTGCGGTCGGTCCTGGGGCTGCTGCCCATCTCGGCGCTGTCCGACGGGCTGCGCGAGGTGCTCCAGCACGGGGCCTCGCTCCCGTGGGGCGACGCGGCCGTACTGGCGGGCTGGGCCGTACTCGGTCTGGGCGCCGCCGCGCGGCTCTTCCGCTGGGAATGAAATCCCTCCCCTCGTGGCGGCGATGCCGCGAGGATGGGCCCCTCACACATGAAGCCGGGGGGCGGACATGGTGCAGCGGGACGCCGTTCTACGGCTGGACGAACGATGGGCACGGGTGCGGTCGGGGGCCGAGCACACGGAGCCCGGGGAGCGCGAGCGGCTTCTCGACGAGCTGATCGGCGCCCTGCGCCCGTTCGCCGACGACCCGCGGTGCACCGCGCTGCTCGGGCTGCGGCTCGCCGACCGGGCCGCCGTGCGGTTCGCCGCCGGGGACCGGGCCGGCGCCCTCGCCACGATCGAGGAGGGGCTGCGCAACTCCGAGCGCGCGGCCGGGCACTCCCCCGAGTTCGCCCGCTGGTACGCCCGCGGGCTGATCAACCACGGCGTCTGGCTGTCCTGGCCGCTCAGCGACGGGGCCCGGCTGCCGAAGCACCCGCTGGGCCCGGCCTCCGGCGAGGGGCCGAGCGCCATGGAGTGGGCGGCCGGTGAGCGCGCCCGCGACCTGACCCGGACCGCGGTGGAGGTGTGGGCGGGACTGGACCAGCGGGATCCGGTCAACCGGCGGGGCCTGGCCCAGGCCAAGGTGTTCCTCGGGGACCGCCTCGCCGAGCTGGGGTTCGCCGAGGAGGCCGTGGCCTGGGCCGTGGCCGCCGAGTCCGATTTCCGGCAGCTGCTGCTCGCGGACCCGGCCGCGGAGGAGTCCGCCGAGGCCGAGGAGGCCCTCGACCACATCGGCCGCCAGCTGGAACTGCGGCTGCGCTTCCTGACCTTCGGTTCGCTGGTCAGCCTGCGCACGCAGGGGCTGCTGCCCGAACGGCTGCTGCCCCGGGCCGTGGTGGCCGCCCGTATCCAGGGGGTGGCGGAGCCGGGGATCGCGGCCGGACTGGGTCTCGGCGCCGAACAGGTGCGCACGATGCTGGAGGTCACCCCCTGGCTCGCGGTGTGGCGCTTCGAGGTGCGCGGGCCCGACGGCCTGTGGAACGTACTCGAACATCCCTGGCACAGCGCCACAGAAGTAAGGAATCGGACGGCCAAGGACGTAGCGGGTGAATTACTACGGGGGTTCGTCGACTCCGCGGACCACCCCGGCGAGGGCGCCCAGTGGCGCGTCCTCCTGTGGTGGCACGAGGAAGGCGACCCCGCGGGAGCGAAGTACCGGCTGGCCGCCGGGCCGGACACACCCCTGACCACCCCCTCGTGAAACTTTGCACAAGTGGTCGCCTACGATATGGGGCGTGTCGAACCCCCTCGCCTACATCGCCAGCCGCTGGACCCCCTCACCCCGGATCGTCCAGCGGGCCGCACTCGCCGCGCTCGTCATGAGCGTGGCCATCGTCGTCACCGGCGGCGCGGTACGGCTGACCGGATCCGGCCTCGGCTGCGACACCTGGCCCAAGTGCACCGACGACAGCCTGATCGTGACGCAGCAGCAGGGCTTCCACGGCGCCATCGAATTCGGCAACCGGATGCTGACCTACGTGCTCAGCGCGGCCGTCGGCTGGGGAATCGTCGCCTCCCGCTCGGCCAAGCCCTGGCGGCACTCCCTGACGCAGCTCGGCTGGGTCCAGTTCGCGATCGTGATGGCGAACGCCGTGCTCGGCGGAATCACCGTCCGCACCGGACTCAACCCGTACAGCGTGGCCGGACACTTCCTCCTCGCCACCGCGCTGATCGCCGTGACGACGGCCACCTGGCAGCGCACCCGCGAGGGCGACGGCGCCCCCCGGCCGCGCGTGCCCGGCCCGGTGCGCAAGCTGTCGTGGGCGTTGCTCGCGACCACCCTCGTCCTGATCGCGGTGGGCACCGTCGTGACCGGCGCCGGTCCGCACGCCGGTGACAGCAGCGAGATCAAGCGCATGCCCTTCGACTGGGACACCACCGTCCACGTGCACGCCGCCGCCGCCTGGCTGGTGTGCGCTCTCGGCATCGCGATGTGGCTGGTCCTGCGCGTCGTGGACGCGCCCGCCGACACCCGGGCCCGCGCCCGCGACCTGCTGGTCGTTCTGCTCGCCCAGGGCGCGATCGGCTACGTGCAGTACGCCACCCAGGTCCCCGAGGTCCTGGTCGGCGCCCACATGCTCGGCTCCTGCCTGGTGTGGATCGCCGTGGTCCGGGTCGCGCTGAGCCTGCGCGAGCGGCCCGTCGAGCAGGTGGAGATCCCCGTCCAGGGCGACCCCCAGCTCTCCGCCGCCTGACCTCTACGGCGTGTCCAGACGGTAGACGCGGCGGGCGTTGTCCGCCGCGACCAGGCCCGCCACCCGTTCCGCGTCCCGCCAGGACCAGGACCCCTCGGCCGCCCAGCCGCCCAGCACCCGGCCCAGCGCCTCGCGGAACACCAGGGCGCCCACCGCGTGGAGTTCGGGCAGCTGCCGGCCGCCGCTGGAGAACAGCACCTTCCCGAACGGCGCGATCTCCAGCAGCTCCGCCAGGACCGCCGCGGCCCGCGCCCCGCTCTGCCCGAGCGCCGCGCCCGTGTCGGCGTAGACGTGCGGGAAGGCCGCCGCGAGCTGCGCGGTACGGCGGTGGTGCGGATATCCGCCGAGCAGCACCAGCCGCGTACCGAGGCCCGCGGTGGCCCGGACGAACCCGGTCAGCGCGGCCGGGTCGGCCTCGCCCGTGTGCAGCTGGAGCGGCAGCCCGGAGGCCACCGCGCTCCACAGCAGGTGGGCCAGGAGTACGGGGTCCCGTACGGCCCCGCCCCGCGGCCGACGGGCCAGCCACCGTCCGGCCGCCCCGCGCACCGCGCCGGGACCGGGCGGCTCGGGTGGGACGGCCGGGGTGTCCGCGCGGGTGAAGGCCGTGGCACAGGTGAAGGCCGTGGCCCCGGCGGCGGCGTGGTGGACGGCCTCGGCGAGATTGGCGAGGAAGGCGCCCACCGTCCCGGAGGTGTCGGCGACCTGCTCGGCCAGTAACTCCAGCCGGACCGACTCGAACGCCTCGGCGTCCCCGGCGAGCGCGAGCTCCTTGGGCCCGGTGAGGTCCCCGGCCACCCCGGTGTCGACCAGGTAGGCGGCCACCCCGGATCCCCGCAGCAGGCGTCGCGCGGTCTCGGCCGCGCCCAGCTCGCGCCGCCGCGCCAGATAGCGGGCGGGGGTGGCGTGCTTCTCCAGCCCCAGCAGCGGTGGGCACCAGCGGCGCACCGCGAAGCCGGTCTGGGTGTCGAAGAAGGTGGTGCCCGCGGCCGGCGGGCCGGCCGAGCGCATCAGCTGGGCCTCGAAGGTGCCCAGGCCCAGCTCCGTACGGAGTACTCCGTGGCAGTACTGGTCCACCAGGGGCGGCGTTTCGATCATCCGGGCATCCCGTTGCGGACGTGAGGAAGGCGCTTCCACACGTCCTAACGGGTGAGCGGGGTGTGAGGTGTTGCTCGGGCTGTTGACCGAGACGGCACTCCCGGGTCCCCGGACGCGTTCCGCCTAGGCCGCCGGGTTCTCGGGGCCGCCGATCTGGATGCCGGCCATCCGCGTCCACTCGTACGGACCGGTGCGCACGCGCGCGGCGAACTCCCCGTCGAACTCGTCGTGGAGGGTCAGCCCGGCCTTCTCCGCGGCGAGCTGCGCCACCGCGAAGGTGGGGGCCACCAGGTCGCCCCAGCCGCCGTCCGCACCCACGAGCACGATCCGGGTGCCGGCCTGGCCGATGTGGGCGAGCTGGCCCTCGACGCCGCCGTGCTGCTTGGCGAACGCGCCGATCTGCTTGGCCAGCTTCGCGGCCTTACGGTCCTGCTTCTTCTCCGCGGCGCCAGCGGTGTCCGCGGCGGCGGTGTCTGCGGTGTCTCCCATGGAAGCCATGCTACCGGCGAGTAATCAGCGGAGGAAGGGATCCACGGCCACCGCCACGAACAGCAGCGACACATAGGTGATCGACCAGTGGAACAGTCGCATCTCCTTGAGCTTCGCGCCCGTGACGCCCGCCTTGGCGCGTGCGTGCAGCGCGTGCGCCTCCCACAGCCACCAGCCGCCCGCCGCCAGCGCGACCGCGGTGTAGAACCAGCCGGTGTACCCCAGCGGGGTCAGCAGCAGCGAGACCGCCACCATCACCCAGCTGTAGAGGACGATCTGGCGCGACACGGCCTTGTTGCCCGCGACGACCGGGAGCATCGGCACGCCGGCCCGCGCGTAGTCGTCCTTCACCTTCATCGAGAGCGGCCAGTAGTGCGGCGGCGTCCAGAAGAAGATGACGAGGAAGAGGATGACCGCGGCCCAGGAGACCGTGTTCGTGACGGCCGACCAGCCGATCAGCACCGGCATGCAGCCGGCGATGCCGCCCCACACGATGTTCTGCGCGGTGCGCCGCTTCAGCAGCATCGTGTAGACCACGACGTAGAAGAGGAGCGCCCCGAGTGACAGCGCCGCCGACAGCCAGTTGACGAGCAGGCCGAAGAAGAGCGTGGAGACGACCGCGAGGGTGAGGCCGAAGGCCAGGCACTCCCGCGGGCTGACCATGCCGGTCACCAGTGGGCGCTGCGAGGTCCGGTCCATCAGCGCGTCGATGTCCCGGTCGATGTACATGTTCAGCGCGTTGGCGCCGCCGGCCGACAAGTAGCCGCCGAAGCAGGTCACGAGGACCAGCCACAGCGACGGCACACCCTGCTCGGCGAGGAACATCACCGGCACTGTGGTGATCAGCAGAAGTTCGATGATCCGCGGCTTGGTCAATGCCACGAAAGCCATGACGCGGGTCCCGAGCGGCCGCTGACCGGGGCTCGTCCCGAGCACCCCCGCTGGACGGGATTCGACGGCCGTCACGCACACCCCTGAGAGAGAATCCAGCAAGCTCCGACTCAGGCCGTTCACAACATGAAGGCCCGGTTAAGGCTTGCGCGTACCACGCCACTGTAGACGTTGCGCTTACGTCGCCCCGCGCCGGGGTCGCTTCGTGTTGGGCCGATCGGACCGTGCATATATACGGGGCACGGGCCACACCGGACACCCGTGGGCGGGTGAACACGGGTCGGCGGCGCGGTGACGGACTGCCTGCACTCGAATAGCTGCACGCCGTTGCGGGGGTAGGCTCGGAATCGCGCCGGTGCACCGTTCGTCACCGGGATTCATACATGTGGAGAGGAGCCCTGACCCACGGTGAGCACCAAGCCGACCACCACAGAGCTCGAGTGGACCGAACTGGACCAGCGGGCCGTCGACACCGCCCGCATCCTGGCCGCTGACGCGGTCCAGAAGGTCGGAAACGGCCACCCCGGTACGGCGATGAGCCTGGCCCCCGCCGCTTACACCCTCTTCCAGAAGGTGATGCGGCATGACCCGGCGGACCCCGAGTGGGTGGGCCGCGACCGCTTCGTGCTCTCCGCGGGGCACTCGTCCCTGACGCTCTACACCCAGCTGTACCTCGGCGGGTTCGGGCTGGAGCTGGACGACCTGAAGGCCTTCCGGACCTGGGGTTCGAAGACCCCCGGCCACCCGGAGTACGGCCACACGGCGGGCGTCGAGACCACCACCGGCCCCCTCGGCCAGGGCATCGCCAACGCGGTGGGCATGGCCATGGCCGCCCGCTACGAGCGCGGCCTGTTCGACCCGGAGGCCGCCCAGGGCGCCTCCCCGTTCGACCACATGATCTACGCGGTCGCGGGCGACGGCTGCCTCCAGGAGGGCATCTCCCACGAGGCGTCCGCGCTGGCCGGCCACCAGAAGCTCGGCAACCTCGTCCTGCTGTGGGACGACAACCACATCTCCATCGAGGGTGACACGGAGACGGCCGTCTCCGAGGACACCATGAAGCGCTACGAGGCGTACGGCTGGCACGTCCAGCGCGTCGAGCAGCAGGAGAACGGCGACCTCGACCCGAAGGCGCTGTTCGCCGCCCTTCAGGCCGCCAAGGCCGTCACGGACCGCCCGTCCTTCATCGCGGCCCGCTCGATCATCGCCTGGCCCGCCCCGCACGCCCAGAACACCGAGGCCGCCCACGGCTCGGCGCTCGGCGACGACGAGGTCGCGGCCACCAAGCGCGTCCTCGGCTTCGACCCGGAGCAGACCTTCGAGGTCTCCGACGAGGTCATCGCCCACACGCGCAAGGCCCTCGACCGCGGCCGCGAGGCCAAGGCCGAGTGGGAGAAGGAGTTCTCCGCCTGGCGCACCGCCAACCCGGAGCGCGCCGCCGAGTTCGACCGCATCAACGCCAACGAGCTGCCCGCGGGCTGGGAGGACAAGCTCCCCGTCTTCGAGACCGGCAAGGCCGTCGCCACCCGCGCCGCCTCCGGCAAGGTGCTCGGCGCGCTCGGCGCGGTCATCCCGGAGCTGTGGGGCGGCTCGGCCGACCTCGCCGGCTCCAACAACACCACCATCGACAAGGACTCCTCGTTCCTGCCGGTGGGCAACCCGCTGCCGGAGGCCGACCCGTACGGCCGGACCATCCACTTCGGCATCCGCGAGCACGCCATGGCCGCGTCCATGAACGGCATCGCCCTGCACGGCCACACCCGCATCTACGGCGGCACCTTCCTGGTGTTCTCCGACTACATGCGCAACGCCGTCCGCCTGTCCGCGCTGATGCACCTGCCGGTGACGTACGTGTGGACGCACGACTCCATCGGTCTGGGCGAGGACGGCCCGACCCACCAGCCGGTCGAGCACCTCGCCTCGCTGCGCGCCATCCCGGGCCTGAACATCGTCCGCCCGGCCGACGCCAACGAGACCGCCATCGCCTGGCGCGAGATCCTGCGCCGCCACACCAAGGTCTTCGGCAAGGGCGCCCCGCACGGCCTCGCGCTGACCCGCCAGGGTGTGCCGACGTACGACCGCAACGAGGACGCCGCCAAGGGCGGGTACGTGCTGTTCGAGGCCGAGGGCGGCCCGGCGCAGGTCATCCTCATCGGCACCGGCTCCGAGGTGCACGTGGCCGTCGAGGCCCGCGAGCAGCTCCAGGCCCAGGGCGTCCCCACCCGGGTCGTCTCGATGCCGTCCGTCGAGTGGTTCGAGGAGCAGGGCCAGGAGTACAAGGACAGCGTCCTGACTCCGTCGGTGAAGGCCCGTGTCGCGGTCGAGGCGGGCATCGGCCTGACCTGGCACCGCTACGTCGGCGACGCCGGCCGGATCGTCTCGCTGGAGCACTTCGGTGCCTCGGCCGACGCGAAGGTGCTCTTCCGCGAGTTCGGTTTCACCCCCGAGAACGTGGTGGCCGCCGCCAACGAATCCCTCGCCGCCGCGCGCTGACGCCGGTCCGGAACCAAGTAGGAGATGTAATCCCATGACAGACGCACTCAAGCGCCTCTCCGACGAAGGCGTCGCGATCTGGCTGGACGACCTGTCCCGCAAGCGCATCACGTCCGGCAACCTGGCCGAGCTCATCGACCAGTCGCACGTGGTCGGTGTCACCACCAACCCGGCGATCTTCCAGAAGGCCATCAGCGGCGGCGAGGGCTACGAGCAGCAGCTCACCGACCTCGCGACCCGCAAGGTCACCGTGGAAGAGGCCCTGCGCATGATCACGACGGCGGACGTCAGGGACGCCGCCGACATCCTGCGCCCGGTCTACGACCGCACCGACGGCCAGGACGGCCGCGTGTCGATCGAGGTCGACCCGCGCCTGGCGCACAACACCCCGGCGACCATCGCCGAGGCCAAGCAGCTCGCCTGGCTGGTGGACCGCCCGAACACGCTCATCAAGATCCCGGCGACCAAGGCCGGCCTGCCGGCGATCACCGAGGTCATCGGCAAGGGCATCAGCGTCAACGTCACGCTGATCTTCTCGCTGGAGCGCTACCGCGAGGTCATGGACGCGTACCTGTCGGGTCTGGAGAAGGCCAAGGCCGCCGGCCTGGACCTCTCGCTGATCCACTCGGTCGCCTCCTTCTTCGTGTCCCGTGTGGACTCGGAGATCGACAAGCGCCTGGACGCGGTCGGCACCGACGAGGCGAAGGCCCTCAAGGGCAAGGCGGCGCTCGCCAACGCCCGTCTGGCCTACGAGGCCTACGAGGAGGTCTTCGCCTCGGAGCGCTGGGCCGCCCTGGAGCGTCTCGGCGCCAACAAGCAGCGTGCGCTGTGGGCCTCGACCGGCGTCAAGGACCCTGCGTACAAGGACACCCTGTACGTGGACGACCTGGTCGCCCCGAACACGGTGAACACCATGCCGGAGGCCACCCTGGAGGCCACCGCCGACCACGGGCAGATCACGGGCGACACCGTGCGCGGCACCTACGGGCAGGCGCGCGCCGAGCTCGACGCGGTCGCGAAGCTGGGCATCTCGTACGACGATGTGGTGCAGCTGCTCGAGGACGAGGGCGTCGAGAAGTTCGAGGCGTCCTGGAACGACCTGCTGAAGTCGACCGAGGCGGAGCTTGAGCGCCTCGCCCCCACGGAGGCCTGAACACCTTGTCTGTAAACGGAGCGAACCCGCTTCGTGACGCACAGGACCGGCGGCTCCCGCGTATCGCGGGGCCGTCCGGCCTGGTCATTTTCGGCGTTACGGGTGACCTGTCGCGCAAGAAGCTGATGCCTGCCGTCTACGACCTGGCCAACAGAGGCCTGCTCCCACCGGGCTTCTCGCTGATCGGGTTCGCCCGCCGCGAGTGGCAGGACGAGGACTTCGCGCAGGTGGTCCACGACGCCGTCAAGGAGCACTCCCGGACGCCCTTCCGCGAGGAAGTGTGGCAGCAGCTCGTACAGGGCTGCCGTTTCGTCTCGGGCGACTTCGACGACGACGCCGCCTTCGAGACGCTGAAGGCGACCATAGAGGAGCTGGACAAGGCGCAGGGCACGGGCGGCAACTTCGCCTTCTACCTGTCCGTCCCGCCGAAGTTCTTCCCGAAGGTGGTCCAGCAGCTCAAGGACCACGGGCTGGCGCAGAAGGAGGGCTCCTGGCGGCGTGCCGTCATCGAGAAGCCCTTCGGACACGACCTGAAGAGCGCCGAGGAACTGAACAAGGTCGTCCACGAGGTCTTCCCGCGTGACGAGGTCTTCCGGATCGACCACTACCTCGGCAAGGAGACCGTCCAGAACATCCTGGCGCTCCGCTTCGCCAACACCATGTTCGAGCCGATCTGGAACCGGTCGTACGTCGACCACGTGCAGATCACCATGGCCGAGGACATCGGCATCGGCGGCCGGGCGGGCTACTACGACGGCATCGGCGCGGCCCGTGACGTCATCCAGAACCACCTGCTGCAGCTGCTCGCGCTGACCGCGATGGAGGAGCCGGGCTCCTTCCACCCCAAGGCGCTGGTGGCCGAGAAGCTCAAGGTGCTGACCGCCGTGGAGCTGCCGGAGGACCTGGGCAAGCACACCGTGCGCGGCCAGTACTCGGCGGCCTGGCAGGGCGGCGAGAAGGTCGTCGGGTACCTCGAAGAGGACGGCATCGACCCCAAGTCGAAGACCGACACCTACGCGGCCATCCGCCTGGAGATCAACAACCGCCGCTGGGCGGGCGTCCCGTTCTACCTGCGGACGGGCAAGCGCCTGGGCCGCCGGGTGACCGAGATCGCGGTCGTCTTCAAGCGGGCCCCGTACCTGCCGTTCGAGTCGGGCGCGACCGAGGAGCTGGGGCAGAACGCCCTGGTCATCCGGGTCCAGCCGGACGAGGGCGTGACGGTCCGCTTCGGCTCCAAGGTCCCGGGCACCTCCATGGAGGTCCGGGACGTCACGATGGACTTCGCCTACGGCGAGTCCTTCACGGAGTCGAGCCCCGAGGCGTACGAGCGGCTGATCCTCGACGTGCTCCTCGGCGACGCGAACCTCTTCCCGCGTCACCAGGAAGTCGAACTGTCCTGGAACATCCTCGACCCGATCGAGGAGTACTGGGACAAGCACGGCAAGCCCGCGCAGTACCCGTCGGGCACCTGGGGGCCGGTCGAGGCGGACGAGATGCTCGCACGAGACGGACGGAGCTGGCGCCGGCCATGAAGATCGACCTCACGGAGACCAACTCCAGCAAGATCAACGCCGCGATGGTGCAGGCACGCCGGGACATCGGCACGCCGGCCATCGGCATGGTCCTCACGCTGGTGATCGTGACCGACGAGGAGAACGCGTACGACGCGCTCAAGTCGGCGAACGACGCGTCCCACGAACACCCCTCGCGGATCGTCGTCGTCATCAAGCGGGCCAGCCGCTCGCCACGCAGCCGCCGCGACGCCCGGCTCGACGCGGAAGTCCGCGTCGGGGCGGACTCCGGCAGCGGTGAAACGGTTGTGCTCCGCCTTCACGGCGAACTGGTCGACCACGCCCAGTCGGTGGTTCTCCCGCTGCTCCTGCCGGACGCCCCCGTGGTCGTCTGGTGGCCGGACGGTGCCCCCGCGGACCTGGCGGGCGATCCGCTGGGTGCGCTGGGACAGCGCCGGATCACGGACACGTACTCCTGCGAGGACCCGATCAGGGCGCTCGGCGGCCGGGCGGGGGCGTACTCCCCCGGGGACACGGACCTGTCGTGGACCCGCATCACCCCGTGGCGCTCCATGCTGGCGGCCGCACTGGACCAGCAGGCCCTGTCGGTCGCCTCGGCGACCGTCGAGGGCGAGGACGAGAACCCGAGCTGCGAACTGCTGGCCATGTGGCTGGCGGACCGGCTCCAGGTCCCCGTCAAGCGCACGCTGTCGTCGGGCCCGGGCCTGACGGCCGTACGCCTGTCCACCAAGGACGGCGACATCGTCCTGGACCGGGCGGACGGCGCGCTGGCCACGCTCTGCATGCCGGGGCAGCCCGACCGTGCGGTGGCGCTCAAGCGCCGCGACACGGCCGAGCTCCTGGCGGAGGAGCTGCGCAGGCTGGACCCGGACAACACGTACGAGGCCTCGCTGAAGTTCGGCGTGGCGCGGCTGGAGGCGTCGGCGACCCCGGCGGAGCCCGAGGCTCCCGCCAAGGCCGAGGCCGCCGCTCCGGCCAAGGCCGAGCCCTCGAAGCCGGCGGCCAAGCCGACGAAGAAGGCCCCGGCCAAGTAACGGGGCCCTGCGGGGCTCGCCCCGCCCCGCCCCTTCCCGAAACCGGGCTCTGCCCGGACCCGGTCCTCAAACGCCGGACGGGCTGGAAATCCAGCCTCGCCGGCGTTTGAGGCGCGGGGTCCGGGGCGGAGCCCCGGGAAACGGCGAAAGGGCGGGGCGGGGACGGCTCCGCGCAGCGGTACCCGCACCACCCGCACTACCAAGAAGGCGGCAGCACATGGGTATGACGGCTCCCCAGGTCGTCGTCCACCGGGACAAGGAACTGATGGCGCAGGCCACCGCGGCCCGGCTCATCACGAAGATCGTGGACGCGCAGACGGCCCGCGGCACCGCGTCCGTCGTCCTCACCGGCGGACGCAACGGCAACGGCCTGCTCGCGGCACTGGCCGCCGCCCCGGCGCGGGACGCGATCGACTGGTCCCGGCTGGACCTGTGGTGGGGCGACGAGCGGTACGTCCCCGCCGACGACCCCGAGCGCAACCACACCCAGGCCCGCGAGGCCCTCCTGGACGCGGTCCCGGTGGACCCCGCCCGTGTCCACGTGATGCCCGCCTCGGACGGCCCGTACGGGGGCGACGTGGACGCTGCGGCGGCCGCCTACGCGGCCGAGCTGGCCAAGGCCGCCGGTCCGGAGGACCACGGTCCGGTCCCCACCTTCGACGTGCTGATGCTGGGCGTGGGCCCGGACACCCACGTGGCCTCGCTGTTCCCGGAGCACCCGGCGGCCCGCGAGACCGAGCGCACGGTCGTCGGCGTGCACGGCGCGCCGAAGCCCCCGCCCACCCGGATCTCGCTCACCCTCCCGGCGATCCGGGCGGCCCGTGAGGTGTGGCTGCTGGCCGCGGGTGAGGACAAGGCCGGGGCGGTCTCCCTGGCCCTCGGCGGCGCGGGCGAGGTCCAGGCTCCCGCGGCGGCGGCGTACGGCCGCTCCCGCACCCTGTGGCTCCTGGACCGCGCGGCGGCGGCCAAGCTCCCGACCGGGATGTACCCCCCGGCCTCCTCCTGAAGGCGGCCGACGCGTGAAGGGCCCGCCTCCCGGTACCGGGAGGCGGGCCCTTCACGTACCCGGGTCAGCTACGGCCGCGCAGCTTCCGGTAGGTGGCCACCAGGGCCTTGGTCGAGGCGTCCAGCCCCGGCACGTCCGCGCCCTCGCTCAGAGCGGGCTCGACGCGCTTGGCGAGCACCTTGCCGAGCTCGACGCCCCACTGGTCGAAGGAGTCGATGTTCCACACCGCGCCCTGGACGAACACCTTGTGCTCGTAGAGCGCGATCAGCTGGCCCAGCACCGCCGGGGAGAGCTCCCCCGCCAGGATGGTGGTCGTGGGGTGGTTCCCGTGGAAGGTCTTGTGCGGGACCAGTGACTCCGGGGCGCCCTCGGCCCGCACCTCGTCCGCCGTCTTGCCGAAGGCCAGCGCCTGGGTCTGCGCGAAGAAGTTCGCCATCAGCAGGTCGTGCTGGGCCGCCGGGGCCGCCTCCAGCTCCGCCACCGGCCGGGCGAAGCCGATGAAGTCCGCGGGGATCACCTTCGTGCCCTGGTGGATCAGCTGGTAGTAGGCGTGCTGCCCGTTGGTGCCGGGCGTGCCCCAGACCACCGGGCCCGTCTGCCACTCCACCGGATTGCCATCGCGGTCCACGGACTTGCCGTTGGACTCCATGTCGAGCTGCTGCAAGTACGCCGTGAACCGCGAGAGGTAGTGGCTGTACGGGAGCACCGCGTGCGACTGGGCGTCGAAGAAGGCGCCGTACCAGATCCCCAACAGGCCCATCAGCAGCGGCGCGTTCTCGTGCGCGGGCGCCGTGCGGAAGTGCTCGTCCATGGCGTGGAAGCCGCCGAGCAGCTCCCGGAAGGCGTCCGGGCCGATCGCGATCATCAGCGAGAGGCCGATGGCGGAGTCGAAGGAGTAGCGTCCGCCGACCCAGTCCCAGAACTCGAACATGTTGGCCGGATCGATGCCGAACTCGGTGACCTTCTCGGCGTTGGTGGACAGCGCCACGAAGTGCCGGGCCACGGCGGCCTGGTCACCGCCCAGCCCGGCGAGCAGCCAACCGCGCGCCGAGGTGGCGTTGGTGATGGTCTCGATGGTGGTGAAGGTCTTGGAGGCGATGATGAACAGCGTCTCGGCCGGGTCCAGGTCCCGCACGGCCTCGTGCAGGTCCGCGCCGTCGACGTTGGAGACGAACCGCACCGTCAGATCGCGGTCGGTGAAGGCGCGCAGGGCCTCGTACGCCATGGCCGGGCCGAGGTCGGAGCCGCCGATGCCGATGTTGACGACGTTGCGGATGCGCTTGCCGGTGAAGCCGGTCCACGCTCCCGACCGGATCTGGTCGGAGAAGGCCGCCATCTTGTCGAGGACGGCGTGCACCTCGGGGACGACGTTCGCGCCGTCCACCTCGACGACCGCGTCCGCCGGCGCGCGCAGGGCGGTGTGCAGCACCGCCCGGTCCTCGGTCGTGTTGATCTTCTCGCCGCGGAACATCGCCTCGCGCAGCTCGGCGACGCCCGTGGCGTCGGCCAGCTCGTGGAGCAGCGCGAGCGTCTCGTCGGTGACGAGGTGCTTCGAGTAGTCGATGTGCAGGTCTCCGACCTGCAGGGTGTAGCCGGCGCCGCGGCCGGGATTCTCCTCGAACAGTTCCCGCAGATGCGTCTGCCCGAACTCCTCCCGGTGCTTGCCCAGTGCCAGCCACTCGGGCGTCCGGGTCAGCTTCGTACGGCTGCCTGCGTTCATCTCGGACATCAACCCACTTCTTCCGTCCTGTCGTGCCCCGCCGGCTCCAACCTAAAGGATCGGAAGCGGCAGAACGCACACAAAGAGGCCCGGTCCCACAGGAGAAGTTCCTGGGGGACCGGGCCTCACGTCACAGTCTTCGAGCCGTCTCAGATCTCGCCTCGGAGTTTGGCGAGCGCCTCGGCGAGGATCGCCTCGCCGTCGGCGTCCGAGCGCCGTTCCCGTACGTACGCCAGGTGTGTCTTGTACGGCTCGGTGCGCGGCGGCGCGGGCGGGTTGTCCCGGTCCTGGCCGGCCGGGAACCCGCAGCGCGGGCAGTCCCAGGTGTCCGGCACCTGCGCGTCGCTGGCGAAGCTCGGCTGCGTCTCGTGCCCGTTCGAGCACCAGAAGGAGATGCGCAGGCGGGGCGCGGACTCGCCGCGCTCTGCCTCACCCATCGGCCCCGCTCCGACCCGGCTACCACGGATCGCGTTGCCACTTGCCACGGTCGTAACTCCCTGCGTGATGGTGCCGCGGAAGGTGAGTGGAATTCTGCCGCGGAGCGCCCAAGTCTACGTAAGGCCCAACGCACGTCCAGTGAGCGGAGTTACTGATTCCACGCGATGAACGCCGGCCCTCATGATAGGCCGGGTGGTGCCGACCGGACTGCCGGAATGGCCAGAACGGTCAGCTGCTCGCCTTCATCAGCAGGCCGAGCGCGACGATGCACGCGAACCACAGCAGACCGACGACCACGGTGATGCGGTCCAGGTTGCGCTCCGCGACGGAGGAACCGCCGACCGACGACTGCATACCGCCGCCGAACATGTCGGAGAGGCCGCCGCCCTTGCCCTTGTGCATCAGCACGAGCAGCATCAGCAGGGCGCTGAAGACGATCAGGGCGATCGAGAACCCCATAATCACGGCTGATTCCTACTTTCTGGCTTTTTCGGGCTTTCCGGCTTTGCGAGATGTGCGCGGGGGCCAGGGGCTGATGCATCAGCCTCTGGCCCCCGCAAGGGTACGACGGATCGGCCCTACCGCATACTCACTGGTCGCGGAAGCGGACGATCTTGACGAACTCTTCCGCGTCCAGTGCCGCGCCGCCGATCAGGGCGCCGTCGACGTCGGGCTGAGCCATGATCGCCGCGATGTTCCCGGACTTCACGGAGCCGCCGTACTGGATGCGGACCTTGTCGGCCAGCTCCTGCGAGTACAGCTCGGCGAGACGGCCGCGGATCGCCCCGCAGACCTCCTGGGCGTCGTCGGGGGTGGCGACCTCGCCGGTCCCGATGGCCCAGACGGGCTCGTAGGCGATCACGATGGACTCGACCTGGTCGGCCGGGACGCCTTCCAGGCCGCCGTCGAGCTGGCTCAGCGTGTACGGGACCTGCTGGCCGGCCTTGCGGACGTCCAGGCCCTCTCCGACGCACAGGATCGGGGTGATCCCGTGCCGGAAGGCGGCCTTGACCTTGGCGTTGCAGATCTCGTCGCTCTCGCCGTGGTACTGGCGGCGCTCGCTGTGGCCGACGGCCACGTACGTGCACTTCAGCTTCGACAGCATCGGGCCGGAGATCTCACCGGTGTAGGCACCGGAGTCGTGCGCGGAGATGTCCTGGGCGCCGTACTTGATCTTCAGCTTGTCGCCGTCGACCAGGGTCTGGACCGAGCGCAGGTCGACGAAGGGCGGCAGGACCGCGACCTCGACGGCGTCGTAGTCCTTGTCGGTGAGGGCGAAGGCGAGCTTCTGGACGTGGGCGATGGCCTCGAGGTGGTTGAGGTTCATCTTCCAGTTGCCCGCCATGAGCGGGGTGCGCGTGGTCATACGGGTTCAGCCCTCCAGGGCGGCGAGGCCGGGGAGCGTCTTGCCCTCAAGGTATTCGAGGGAGGCGCCGCCACCGGTCGAGATGTGGCCGAATGCATTCTCGTCGAAGCCCAGGATGCGGACCGCGGCGGCGCTGTCGCCACCGCCGACGACGGTGAAGGCGCTGCTGTCGAGCAGGGCCTGGGCGACGGCCGTGGTGCCCCCGGCGTAGTCGGGGTGCTCGAAGACGCCGACCGGGCCGTTCCAGAAGACGGTCTTCGCGTCGGCGATCTTCGACGCGTACAGCTCACGCGTCTTGGGGCCGATGTCCAGGCCCTCCTTGTCGGCGGGGATCTTGTCCGCGTCGACGACCGTGAAGTCGGCCGGGGTCTTGCCCTTGAGGTCCGGGAACTCCGCGGAGACCAGGACGTCGACCGGGAGGACCAGCTCGACCCCGGTCTCCTCGGCGCGCTTCATGTACTCCTTGACGACCTCCACCTGGTCCTTCTGGAGCAGGGAGATGCCGACCTCGTAGCCCTTGGCGTAGAGGAAGGTGTAGGCCATGCCGCCGCCGATGAGGATGCGGTCGGCCTTGCCGAGCAGCTCGTCGATGACGGCGAGCTTGTCGGAGACCTTGGCGCCGCCGAGGACCACCACGTACGGGCGCTCGACCTCGGCGGTCAGCTTCTTCAGGACGCCGACCTCGGTGGCGATGAGGTAGCCGGCGGCCTGCGGGAGGCGGGCCGGGAGGTCGAAGACCGAGGCGTGCTTGCGGTGCACGGCGCCGAAGCCGTCGCCCACGTAGATGTCGGCGAGCTCCGCGAGCTGGTCCGCGAAGGCGCCGCGCTCGGCGTCGTCCTTCGAGGTCTCACCGGCGTTGAACCGCAGGTTCTCGATGACGGCGACCTGGCCGTCGGCGAGGGCCGCGACGGTCTCCTTGGCGGAGGAGCCGACGGTGTCGGTGGCGAAGGCCACGTCGGCACCGAGCAGTTCGCCGAGGCGCGTGGCGGCGGGCGCGAGCGAGAACGCCGGCTCGACACCGGCGCCCTTGGGACGGCCCAGGTGCGAGGCCACGATGACGCGGGCGCCGGCCTCGGCGAGCTTCGCGATGGTGGGCTGGACGGCGCGGATGCGGCCGTCGTCGGTGATGGTGCCCTCGGCCAGCGGGACGTTCAGGTCCGCGCGGACGAAGACCCGCTTGCCCTTGACGCCTTCGGCGAGCAGTTCATCGATCGTCTTCATGTATTTCTACTCCTTTGAGCCTTCACTCGAAGGGCGAGGAAGGATAACGAGGCAAGCAACAGGGCCCGTGCGGCGCATCGTCGCGCTGCTCGGACCCTGTGCTTCACATCGTGGTGCCTTGCCCTACGTTTTTAGAGCTGACCGCCGACGAAGACGGTGAGGTCGACGAGACGGTTGGAGTAGCCCCACTCGTTGTCGTACCAGCCGACGACCTTGACCTGCGTACCGTCCTGAACCATGGTCAGGGAGGAGTCGAAGGTGCAGGACGCGGGCCAGTTCACGATGTCGGAGGAGACGATCGCGTCCTCGGTGTAGTCGAGGATGCCCTTGAGCTGCCCCTCCGAAGCCTTCTGGAAGGCCGCGTTGATCTCTTCCACCGTGGTCTCGCGGGAGAGCTCCAGGACCAGGTCGGTGACCGAACCGGTCGGGACCGGCACGCGCATGGCGATGCCGTCGAGCTTGCCCTTGAGCTGCGGGAGGACCAGCGCGGTGGCCTTCGCGGCACCGGTGGAGGTCGGGATGATGTTCTCGGCGGCGGCGCGGGCGCGGCGCAGGTCCGAGTGCGGGAAGTCCAGGATGCGCTGGTCGTTGGTGTAGGCGTGGACCGTCGTCATCATGCCCTTGACGATGCCGAAGTTCTCGTCGAGGACCTTGGCCATCGGCGCCACACAGTTGGTGGTGCACGAGGCGTTGGAGATGACGTGGTGGTTGGCCGCGTCGTACTTGTCCTGGTTGACGCCCATCACGATGGTGATGTCCTCGTCCTTGGCCGGAGCCGAGATGAGGACCTTCTTCGCGCCGGCCGCGATGTGCTTGGCGGCGTCGGCCTTCTTCGTGAAGATGCCGGTCGACTCGATGACGATGTCGGCGCCCAGCTCGCCCCAGGGCAGGTTCGCGGGGTCGCGCTCGGCAAAGGTCTTGAAGGTGTTGCCACCGACCGTGATGGTGTCGTCGGTGTGGGAGACCTCGGCCTTGAGGCGGCCCAGGATGGTGTCGTACTTGAGAAGGTGCACCAGGGTGGCGTTGTCAGTCAGGTCGTTGACACCGACGATCTCGATGTCCGCTCCCTGCTCCAGGAGCGCCCGAAAGTAGTTACGGCCAATTCGGCCAAAACCATTGATGCCTACGCGGATCGTCACGAACCGATCTCCTCGTTGGTGCGCCGGTAAGAGCGCCGGCGAGTTGAAATGGGATGTCCCCGACCGCTTACGACCCTACCTCTCCGTGAGCTTTTGGGTGACATCGGTCGGGACCTGACACTCCCCCTACTTCCCGGGGGTACTCCTGCGACGGTCCCGTTCCGGACACTGCGGAACGGGACCCCCGGACTCGGGCCCCCGTCACTCAGGGTGAGTGACGACCGGGGCGTTGTTCATCGGTGCAGTGTGCGCAGCGCCTTACCGACGAGTAGGGCACGGTCCGCCGCGGTGGGCATGTGCTCCAGGCCGAAGCCCAGCAACACCGTGTCGCGTGTGGTGACCGCCGCGTAGGACTTGAACAGCTCCCCGGTCCGGGCCCAGTCGCCAGGAACATCGGGGCTTCCGGCCGGGGAGGCCTGTGCCGTCCAGGCGCCGAGCGACGTCTCGAACCCCTCCACGGGCTGGTCCGCACCCCGGACGGAGAGGCGCGCCTCGTCCGCGAAGACGCCGCGGCCGCCCGAGCCCGGGTCGGTGATGTAGGAGAGCGAGAGCTCGACGGACTTGCCGGCGTAGGCGCTCAGGTCGAAGGCGACCTGCTTCCAGCCGCCGGAGGATCCGGTGAAGCTGTTCCACGTGCCGCTGGTGCCCTGCGGGGTGCAGCCGGCGGCGTCGAGGGTGAGGTAGCGGCGCAGGAACGGGTGGCCGTTGACGAAGAAGCCGGCCGCGCACTCCTCCGGGACGGTGGAGCTGGTGAGGCCGCCCGTGTCCCGCAGGGTGGTCCAGTCGTCGCCGCCGGCGGTGCGGGCCTCCAGGGCGGCGTGGTCGTAGCCCTCCTCGACGTTCCAGTTCAGGGCCAGCTTCAGCTGCGGCTGGTCGGCCGCGGTGACCCCGGTCAGGTCGATCGTACGGGTGAGGCGCTTCCAGTCGTCGTCGGCGTGCAGGGCCGAGGCCATGCCGGAGCCGGCGTAGGGGGCGTACGGGTTCACGACCCCGCTGAAGGCTCCCGCCTGGGCGCTCCTGAACTGCGGGAACTGCGCGGGCGCCAGGGTCTCGGAGGTCACGGTGTACCCGCCGGGGGCGTTGAGCGGGTTGCCCGCGGCGTCCCCGACGTTGCCCCGCGCCCCGTTCAGGGCGCCGGCGCCGGCGAAGCCGGTGGCTCCGGGGGTGCTCGTGCGGCTGTACGCGCCGAGCCAGTACTGGCTGAAGTCGTTGGTCACGGCGCGGCCGACCTGGGCGTTGCCGCCGGCCAGCTCACCGGCCTCGATCAGCTTGCCGCCCTCGTTCAGGAAGTCCCGCACGGCCAGCTGGGTGTCGCCGCCGGGGGTCTTGGCCCCTGTGTAGTGCACGGCCGTACCGAAGTGGGAGAGGACGCCGAGGTGGTGCGGGACGCCCTGGACGGCGACGTCCCAGACCGCCGCCGACCTGCCGTTGGCGCGCAGTGCGTCGACGTAGGTCTGGGCGTGCTGGGCCTTGGCCCCCTCCTCCGCGATCACCAGGACGTCCGCGCGCGGCCGCTCGGCCACCGTGTACGTGAAGTGCTCGCTGGAGACCTGCTTGCCGGAGCGGTCGCGGCCGGTGAACCAGACCTCGACCTTGTCGCCGGGCTTCGCGCCGTCGACCTCGGCGCGGTACTCGTCGAACCAGTTGTTGTCGTCGCCGCCGTAGACCTCGCCGCCCTTCCAGGCCTTGAGGTCCTCGTCGTGCGTGCGGCCGCCGTTGATCCGGAAGTTGAGTTCCTTGTCCTTCAGCGCCTTGCGGGCGGTGACGGAGACGGCCTGGTCCTCGCCGCGGGCGACGTAGGAGGTGGCGAAGGCGTCCACGGTGAAGTCGGCGGCGCTCAGGCCCAACGAGGACTTCGGCCGGTCCGGGGTCGCGGCGCTCTCGGCGACCGACAGCGCGAAGGGCACGTTCTTGGCGAACTCGGCCTGGATGAGCTTCTCGTCGTCCGGGAAGTTGAATCCGGAGGCGCAGTCCTCGGGCTTCCACTGATCGTTGGGGTCGCTCGCCGAGGCGGTCTGGCAGGTGGTCATCTCCGGCGTGAACATCATGATGCCGTTGACGTTGGAGGCGTGTCCGTCGGCCTCGCCGTTGGTGGTGTAGAGCTCGGAGGACACCTGCGGGTAGTAGCCGGGGACGGCCGGGTTCTCCGGGGTGCCGGCGAGCGCCTTGTAGACGACGTCGTCGGGGGTGGGGGTGGCGACCTGCCAGCCCACGCCGTAGAGCAGCAGCTCGGCGGCCGAGTGGTAGTTGATCGCGTAGTCGAAGCCGATGCGCTTCTCGAAGCGGTCGAGGGCGGTGGTCTCGGGCTCGGAGGAGGCGCTCGGGCCGCGGTAGGTCTCGTTCGCCCGGTCCGGCGAGGAACCCTCGTTGTCGTAGCCCCACTTGAAGGCGAAGTTCCGGTTGAGGTCGACCCCGTCGCCGGGGCCGGTCTTCCCGTCGCCGTTGTTGTCGCGCAGGTTCTTGCGCCACAGCCGCTGGCCGTCGGCCGCGTGCGTGTAGTCGTACCCGTCCGGGTTGGCGGAGAGCAGGAACCACAGCTCGCTGGAGTCCACCAGCTTGGTGATCCGCTCGTCCTTGCCGTAGTTGTCGATGGTGTGGTGCATCAGCCGCCGGGTCATCTCGGGGGTGATCCACTCACGGGCGTGCTGGTTGGACATGTAGAGGACCGACGGCTTGTCACCGTCCCTGGTCTTCCTGGCGTTCTTGCTGACCTTCAGGGCGAGGATGTCCTTGCCCTGGACGGTCTTGCCGATGGAGACGACCTTGGTGAGCTCCGGGTTCTCCTGCGCGGTCCGCAGGATCTCCTCCTGGAGGCCGCCCTTGCCGCTGTACGGGCGGAACACCCCGTCCCCGGCGGCCTTGGCCCGGGCGAGGCCCTGGGCGGGAACCCTGCGCTCGGTCAGTTTGACGCCCTGGGCGGCGAGTTCCCTGGCCTGGCCGCCGCTGAGGAAGAGCTCGACCCGGGCGGTCCCGGTCTCCGGGGCCCGCTCGGAGAGCTCGTGCGCGTCCTGCCCGGCGGCGAGGACGAGCGGGACCTGTTCCCTGGTGATGTCGGCGTCGTAGACCCGAACCTCGTCGGCGCCGGATACGGCGCCGGGTCCTGGCTGGGCCTGTGCCGCGGCGGGCAGCACGGCGAGTGTGGTTCCGAAGACGAGTGCGCTTGCGGCGAGGATCGATCTCGCGCGGTGACTCATGTGCCCCCCTGGGCGTCGTCTGCCACGAAAGCGTTCGGACGCCAGACTCAAGACCGGCCCATGCTCATGTCAATGGGGCGTGCGGCAAAGGGGCCCGCACGAGTGATCGCGCGAGCCCCTTCGGCCGTACACCGGACAACCTGGGCCGTCTCTAACCGGCCATGTTGTCGGCCATCTCCTCGCTGAGGTCGAGGTTCGACTCGGTGCCCGGGATGCCGAGATCCTGGGCACGCTTGTCGGCCATCGCCAGCAGCCGGCGGATCCGGCCGGCGACCGCGTCCTTGGTCAGCGGCGGGTCGGCGAGCGCGCCCAGCTCCTCCAGGGAGGCCTGCTTGTGCTCCATGCGCAGCCGGCCTGCCGCGGCCAGGTGCTCGGGGACCTCCTCGCCGAGGATCTCCAGCGCGCGCTGCACGCGGGCTCCGGCGGCCACCGCGGCCCGTGCCGAGCGGCGCAGGTTGGCATCGTCGAAGTTGGCGAGGCGGTTGGCGGTGGCGCGCACCTCGCGCCGCATCCGCCGCTCCTCCCAGGCCAGCACCGACTCGTGCGCGCCGAGCCGGGTCAGCAGCGCTCCGATCGCGTCGCCGTCGCGGACCACGACCCGGTCCACTCCGCGCACCTCGCGCGCCTTGGCGGCGATGGACAGCCTGCGGGCGGCGCCCACCAGGGCCAGGGCGGCCTCCGGGCCGGGGCAGGTGACCTCCAGAGAGGAGGACCGGCCCGGCTCGGTGAGCGAGCCGTGGGCCAGGAAGGCGCCGCGCCAGGCCGCCTCCGCGTCACAGGTGGCCCCGGAGACCACCTGCGGGGGAAGACCCCGGATCGGGCGGCCGCGGCCGTCCACGAGGCCCGTCTGACGCGCGAGCTGGTCACCGCCGGCCACGACGCGGACCACGTAGCGGCTGCCGCGGCGCAGTCCGCCGGGGGCCATCACCACGAGGTCCGAGGAATGGCCGAAGATCTCCAGGATGTCCTTGCGCAGGCGTCTGGCGGCGATCCCGGTGTCGAGCTCCGCCTCGATGACGATGCGGCCGCTCACCAGGTGCAGGCCGCCCGCGAACCGAAGGATCGCCGAGACCTCCGCCTTCCTGCAGCAGGTCCGGGTGACGGGCAGGCGGGAGATCTCATCCTTCACCGCAGGCGTCATCGCCATGGGCCGATCCTTCCATGCATCCGAAAAATACGGTCGTACGCGGCGGCCAGCAGCTCCGGGTCGTGCTTCGGAGAGCCGTCCTGCCTGGCCACGGGGGCCAGCTCGACCGCGGCACCGAACCGTTTCGCGGCATCGGCGAGGGACTCGCGGTCGGGCACGGCGGCCTCGTCGGCCAGCACCACGTCCAGGGCGAGTTTAGGGGCGTGTCGGGCCAAAACCTCCAAATGACGCTGCGGAGAGAAGCCCTCTGTTTCGCCGGGCTGCGGCGCGAGGTTCAGCGAGAGCACCCGCCGGGCCTTCGTCTCCATCAGCGCGTCCAGCAGTTCCGGCACCAGCAGGTGCGGAATGACGGAGGAGAACCAGGACCCCGGACCGAGCACCACCCAGTCGGCGTCCAGGACCGCGGCGACGGCCTCCGGCACGGCCGGCGGGTCGCTCGGCACGACCTGTACGGAGAGCACCTCGCCCGGGGTCAGCGCCACCGTGGCCTGCCCGCGGACGGTGTCCACGTCCTCGGGGCGGGCCGGGTCGTGGCCCCTGACCAGGGCCTGGAGCTCCAGCGGCACCGCCGACATCGGCAGCACGCGGCCCTGCGCGCCGAGCAGCTTCCCGACCAGGTCGAGGGCCTGGACGGGGTCGCCGAGCTGCTCCCAGAGGGCGACGATCAGCAGGTTGCCGACGGCATGCCCGTGCAGATCGCCCTCGGACTGGAAGCGGTGCTGGATGACCCGGGCCCAGGTCTGGCCCCAGTCGTCGTCACCGCACAGCGCGGCCAGCGCCTTGCGCAGGTCGCCGGGCGGGAGCACGCCGAGCTCCTCCCGGAGCCGGCCGCTGGAGCCGCCGTCGTCGGCGACGGTGACCACGGCGGTGAGGTCACCGGTGATCCGGCGCAGGGCGGCGAGGGAGGCCGACAGGCCCTGGCCGCCGCCGAGCGCCACCACCTTGGGCGTGGCGCCGCGCCGGCGGCCGGAGCGGCCGGAGCGGCCCGCGCCGTCCTCGCCCCGTCCCGGGGTGAGACGGCGCAGGCGGCTCAGCCGCGGGGTCCGTGCGGTCACTCGCGCCCCATGTCCCGGTGGACTACGACGGTCTCGACTCCCTCGGAGGCGAGGCGGGCGGCGAGCTTCTCGGACATGGCCACGCTGCGGTGCTTGCCGCCCGTGCAGCCGACCGCGATGGTCACGTACCGCTTGCCCTCGCGGCGGTAGCCGGTGGCGATGAGCTGGAGCAGCTCGGTGTAGCGGTCGAGGAACTCCTTGGCGCCGGGCTGGCTGAAGACGTACCCCGACACCTCCTCGTTGAGCCCGGTGAAGGGGCGCAGCTCCGGGACCCAGTGCGGGTTGGGGATGAACCGGCAGTCGACGACGAGGTCGGCGTCGACGGGGAGGCCGTACTTGTAGCCGAAGGACATGACGGTGGCCCGCAGCTCGGGCTCCTCGTCCCCGGCGAACTGGGCGTCCATCTTGGCGCGCAGCTCGTGCACGTTCAGGCTGGAGGTGTCGATCACCAGGTCGGCGTCGCCGCGCAGCTCGCGCAGCAGGTCGCGCTCGGCGGCGATGCCGTCGGTGATGCGCCCGTCGCCCTGGAGCGGGTGCGGGCGGCGGACCGACTCGAAGCGGCGGACCAGCGCGTCGTCGGAGGACTCCAGGAAGACGATGCGGCGGGTGACGCCCTTGCTGTCGAGATCGGCGAGGGACTCGCGCAGGGCGTCGAAGAACTGGCGGCCGCGGACGTCGACGACGACGGCGATGCGCGCCACGTTGCCCTGGGAGCGGGCGCCGAGCTCGACCATGGTCGGGATCAGGGCCGGGGGGAGGTTGTCGACGACGAACCAGCCGAGGTCCTCCAGACACTTCGCCGCCGTACTGCGGCCGGCCCCGGACATGCCGGAGATGATCACCAGCTCGGGGATGGCCGCCTCGGCGGTCTCGCCGGGCTCCACTGTCGTGCCCGTACTCACCTGTGCTCCGTCTCGGTCGTGCGCGGTCTCGTGCTCGGTCATTGCTCGGTCCCCCGTTCGGACGATGCTCCCGCTGGCGCGGGGGTCTCATCCTCAATGATCTCTCCTGTCGCCGTGTTGACGGCAGGACCAGCGGGAACCGCCTGGGCGAGGGCCGCGGCCACGGTCTCGGCCGTCTTACGGCCTATGCCCGGGACCTCGCAGATCTGGTCGATTGTCGCCTGTCTCAGCTTCTTCACCGAACCGAAGTGCTTGATCAGGGCCTGCTTGCGGCTCTCGCCGAGGCCGGGCACCTCGTCCAGGGGGCCGGATTTCAGGCGCTTGCCCCGCTTGTTGCGCTGGTACTGGATCGCGAACCGGTGGGCTTCGTCACGGACCCGCTGGAGCAGGTAGAGGCCCTCGCTGGTGCGCGGGAGCACGACCGGGTCGTCCTCGCCGGGCAGCCAGACCTCCTCCAGGCGCTTGGCCAGGCCGCACACGGCGACGTCGTCGATCCCGAGCTCCTCCAGGGCCCGCTTGGCGGCCGCGACCTGCGGCTGCCCGCCGTCGACCACCACGAGCTGGGGCGGGTAGGCGAACCGCTTGGGCCGCCCGTCGTCCTCGGCTACCTCCCGGGCCGCGTCCTCGGCGTCCTCGGGGTCCCACTCGCCCGTCTTGAGCTTCTCCTGGAGATAGCGGCGGAAGCGCCGGGAGACCACCTCGTGCATCGAGCGGACGTCGTCCTGCCCCTCGAAGGTCTTGATCTGGAAGCGCCGGTACTCGCTCTTGCGGGCCAGGCCGTCCTCGAAGACGACCATGGACGCGACGACGTCGTCACCCTGGAGGTGCGAGATGTCGAAGCACTCGATGCGCAGCGGGGCGCTGTCGAGGTCCAGGGCCTCGGCGATCTCCTCCAGGGCCCGGGAGCGGGTGGTGAGGTCGCTGGCGCGCTTGGTCTTGTGCAGGGCGAGGGACTGGAGCGCGTTGCGGTGGACGGTCTCCATGAGGGCCTTCTTGTCGCCGCGCTGCGGTATCCGCAGGCTGACCTGGGACCCCCGGCGCTCGGCGAGCCACTGGTTCAGCGTCGGCGTGTCCTCGGGGAGGGCCGGGACCAGCACCTCCTTGGGCACGGCCTCGCCCTTCTCCTCCCCGTACAGCTGCTGGAGGGCGTGCTCGACGAGCCCGGCCGTGTCGACGGCCTCCACCTTGTCGGTGACCCAGCCGCGCTGGCCGCGGACCCGGCCGCCGCGGACGTGGAAGATCTGCACCGCCGCTTCGAGCTCGTCCTCGGCCACGGCGATCAGGTCGGCGTCGGTGGCGTCGGCGAGCACCACGGCGTTCTTCTCCATGGCCCGGCGCAGCGCCCCGATGTCGTCGCGCAGCCGGGCGGCCTTCTCGTACTCCATGTCCTCGGCCGCCGCGTGCATCTCCTTCTCCAGCCGGGAGAGGTAGGTGCCGGTGCGGCCGGCCATGAAGTCACAGAAGTCCTCGGCCAGTTCGCGGTGTTCCTCGGGGGTGACCTTGCCGACGCAGGGGGCGGAGCACTTGCCGATGTAGCCGAGCAGGCAGGGGCGGCCGATCTGGGCGGAGCGCTTGAACACGCCCGCGGAGCAGGTCCGTACCGGGAAGACCCGGAGCATCAGGTCGACGGTCTCGCGGATCGCCCAGGCGTGCCCGTACGGACCGAAGTAGCGCACGCCCTTCTTCTTGGGCCCCCGCATGACCTGGACCCTCGGGTACTCCTCGTTCAGGGTGACGGCGAGGGAGGGGTAGCTCTTGTCGTCCCGGTACTTGACGTTGAACCGGGGGTCGTACTCCTTGATCCAGGAGTACTCCAGCTGGAGCGCCTCGACCTCGGTGGACACCACGGTCCACTCGACGGAGGCGGCCGTGGTCACCATGGTGGCTGTACGGGGGTGCAGGCCGGCGATGTCCTGGAAGTAGCTGGCCAGGCGCTGGCGCAGGCTCTTGGCCTTCCCGACGTAGATCACCCGGCGGTGCTCGTCGCGGAACTTGTAGACACCCGGGGAGTCCGGGATCTGTCCCGGCTCGGGGCGGTAACTGGAAGGGTCGGCCATGCCAACCACCCTACTTGCGCGCACCGACAACGAACCGTAAGCCTCCGGGCTCGAAATCCAGCCCCGCCGGCGATCGAGGCACACGGTCCGGGCGGAGCCCCAGCAACCCAGCCCCGCCGGCGTTTGAGGCGCGGGGTCCCGGGCGGAGCCCAGCAACCCAGCCCCGCCGGCGATCGAGGCACGGGGTCCGGGGCGGAGCCCCGGGAAACGGCGAAGGGGCGGGGCGGGGAGAGCCGCCCGCAGGGCCCGGCCTCCGGCCGTAGCCGGACCCTGCGGGTGCGGGGGCTACCCCGCGGCCACGGCCCGGCGCCTGCGCAGGGCGAGCAGCACACCGCCCCCGCCCAGCGCGAGCGCCCCGCCGGCGGCCGCGGCGACCGGAGTCACGCCACCCTCGGCCGAGGCTTCGGCGTACCCGCCCGCCGCGCCGCCCTCGGCATACGCGGAGCCGGGGAGCTTGTCCCCGTACGCCCGGGCGACCCGCGCCCGGTAGGCGCCGAGCGTCGTGCCCTCCGCGCCCACGGCGCGTACGGCGTCCTCGTCCAGCGGCAGCACCCTGCTGCCCCCGGCCACGTACCAGGCGTCGATCTGCGGCTCCCGGAACACCGTCCCGCCGGGCAGTTTCGCCGCGCCCAGCCGCGCGTAGCGGAACTCGTCGTCGCCGGTGGCGATGTTCACGACCTCCCAGCCGGCCTCCGTCCGCGCGGTCCACAGCGCGGCCTGCTGTCCGTCGGAGGAGACGGCCCTGCTGGCGAGGAATTCCAGGCGGGCGACGGGGGCGCCCGCCTTGCCCGCGACGAACTCCGGGGAGAGGTGGTTGACCGGTATCGCCTCGCCCTCGATCCGGGGCTGCGCGGCCGTGGGGGAGACCTTGCCCTCCCGGGCGAAGAAGCGGGAGAGGGTGGCCAGGGTGCCGGGGGCGGTGGCCGCCTCCGCGGCGGCGGCCCTGTTCTCGGCGGTGGCTGCCTGGGGCTGCGGTACCGGGCCTCCGGGGGCCGCGGCGGCCTGCGGGGCGAGGCCGAGGAGGGCGGTGGCGGCGAGGACGGCCATGGCGGCCGAAGCGCGCGGGGTCATGGCGGTCACGCCCCGATCCGGTAGAGGGAGTGGGTCCAGGAGAAGGTGCTGTTGTTCACGTACCAGGCGTGCGAGGCCCAGTTGTAGCGGTCGCTGGAGGGCCAGGGATCGCCCCAGTAGACCCAGTTGCTCGCGGTGTCGTAGCCGTAGAGGACGTGCATGTGGCCGCCGCCGTTCGACCACTGGATGCGGGTCTCGACCGGCCGGTCGGCGTTGATCTCCGTCTGGACGGTGGAGTACTGGAGCCAGCCGCTGACGTACGAGCCGGGGTTGATCCCGGTCCAGCGCAGTCCGGTCTGGACGTTGCCCAGGGTGGCCTGGTTGTTGGGGCATTCGCTGCCCTGCTGGCGGTTGAAGGCGGCGTTGCAGAACTGGTTCTGGCTGTGGTTCCGGCCGAACCAGGTGGCGATGGTGTTGCCGCCGGCGGCCCAGCACCAGTTGGTCTTCTGCTGCGCCTGCATGGTGATGTTCAGGCGCTTGGCGGCGAGGGCGGAGTCGGTGCCGGCCTCGGCAGCGGCGGCGGTGCCGGTGCCGAGGGGCAGGGCGAACAGCAGGGATGTGAGCACGGCGGTGAGACAGGCGGCTGGGGAATGCCGCCGGTTTCGGTTGCGCATCGCGTTCCTCCCGTGTGGGGTGTGGGGGTGGAGGAGCGCGTCCGGACGCTGTTCAGGAGCATCAGGCAGTTGTCGCGATCAGGTCAACACGCTTCAATACGCCGTGACATTGCTCTGTGAACGGTGGGGCTGCGGTGTGAACGGTTGCTGCCGTGTCACCTGGTCCCCCGGAGCCGCCGCCGCGATCCCCCGCGCCGGCGCGTGTGAACGTTCACGAAGGAGTCGCCATGCGACCCACCGAGGACTCGGCGGAACTCGGCCGGTTGCTGCGCGGCGGCCCCTTCCATCTCGCCCTGCGCGCCGCCCTCGCCGCGCGCGGACTGCCCCTGCACCGGGTGCAGCACCGGCTCGCGGCGCAGGGCATCAAGCTCGGCGTCACCAGCCTCAGTTACTGGCAGCAGGGCGCCCGGCGGCCACGTCATCCGGAGTCCCTGCGGGCGGTCACCGCCCTGGAGCGGATCCTGGAACTGCCCGACGGCGCCCTCCTGCGCCTGCTGGCCGCCGAGGATCCCGGGCCCGGTGTCGCGCGCCCGCCCACCCGCTCGTACCGGGCCCTGTTCAGCATGGGCGGGACGGTGGAACGGCTGCTGGACGGGATGGACCTCCCGCCGGACGGCGGGCTGCACTCGGTCGGCCACCACGAGCGGGTCCGCATAGGACCGGCCGGTGAGCTGCGGGTCCGCGAATCGCAGCAGATCGTCCGGGCGCACCGCGACGGCGTCGACCGCTACCTCGCCGTGCACCACGGCGACCCCGGCTGCGACGTGTCCCGGATGCGCGTGACGGCGTACGAGAACTGCCGCACGGGCCGCGTGCGGTGCCACCCGGAGTCCGGGGTGGTGGTCGCGGAGCTGCTCTTCGACGCGCGGCTGCGCCGCGGGGACACCCACGTCTTCGGCTACGGGATCGAGGACGGCACCGGGGCCCGCAGCGGCGAGTACGTACGCGGGTTCAGCTACGCGGGCGGCCAGTACATGCTCCAGGTCAGCTTCGACGAGGCGGCCCTGCCGGTGCGGTGCCGGCGCTTCGCCCGGGGCGGACCGGCGGCCCCGCGCACCGGCCTCGTGGACCTGACGCCCAGCGGCCGGCACCGGGCGGTGCACCTGGTGGAGCAGTCGGTGCGGCGCGGCGTCCTCGGGATCTCCTGGGACTGGGACTGATGCGCAGGTCCGGGCGTGGTACCGGGAGCGGGCGCGGGTCAGCCCGCGACGAGCTTGCCGTTCTCGGCCCGGACCGGGACGGCGGGCAGCGGGTCGGAGGCGGGGCCGCGCAGGACCTTGCCGGTCGTCACGTCGAAGCGGCTGCCGTGGCAGGGGCAGTTCCCCTCACCCTCGACGATCTTGTCCAGGACGCAGCCGGCGTGTGTGCACTGGGCGCTGAACGCCTTGTACTGGCCCTCCGCCGGGCAGCTGACGATCAGCTTGTTCTCCCGGTACAGCTTCGCGCCGCCCACCGGGACATCGGCCGCGGCCCCCAGGTCCACCGGCGCGGTGGGGGTGGCGGGGGTGTGGCCCCCGCTGCGGCTCTCGGTGGAACAGGCGGCCAGGGTCACTCCGGCGCCCGTGGCCCCGGCGAGCGCGGCGGCGCCCTTGAGGACGGTACGGCGGGCGGGCGACTGCGGCGCGGACATGCGGTTCTCCTGAGCTGCGGAACGGGGTGCGGGCACGTGGGGAAGGGGTGCGGGGCGGGTCGCCGGCGGGAACCGGCCGGGCGCCGGCCGGGCACCGGCCCACCCGACGATACCCGCGTCCCATGAGGTAGCTTCCCCCGCGTGATCGTCGTCGGCGGAGAAGCCCTCATCGACCTGGTGCCCGCGGCGCGGCCGCCGGGCGCGCTGCTGCCCCGGCCGGGCGGCGGACCGTACAACACCGCGCTCGCGCTCGGGCGGCTCGGCGCCGAGGTGGCCTTCTGCTCCCGGGTCTCCTCGGACGGCTTCGGCGAGAGCCTGCTGGCCGGACTGCGGGCGGCCGGGGTGGACCTGTCGCTGGTCCAGCGCGGACCGGAGCCGACCACCCTCGCCGTGCCCTCCCTGGCCCCGGACGGCTCGGCCTCGTACGGCTTCTACGTCGAGGGCACGGCGGACCGGCTGTTCACGCTGCCGCCCGCCCTCCCCGACGGGGTACGGGCCCTCGCGCTCGGGACCTGCTCGCTGGTCCTCGAACCGGGCGCGAGCGCGTACGAGGCCCTGCTGCGCCGGGAGTACCGGCGCGGGGTGCTGACCCTGCTGGACCCCAACATCCGGCCGGCGCTGATCGCGGACCCGGCGGCGTACCGCGCGCGCTTCCGGGAGCACCTGCTGCCGCACACGAGCGTGCTCAAGCTCTCGGAGGAAGACGCGGCCTGGCTGGGGGGCCGGGTCGAGGACTGGCTGGCGGCCGGCCCGTCGGCGGTGGTGCTGACCCGGGGCGCGGCGGGCCTGACGGTGTGGACGAGGGAGGGCGCGCAGTACTCGGCGGCGGCCCGCCCGGTCGAGGTCGCGGACACGATCGGGGCGGGCGACACCGTCAATGCCGCCCTGCTGCACCGGCTCGCCGCCGCGCCGGGCCACCCGGTGGACTGGCCGGAGGTGTTGGCGCACGCCGCCCACGCGGCGGCCCTGACCTGTACCCGGGCGGGCGCGGAGCCGCCGTTTGCGGCGGAGCTCTGAGGGGTCGGCTCCGCTCGGCTCAGCGCAGCGCCGCCCAGACGGTACGGGCCACGGCCGGGGCGAACTCCTCGACGGGCTGGACGACGTGGGCTCCGGAGAAGTGCAGGAAGAAGGCCCGCTGGAAGCAGGCGCCGAGCAGCAGGGCCGCGGCGGCCCGCGGATCGGCGTCGGGCCGCAGCCGGCCCGCGTCGAGCTCGCGCCGCAGCCGCTCGGCGAGCGCGTCCAGGAGTACGTGCGGTCCGGCCCCGATCTCCTGGACGCCTTCGCGGTGGCGGCTGAGCAGGGCGGGCTCGGCGAAGAGGGAGGCCGCCAGGGGGATGGCGTCGGCGTAGAAGAGCGAGGCGTGCCGGGCGATGGCGGTCAGCTCCTGCTCTCCCCCGCCCCCGGCCTCGGCCTCGTCCTCGGCTGTCCGCTCCCCCGGATCGGCCCGCAGGGCGGCCATGAGCGGGCCCGCGTTCGGGGTGCGCTCCATCAGCACGCGGACGAACAGCTCCTCCTTGTTCGCGAAGTGCTTGTAGAGCGCGGCCTCCGAGCAGCCGGCCTCGCGGGCGATGGCCTTGGTGGTGGCGTTGGCGAGGCCACTGGTGCGCATCAGCTTCTCGGCGGCGTCGAGCAGCCGCTCGGGAGTGGGACGGCTTGACTTCGAGGTGAGCATTCACTCACCCTAGCGGAAACAGGGGTGAGTAAGTACTCACCCACCTCTCGTCGTGGGGATATGACGATGAAGATCACGGTGTTCGGAGCCACGGGCGGCGTCGGCCGCGAGGTCGTCCGGCAGGCACTCGACGCGGGGCACGAGGTGACCGCGGTGGTACGGGATCCGGCGCGGCTGCCGATCGCCGCCCATGAGCGGCTGCGGGTGGCCACGGTGCGCGACGTGACCGACCAGGAGGCGGTGCTGGCCGTGGTCAGCGGGCAGGACGCGGTGGTCTCCGCCCTGGGCGCGGCGAGCAACAAGCAGGCCAGGGAGCATCCCGTCGCGGGCCCCGCCCTGAAGGCGATCACCTCGGCCATGGACCGGGCGGGGGTGCGGCCGCTGACGGCCGTGAGCGCCGCACCCGTCGGCCCGCTGCCGGAGGGCGAGGGGATCTTCACCCGCGTCCTGGTCTACCCACTGCTGCGCAGGCTGCTGCGGGACCTCTACGCGGACCTCGCGGACATGGAGGCGGTGATGGCCGCGAGCGGCACCCGGTGGACGGTCGTCCGGCCTCCGATGCTGCGGGACAAGCCCCGCACCGGCACCTACCGTCGTGCGATCGGCGCCCATGTGCGCGGCGGCAGTGTCATCCCGCGCGCGGACGTCGCGGACGCCCTCCTGGTGTGCCTGACGGACCCGGCCACCGCGCGCCACGCGGTGGGCGTGGCCTCGTAGGCCGGGCACCGGGACGCCGGCGGGGCCGGAGGATCCGGCCCCGCCGGCGCCGGGGGCGCCGCTGACGAACGGCCCCCTCAGGCCTTGCGTGCCCGCGCCGCCGTCTTCTTCGCGGGGGTCGCGGCCTTCTTGGCCGGGGCCGCCTTCTTCGCGGCGACCGCCTTCTTGGCCGGGGCCTTCTTGGCCGGGGCCTTCTTGGCCGGGGCCTTCTTCGCCGCGGCCCGCACCGGCGACGCCGCCGCGTCGGAGACCCGGTCCGCGCCCAGGATGTCCCGCAGGAACTTGCCGGTGTGGCTGGCGCCCACCGATGCCACCGCCTCCGGGGTACCTTCGGCCACCACCAGGCCGCCGCCGTACCCGCCCTCCGGGCCCATGTCGATGACCCAGTCGGCGGTCTTGATGACGTCCAGGTTGTGCTCGATGACGATCACCGAGTTCCCCTTGTCCACCAGCCCCGACAGCACCTTGATCAGCTTCGAGATGTCCTCGAAGTGCAGACCGGTGGTCGGCTCGTCCAGCACGTAGACCGTCCGGCCCGTCGACCGCTTCTGGAGCTCGGAGGCCAGCTTCACGCGCTGTGCCTCACCACCCGACAGGGTCGGCGCGGACTGGCCGAGGCGGACGTAGCCCAGCCCGACCTCGTTGAGCGTCTTGAGGTGACGTGCGATCGTCGGCACCGCCTCGAAGAAGCCCAGGGCCTCCTCGATCGGCATGTTCAGGACTTCCGCGATGGACTTGCCCTTGTAGTGGACCTCCAGCGTCTCCCGGTTGTACCGGTCGCCATGGCACACCTCGCACGGGACGTAGACGTCCGGCAGGAAGTTCATCTCGATCTTGATCGTGCCGTCACCGGCGCAGTTCTCGCACCGGCCGCCCTTCACGTTGAAGGAGAAGCGGCCCGGCAGGTAGCCGCGCACCTTCGCCTCCATCGTCTCCGCGAACAGCTTGCGGACGTGGTCGAAGACACCCGTGTACGTGGCCGGGTTGGACCGCGGGGTCCGGCCGATCGGCGACTGGTCGACGTGCACGACCTTGTCGACGAGGTCGTCGCCGTCGACCCGCGTGTGCCGGCCCGGCACCGAACGGGCGCCGTTCAGCTCGCGCGCCAGGTGCGTGTAGAGGATGTCGTTGACCAGCGTCGACTTGCCCGAGCCCGATACGCCGGTTACGGCGGTCAGCACACCCAGCGGGAAGGACACGTCGATGTCCCGCAGGTTGTTCTCCTTGGCGCCGTGGACGGTCAGCTTGCGCTCCCCGTTCACGGGCCGGCGGATGTCGGGGATCTCGATGGACTTCTTGCCCGAGAGGTACTGCCCGGTCATCGACTCGGGGTTCTTCAGCAGCTCCTTCAGCGAACCGCTGTGCACCACCTTGCCGCCGTGCTCGCCCGCACCCGGACCGATGTCCACGACCCAGTCGGCCACCTTGATGGTGTCCTCGTCGTGCTCGACCACGATGAGCGTGTTGCCCATGTCCCGCAGCCGCACCAAAGTTTCGATCAGCCGGTGGTTGTCCCGCTGGTGCAGACCGATGGACGGCTCGTCCAGCACGTAGAGCACACCGACCAGACCGGAGCCGATCTGGGTGGCGAGCCGGATGCGCTGGGCTTCGCCGCCCGACAGCGTGCCGGCGGCCCGGTTGAGCGAGAGGTAGTCGAGACCGACGTCCACGAGGAAGCGGAGCCGCTCGTTGACCTCCTTGAGGACCCGCTCGGCGATCTTCTTGTCGCGGGCGTCGAGACGCATCCGCCCCAGGAAGTCCGCGCACTCGCTGATCGACATGGCGGCCACCTCGGCGATGGACTTCTCCATCACCGTCACGGCGAGCACGATCGGCTTCAGGCGGGTGCCCTCACAGGTCGGGCAGGGCACCTCGCGCATGTAGCCCTCGAAGCGCTCGCGGCTGGCGTCGCTCTCCGACTCCGCGTGCCGCCGCTTGACGAACGGCACGGCGCCCTCGAAGGCCGTCGTGTAGGCCCGCTCCCGCCCGTACCGGTTGCGGTAGCGGACCTCGATCTGCGTCTTGTGCCCGTACAGCAGGGCCTTCTTCGCGCGTGCCGGCAGCCCGGCCCACGCGATGTCGGTGCGGAAGCCCAGCTCCTCGGCGAGCGCGCCGATCAGCCGCTGGAAGTAGTCCTTCGTGTGACCGAGCGACCACGGTGAGACCGCGCCCTCGTCCAGGGACTTGTCCTCATCCGGGATGATCAGCTCCGGGTCCACCTCCATGCGCGTACCGATGCCCGTGCACTCGGGGCAGGCGCCGAAGGGGGAGTTGAAGGAGAAGGAGCGCGGCTCCAGCTCCTCGAAGGACAGGTCGTCGTAGGGGCAGTAGAGGTGCTCGGAGTACATCCGCTCACGCTCGGGGTCGTCCTCGGCGAGGTCGACGAAGTCCAGGATCACCATGCCGCCGGAGAGGCCGAGGGCGGTCTCCACGGAGTCGGTGAGCCGGCGCTTGGCGCTCTCCTTGACGGTGAGGCGGTCGATGACCACCTCGATGGTGTGCTTCTCCTGCTTCTTCAGCGTGGGCGGCTCGGAGAGCTGGATGGTCTCCCCGTCCACCCGCGCCCGGCTGTAGCCCTTGGTCTGGAGGTCGGAGAAGAGGTCGACGAACTCGCCCTTGCGCTCGCGCACCAGCGGCGAGAGCACCTGGAAGCGGCTGCCCTCGGGGAGCGCGAGCACCTTGTCCACGATCGCCTGCGGCGACTGGCGCGAGATGGGACGGCGGCACTCGGGGCAGTGCGGCTTGCCGATGCGGGCGAAGAGCAGGCGGAGGTAGTCGTAGACCTCGGTGATGGTGCCCACGGTCGAGCGCGGGTTGCGCGAGGTCGACTTCTGGTCGATCGAGACGGCCGGGGAGAGGCCCTCGATGAAGTCGACGTCGGGCTTGTCCATCTGCCCGAGGAACTGGCGGGCGTACGACGAGAGCGACTCGACGTAGCGGCGCTGACCCTCGGCGAAGATCGTGTCGAAGGCCAGGGAGGACTTGCCCGACCCGGAGAGTCCGGTGAAGACGATGAGTGAGTCGCGGGGCAGGTCGAGCGAGACGTTCTTCAGGTTGTGCTCGCGAGCGCCACGAACGATGAGACGGTCGGTCACGCCGGTCCGCACCTTTCTTGAGAGAGCGGGGGCACGGGCCCCCGTCCCAGGGTATGGGGGGCGCCTCTGCGATGGACTGGGTCCTTGGACTTCCGAGCGTATAGCACGCGCATTCGATTTACGGCACTCCGCAGACCTCTTCACCCGATCGTGTGGCGGGGAGCGGAGAGCCACTAGGCTCGCCGTCATGACTGATCATGTGCACGACCTGCGATCTGTACGTGAGGCCACGGACCGACTGCTGACCGCTGTCGCGAAACTGGACAACGCGGCCCTCACCGAGGAGTCACACCTCCCGGGCTGGACCCGCGGCCACATCCTGGCCCACCTCGCACGCAACGCGGACGCGCTCGTCAACGTCTTCGAGGGACGCCCGATGTACGAGAGCGCCACCGCCCGTGACGCTGACATCGAGCGCGACGCCGGCCGCTCCCTGGAAGAACACCTGACGGACCTCCGTGATTCCGCGGCCCGCTTCATGGCCACCACCGAGCCCGCCCAGGACTGGTCGCGCACGGTCGAGCTGCGCAACGGCGTCACCGACGTCGCCGCCAACGTGCCCTTCCGCCGCTGGGTCGAGGCCGATCTGCACCACGTCGACCTGAACATCGGCTACGAGCTCACCGACCTCCCGGACGAGTTCACCGAGCGTGAGATCGTCTTCCTCGCCGACCGCTGGTCCGGCCGCCCCGAGGTGCCGCCGGTGGCCCTCGTCGCGGACGACGGCCGGAGCTGGCGCACCGGCTCCGCCGGTGATCCCGCCGTCACCGTGTCCGGCACCCCCGCGGGGCTGCTGGCCTGGCTGGCCGGCCGCGGCGACAAGGGCGCCTCCCTGACCACCTCGGGCGGCCCCCTCCCCGAGCTCCCCCCGCTCTAGGATCAAGACATGACGTACACCGGAGAGGTCAAGGTCGGCGGTCCCGCCGACGTGCACGAACTTGCGGACCTGATGATTTCCAAGGTCGCGGTGGGCTCGATGAACAACAACGCCTACCTGCTGCGCTGCCGCGCCACCGACGAGCAGCTGCTCATCGACGCGGCGGCCGAGGCGGGCACCCTGCTCAGCCTGATCGGTGACGACGGCATCGCGTCCGTGGTCACCACGCACCGGCACGGCGACCACTGGGGCGCGCTCGCCGAAGTGGTCGCGGCGACCGGCGCGCGCACCCTCGCGGGCGCCGACGACGCCGAGGGCATCCCGGTGACCACCGACGTGCTCGTCGCCGACGGCGACACGATCACGGTCGGACGGGTCACCCTGACCGCCCGGCACCTGGTCGGGCACACCCCCGGCTCGATCGCGCTGATCTACGACGACCCGCACGGGCACCCGCACGTCTTCACCGGGGACTGCCTGTTCCCGGGCGGAGTCGGCAACACGCAGGGCGACGCCGAGGCCTTCACCAGCCTGCTCGACGACGTCCAGCACAAGCTCTTCGAGCAGCTGCCGGACGAGACCTGGGTCTACCCGGGGCACGGCAACGACACGACCCTCGGCGCCGAGCGTCCGCACCTGGCCGAGTGGCGCGAGCGCGGCTGGTAGGCAGCGCAACGCGTCAACTTCGCGACGCGATGCACTCCTTCCGGTCGCTTACGGCCGAACTCACGTCCTGAGGGGCGGGGAACGGGTAACTGGTGCGGCATGCCACACGACCCGTCCCCGCCCCCGACCTCCGCCCCTGAGGCCTCCCCCGTCCCCTCCCCGACGCCCCGGCCCGTCGATTCCGACGGCACCACCGGGCCCGGCATGCTGCGGCTGGCCACGGCCTCGCTCGCCGGGACCGCGATCGAGTTCTACGACTTCTTCGTGTACGGGACGGCCGCGGCCCTCGTGCTCGGCCCGCTCTTCTTCCCGTCCTTCTCCCCCCTCGCCGGAACGCTCGCCGCCTTCGGCACCTTCGGCGTCGGCTTCCTCGCCCGCCCGCTCGGTTCGGCGGTCTTCGGCCACATCGGCGACCGCTACGGCAGGCGCCCGGTGCTGCTCGCCTCCCTGCTCCTCACCGGCCTCGCCACGGTCGCCGTCGGCTGCGTGCCCTCGTACGGCTCGATCGGCACGGCCGCGCCCGTACTCCTGCTCCTGCTGCGTTTCCTGCAGGGGCTCGGGCTGGGCGGCGAGTGGGGCGGCGCCGTACTGCTCACGGCCGAGCACGCCCCGGAGCACCGGCGCGGACTGTGGTCGAGCTTCCCGCAGATGGGCCCGGCGGTCGGCTTCCTGCTCGCCAACGGCCTGATGCTGGGGCTCTCCGCGTCACTGACCGATGCCCAGTTCACCGCCTGGGGGTGGCGGGTGCCGTTCTGGGCGGCCGGGGTGCTGGCGCTGGCCGGACTGTGGCTGCGCCGCTCGGTGGAGGAGACCCCGCAGTTCCGGGCGCTCGCCGCGACGGACCGGCGGGCCGAGGCCCCGCTGGCCGAGGTGTTCCGGGGCCACTGGCGGCTGCTCCTGCTGACCGGCGGGGCGCTGGCCGTCGGGTACGCCGTCTTCTACGCGGTCACCACCTGGTCCCTCGCCTACGCCACCGAGCACCTCGCGGTGAGCCGTACGGCGATGCTGGCCTGCATCATGGCCGCGGTCGCGATCAAGGGGATGGCGACCCCGCTGATCGCGGCGCTCGGCGACCGCTACGGGCGGCGGCCGCTGTGCCTGATCGGGTGCGCGATCTGCGCGGTGTGGATGTTCCCGCTGGTGGCGCTGTTGCGGACGGCCGACCCGCTGCTGATGACGGTGGGCTTCGTCGGCGCACTGCTGGGCATGGTGACGATGTTCGCGGTGGTGGCCGCCTACCTGCCCGAGCTGTACGCGCCGCGGATCCGCTGCACGGGCGCGGCCGTCGGCTACAACCTGGGCGGTGTGCTGGGCGGGGCTCTGACCCCGATCGTGGCGACGGCGCTGGCGGACGGCTCCGGTCCGCCGTGGGGCGTCGCGCTGTACCTGACCGGGATCTCCCTGGTGAGCCTGGTCTGTTTCGCCCTGCTGCCGGAGACCGGTCCGGCGGCCGTGCACAAGCGGGTGGCCGCGGGCCGGGCGACGGAAACGGGGGCGGCCGAAGCGGCCGCCCCCGTCTAGACGCGCGGACCAGGTCAGGCGTCGATGCTCTCCGGGCGGGCGGCGGCCTCGGCCGCCGCCTGCTTCTTCGAGGCCATCAGGCTGGTGATCGTGGTGATGACCAGGACACCGCAGATGACGCCGAGGGAGACCGGGATCGAGATCACCGGGACGTGCAGCCCGTTCTCGTGGAGGGCGTGCAGCACGAGCTTGACGCCGATGAAGCCGAGGATGATCGACAGCCCGTAGCTGAGGTGGACCAGCTTCTTCAGCAGGCCGCCGATGAGGAAGTACAGCTGGCGCAGACCCATCAGGGCGAAGGCGTTGGCCGTGAAGACGATGTACGGGTCCTGGGTCAGGCCGAAGATCGCGGGGATCGAGTCCAGGGCGAACAGCACGTCGGTGGTGCCGATGGCGAGCATGACGACCATCAGCGGGGTCAGTACGCGCTTGCCGTTGTTCTGGATGAAGAGCTTGGTGCCGTGGTAGCGGTCGGCGACGCCGAACTTCTTCTCGACGGACTTCAGGAGGCGGTTCTCCTCGAACTCCTCGTCCTCCTCGTCCTTGCGGGCCTCCTGGATCAGCTTCCACGCGGTGTAGATCAGGAACGCGCCGAAGATGTAGAAGACCCAGGAGAAGCTGGCGATGATCGCGGCGCCGGCCGCGATGAAGACCGCGCGCAGGACGAGAGCGATGAGCACACCCACGAGCAGCACCCGCTGCTGGAGGTGGGAGGGGACCGCGAACTTCGCCATGATCAGGACGAAGACGAAGAGGTTGTCGACGCTCAGGGACTTCTCGGTGATGAAGCCCGCGAAGAACTCCTGCGAGGCCTGGCCGCTCCCGAAGAACCAGAGGCCGAGGCCGAAGAGTCCGGCGAGGACGATCCAGACGATCGTCCAGGTGCCCGCTTCCTTGATGGACACGTCGTGCGGTTTGCGGCCGATGAAGAAATCGGCGCCGATCAGGAGGGAGAGACCGAGAATGGTCAGCGCCCAAAGGGCCCAGGAAACTTCCATGGTGAAACATGCCTCCGGCGGATGGCTCAGCACTTCGTCAGCGTCATCGCTGCCGGAGGTCTCTTCCACCCAGGAGGCCTGGAGGCCGTGGGCCGACGCCCCGGGACCTGCTTCGCTCCTTCAGCCGAAGTGGTCCGTATTGACGGGTACGCCGTAGCAGGAAAGCAGGAATACTCCCCTCCGCACACACGAGCATACCCGTCAGAGACGGTTTAGGTAAAGAGAGTCCCAAAGAATGGTCACGGGCGGGTAGTGCGCCGGGCCTCCGCCACCCGGTCCAGTGCCTGGTCGAGGACCCGGCTGCCCTGCGGGGGCAGGTCCGGTTCGAAGGTCCACGCGTGGTGCACCCAGGGGTCCGCGAGGTGGTTGTCCGGCACCGGCGAGAGTCGCATCAGGGAGCGCCACAGCGGGTCGAGCAGCGGCCCGTAGGCCGAGGCCTCGTCGCGGTCGGCGACCATCAGCAGGTGCACGCCGACCGCCGCGCCCTCGTCGGCGAGGTAGCGCAGCTGGGTGACGGCACGGTCGTCGAATCCGTGCGGGAAGTCGTGCACGATCAGCAGCTGGTCGGCCGTGTCCACGTCCGGCGGCAGATCCTCGGGGGCGCCGGCCCGCAGCGCCATCTGTACGAGGTCCACCCGCCGGGTCAGCCCCGCCAGGGTCTGGGTGACCCCGTGGGCCCCGGCGGCGGGCGGCCCGGCCAGCACCCCGGCGCGCACCAGCGGCGCCAGGGAGGCGGAACCGGCCCCGGCCGCGTCGATGACGTGCACGGAGAACCGGTCGGCGGGGTGGACCGCGAGCAGCCGGACCGCGAGGGCGACGGCCATGTCCATGGCGACCCGGCGCAGCCGGTCGGTGTCCATGGTCATCGCGGCCTCGGAGCCGGTGCGGCCGTTGTCGATCCAGAGCCCGCGCTCCAGGGGGACCCGGGTGAGCATGGGGATGCGCAGGTCGGGCCGTTCGGGCAGGTGCAGGTCGCCCAGGCGCAGGGCCAGCGGGCTCTCCTCGGGCGTGCGGTGACCGTGCCAGGCGGGGTTGTCCCAGCGGGCGTACGCGGCCGGCAGCGCGGGCTCGACCACCTCCGCCTCGGCGATCAGCTGGGCCAGGTCCCGGTCGAGGACGGCCTGGGCCTGGGCGACGAGCTCGTCGCGGCGGGTCCGCGCGGTGTCGCGGGCGGCGTTCCCGGAGCCCCCGAGGCGATGGCGCGGGTCCGACAGGGCCTCGTCCAGCTCGCGGTCCATCCGGGAATCGGCGAACTCGACGGCGCTGCGGTAGGCGGCGACCGTACGGGCCAGGTCCTCGAACATCCCCCAGACCTGGTTGTAGAGCCGCTCCTCCATGGACCAGCCGCTGGCGTCCCCGGCGACGGGCCGCGGGTGCTCCCCGGGTTCCTGCGGCGCGGCGGCCCGCGGCGCGGGCTCGGGCGGCTCGGTGCTGGTGCGGCGGCGCCGCGGGTGGGCGTAGCTGATGGTGGGCGGGGAGGCCGGGGTGTCGCCGCCGGGCGCGCTTGCGGGCGTACCGGCGTACGGGTGCCCGGAGACGGGCAGCGGGTCCGGGGGCTCGGGGGCATTCGCCGGGGTCTGGGCCGGGGTCTGCGGGGCCCGCAGGTCACCGACGAGGGTCGGCATGGTCGCGAGGGTGGCGTCGGCCCCCGCGGTACGGGGGGTCGTGCCCAGCACGGCGGCGGTCAGCTCCGCGGCGGCCGGTGCGGGCAGCCCGCCGTCGGTGAGCAGGGCGCCGAGGCCCTCGGCGTAGCCCTGGCCCACGGCGCGGACCTTCCAGGCTCCCTGGCGCCGGTACAGCTCCAGGGCGACCACGGCGGTCTCGGCGTCGAGACCGGTGAGGGTGTAACCGGCGAGCTCGGCGCCCTCCGGGTCGGCCACGGCCACGTAGGAGGCCGGTACGGCGCCGAAGCGGACCGGACCGCCGGGCGGCAGGACGAGCAGGACGCCGAGGCGGTGGACGTGCGCCGCGACCTCGTCGAGGTCGACGGCGAAGGTGTGCCGGTCGGCGAGCTCGCCCGGCGACCGCACGCCGGGGAGGGACCTGGCACCCGGGTGGGCCAGTATCCCGCTGCCGGAGAACCGGCCCTGTTCGTCGGCGAACGAGGCCAGGGCGAGCACCGGCGTGCCCGCCGAGACCCTGATCTCCACCCGGCTCTGGGACACGGGGTGGTTCTGCCCCCGGACCAGTTCGGCCGTCATCGTGCAGCCCTCCCCCGTGCCTTCTTCTCTTCGTCCGGTACTGCTACAGGTGCGGCAGGATCGCCGGCATGAGGTCCTGGAAGGTGCGGCCGTTGGCCGGGTTGCCGAGGGCCGTCATCTGCCAGCCGGCACCCGAGCGGGACACCTTGGCCATGATCTGCGCGGTGTACTGACCGCCGCCGTCGAGGGTGTAGCGGGCCAGCTCCTGGCCGTTGGTCTCGTCGACGATGCGGCAGAACGCGTTCTGCACTTCCTGGAAGGTCTGGCCGGTGAAGGAGTTCACCGTGAAGACGATCTGGTCGATGTGCACCGGCACGCGCTGGAGGTCGACGAGGATCGCCTCGTCGTCCCCGCCCTGGCCGACGCCGCCGACGAGGTTGTCGCCGGTGTGGCGCACCGAGCCGTCGTCGCTCTGCAGGTGGCGGAAGAACACCACGTCGACGGGCTGCTTGTCGGCGAAGAGCACCGCCGAGGCGTCGAGGTCGATCTCCCGGGTGCGCGAGCCGAACAGCCCGCGGCGCTTCGCCGCCTGCCAGCCGAGGCCCATCCGGACCGCGGTCAGCGTGCCTCCGTCCGACTTCTGCAGACTGATGGCCTGACCCTTGGTCATGTTGACCGTCACGTACTGTCCCCTCTCCCTTGCCCGCCCCATGACGGGCGTGCAGCGTGTACCTGCGGCTGAGACCCAACCCTACTGACAGGCCTCCGGTCAGGCGAGGCCCGCTTCCTTCATCTGCCGCAACTCCTTCTTCAGCTCGCCCACCTCGTCCCGGATCCGGGCCGCGACCTCGAACTGGAGCTCGGCGGCCGCCCCGCGCATGCGCTCGGTCATCTGCTCGATGAGCGCGGCGAGTTCGGCCGCGGGCCGGTCGGTGAGCACCTCGGCGCCCGCGGACCCCTTCGCCCCCTTGGCGCCCTTTCCGCCCGCTTTGGCCGCGGTGGCCCGGCCGCCGAGCGCTGGCACCGGGGCCTTGGCTCCCTTGCCGTCCTTCGCCTGCCGGTAGCCGGTACCGAGGAGCTCCTCGGTGTCCAGTTCCTCGCGGGCGATGGTGGCGACGATGTCGTTGATCTTCTTGCGGAGCGGCTGCGGGTCGATCCCGTTCGCCGTGTTGTAGGCGATCTGCTTCTCGCGGCGCCGGTTGGTCTCGTCGATGGCCTTCTCCATCGCGGGGGTCATCTTGTCCGCGTACATGTGGACCTGGCCGGACACGTTGCGCGCGGCACGGCCGATGGTCTGGATCAGGGAGGTCCCGGAGCGCAGGAAGCCCTCCTTGTCGGCGTCGAGGATCGCCACGAGGGACACCTCGGGCAGGTCGAGACCCTCCCGGAGCAGGTTGATGCCGACCAGGACGTCGTACTCGCCGGCGCGCAGCTCGCGCAGCAGCTCGATGCGGCGCAGGGTGTCCACGTCGCTGTGCAGGTACCGCACCTGGATGCCGAGCTCCAGGAAGTAGTCCGTGAGGTCCTCGGCCATCTTCTTGGTGAGGGTGGTGACGAGGATCCGCTCGTCCTTCTCGACCCGCTGCCGGATCTCGTGGACGAGGTCGTCGATCTGCCCCTCGGTGGGCTTGACCACGACCTCGGGGTCGATGAGGCCGGTGGGGCGGATGATCTGTTCGACGAAGCCGTCGCCGCGCGAGAGCTCGTACTTCCCGGGGGTCGCCGACAGGTAGACGGTCTGGCCGATGCGCTCCTGGAACTCCTCCCACTTCAGCGGCCGGTTGTCCAGGGCGGACGGCAGCCGGAACCCGTGGTCGACCAGGGTGCGCTTGCGGGAGGCGTCACCCTCGTACATGGCGCCGATCTGCGGCACGGTGACGTGCGACTCGTCGATGACCAGGAGGAAGTCCTCCGGGAAGTAGTCGATGAGGGTGTTGGGCGCGGAGCCGCGCTCGCGGTCGTCCATGTGCAGCGAGTAGTTCTCGATGCCCGAGCAGGACCCGATCTGGCGCATCATCTCCAGGTCGTAGGTGGTGCGCATGCGCAGGCGCTGCGCCTCCAGCATCTTGCCCTGCTTCTCCAGCTCGGCGAGGCGCTCGGTCAGCTCGGCCTCGATGCCGCGGACGGCCTTCTCCATGCGCTCGGGACCGGCCACGTAGTGGCTGGCGGGGAAGACGTACAGCTCGCGGTCCTCGCTGATGACCTCGCCGGTCAGCGGGTGCAGGGTGGAGAGGGCCTCGATCTCGTCGCCGAACATTTCGATGCGGACGGCCAGTTCTTCGTAGACCGGGAAGATCTCGATCGTGTCCCCGCGCACCCGGAAGGTGCCGCGGGTGAAGGCCACGTCGTTGCGCGTGTACTGGATGTCCACGAAGCGGCGCAGCAGCTGATCGCGGTCGGTCTCCTCCCCCACCTTGAGGGAGACCATCCGGTCGACGTACTCCTGCGGGGTACCGAGGCCGTAGATGCAGGACACGGAGGCGACGACGATCACGTCGCGCCGCGTCAGCAGCGAGTTCGTGGCGGAGTGGCGCAGCCGCTCCACCTCCTCGTTGATCGAGGAGTCCTTCTCGATGTACGTGTCCGACTGCGGAACGTAGGCCTCGGGCTGGTAGTAGTCGTAGTACGAGACGAAGTACTCGACGGCGTTGTTCGGCAGGAGCTCGCGGAACTCGTTCGCCAGCTGGGCGGCGAGCGTCTTGTTCGGCGCCATGACCAGGGTGGGGCGCTGGAGCTTCTCGATCATCCAGGCCGTGGTCGCCGACTTGCCGGTGCCGGTCGCACCCAGCAGGACGACATCCTTCTCACCTGCACGGATGCGCTTCTCCAGCTCGGCGATGGCCGCCGGCTGGTCGCCGCTGGGCTGGTAGGGGCTGACGACCTCGAAAGGCGCCACCGTGCGTTCGATCTTCGATACGGGCCGCATGGGTCAACCGTACGACCCCCCACTGACACTCACGCGCCCCCGCGGACCGGCGGCGCGCTCCGGCCGCTTCCGGCCGCCCGCACCGATGTCATTCGTTCTGGTCCGTTTGTCGTAGTTCGGTGGCGGCTCAGTGATCTTCAACCCCATGATCGCGGTGAAGTGCATCGCCACAACGTCTGCCGCTCCGCACCCGTCTGACGCAGGAACAGGGCTCACGACCCGAGGAGAACGCACATGTACGTCCGACCCGCCGCCGCGGCCGCCGCCGCATTCCTGGGCTTCACTCTCACCCTGCTGGGCGGGACGGCCTCGTACGCCGCCACCGGTCCCGGATCCGCCGCCGGAACCGGCACCGGAACCGGCGCCGAGACCGGCCGGGCCGCACTGGGGGGCCCTGTCGTGTACGCCCACCGGGGGGCCTCCGCGTACGCCCCGGAGAACACCCTCGACTCGATCGACCTGGCGATGCAGATGGGCTTCGACTGGGTCGAGAACGACGTGCAGCGCACCAAGGACGGCGTGCTGGTGGTGATCCACGACGACACCCTGGCCCGGACCACCGACGTCGAGCAGCGGTTCCCGGACCGGGCGCCCTGGAAGGTCCAGGACTTCACGGCGGCCGAGATCGCCCGGCTGGACGCGGGCAGCTGGTTCGGCGACGAGTACGCGGGCGCCTCCGTGCCGACCCTGCGCCGGTACCTCGACCGGGTACAGCGCAACCGGCAGAAGCTGCTGCTGGAGATCAAGAAGCCGGAGCTCTACCCCGGGATCGAGGAGCAGACCCTGAAGGTGCTGGAGGAGGCCGGCTGGCTCGACGCGCGCCACGTCGCGCAGCGCCTGGTGGTGCAGAGCTTCAGCGCCGACTCCGTGCGCATCGTGCACGGGCTGCGCCCGGACCTGGTGACGGCCTTCCTGGGCACCCCCGCCGTGGCGGACCTGCCGCGCTACGCGGCGTTCACCGACCGGATCAACCCGTGGCACACGACGATCTCGGCCGACTGGGTCTCGGCCGTGCACGGCCTGCTCGGCGCCCACGGCAAGGCCATGGAGGTGGACACCTGGATCGTGGACGACGCGGCCACCGCCCGGAAGGTGCAGGACATGGGAGTGGACGGGATCATCACCAACGCCCCGGACGTGGTCCAGGACGCGGTCGGCGGGTTCTGATCCCGGCCCCGTCCGGACGGGCGCACGGACGGGGAGGCGGGCAGGCGGGTGGGCGGACAGGCAGGTGGGCGGGCAGCCAGGCACCCGGTCGGGCGGTCGGGCCGCCGTCCACGACCGTGACCGCGCTGTCGGCGGGTGGCCGTACCGTGGACGCGTGGACAGCACCGAGCGGCCGCGCGGGCCGCACCTCGAATGGACCGTCGTCGCCAGCGACATCGGCCCTCTGCTCCTGGCCGCGACCCCGGAAGGACTGGTGAGGGTCGAGTTCCATGCCGATCCGGACCGGGTCGACGGGATGATCGGCCCGCTGGTCTCCCGGCTCGGCGCCGACGCCCGGCGGCCGTCGCCGGGCGAAGAAGAGCTGCTGGCCGAGCCGATACGCCAGCTCACCGCGTACTTCGCCGGGTCGCTGCGCCGCTTCGAGCTGCCGCTGGACTGGCGGCTGAGCTCTGGCTTCAACCGGCAGGTGCTCCAGGAGCTGGACCGCTCCGTGCCCTACGGATCGGTCGTCGGCTACGGGGAGCTGGCCGCCCGCGTCGGACAGCCCGGCGCCGCCCAGGCCGTGGGCAACGCCATGGGATCGAACCCGCTGCCGCTGGTGGTGGCCTGCCACCGGGTCGTGGAGAACGACGGGGGAATCGGCGGATTCGGCGGCGGGGTGGAGACCAAGCGGCAGCTGCTCGCCCTGGAGGGCGTGCTCCCGCAGCCGCTGTTCTGAGCAGAGCCCTGCTGACCTGCGAACCCGCTGCGTGGGCCGGACCGCTGACGGGCCGGGCCCGGGCACCCTCGCGGCCGGGCTCCGGCACGGTTCCGCCGGGCGGTAAGGGCTGGCACACTGCGGCGGTGACTACTCCTGCCGCCGCACCCGGCCTCCCCGCGTCCCCCGCGCCCCGTGTCACGCACCCGCGAAGCAGGTGTACGCCATGACCGCCTCGCCCGGCGCCGACCGGCCGGCGCCGCCGATGAGCCTGCCCGAACTGGCCCGGCTGCAGCGCCGTACCTCCCGGGTCCTCATGGCCGGCCAGGTCCTCGGCGGCCTCGGCGTGCCGATCAGCATCGCCCTGGCCCCCGTACTCGCCACCGAGGTCAGCGGCACCGAAGCGCTGTCCGGCGTCGCCTCCACCGCCGCCGTGATCGGCACCGCCCTCGTCTCGCTGCCGCTCGCCGCGCTGATGAACGCGCGCGGCCGCCGCCCCGGACTGGTCCTGGCCTACGGGATCGGCGCCGCCGGAGCGGGTCTGGTCGTCCTCGCCGCCACGATCAAGAGCTTCCCGCTGCTGCTGCTCGGCATGGCCGCCTTCGGCGCCGCCTCCTCCGCGAACCTGCAGGCCCGGTTCGCCGCCGCTGACCTCGCGGCCCCGGACCACCGCGCCCGCGCCATCTCGGTCGTGGTCTGGGCGTCGACCGTCGGCGCGGTGCTCGGACCCAATCTGTCCGCACCGGCCAGCCGCAGCTTCGCCGGCACCGCGATACCCGAGACGGCCGGCCCGTTCGTCTGGGCCGCCGCCGTCTTCCTCCTCACCGGCACGCTGATCGGCGTACTGCTGCGCCCCGACCCACTGCTGACGGCCCGGGCGCTCGCCGCCCCCGAGGAGCAGACCCGCGAAGGGCGCTCGCTGCGGGCCGGATTCGCCGCCGTCAAGGCCTCGCCACGGGCCCGGCTCGCCCTGCTCACGGTCGCCGTGTCCCACACCACCATGGTCTCGATCATGGTGATGACCCCGGTGGACCTGAGCCACCACGGGGCCGGCCTGGAGCTCATCGGGCTGGTGATCAGCGGTCACATCGCGGGCATGTTCGCCTTCTCCCCCGTGATGGGCTGGCTCGCCGACCGGCTCGGCAGGCTCTCCGTGATCGGGCTGGCCGCCGGACTCCTGTCGGTCGCCGCGCTGCTCGCCGGAACGGCCGGCGCCGACCACGGCCGCAGCGCGCTCGGCCTCTTCCTGCTCGGCCTCGGCTGGTCCGCCGGGATGGTGTCCGGTTCGGCGCTGTTGACCGACTCGGTACCGCAGCCCGCGCGAGCCGCCGTACAAGGGCTGAGCGACCTGACGATGAACGCGTCCGCGGGCGTGGGCGGAGCCGCCGCCGGGCTGATCATGTCCGGGGCGGGCTACGGGTGGCTGAACGCCGTGGGCGCCGCGCTGCTCCTGCCGATGGCCGCGCTCGCGCTGTTCACGGCGCGCCGCCACCCCCTGCCCGCGCCCGTGTCCGCGCCGGCGGCCGCCCCCGCGCCCGCGAAGGGCGTCAGCAGCTGATGTGATAGGCCTTGCGCAGCGTCTCGTGCACGGTCCAGGTGGTCCGGTCGCCCTCGCGGAGCACGCAGGCGGAGCCGGGGCCGAGCTCCAGCGTCGCGCCGCCCTCGACCTCGACGGTGGCGCGGCCGCTGACCACCACGAAAAGCTCGTTCGCCTCGACGTCGGTGACCACACCGGGGGTGATCTGCCAGATCCCGCGCACCTGCTTGCCGTCCGCCGACTCCCACAGCACCTTGCCCGTCACGACGGGCTCGCCGGAGACGATCTGCGCGGGGTCGAGGTCGTCCGCCTCCAGCTCGACGTCCGCGACGGAGACGGAGAAGGAGGCGGGGGCAGGGGTGGCGGAGTGATCACTGGTGCTCATGGCGCGCCAGCCTAGTGCGGCCCACCCGGCGGCGCGGTGACCACAGCGTCCAGCAACGGCCCTCCGGACGAGTCACCCTGTCCAGCCGGGCGTACTCGGCCGTCTCCTCCTCCGGCAGCGCCCCGTACGTCGCGCTCACCGTCCGGGTCGTCCAGGTGTCGCCGTCCGGCAGCAGCTGGAAGAGCTCCAGGTCGTACGGCTCCCCGTCGGCGCCCCCGTGCCACAGCGGGAAGGTCACCGTCCGCCCGGCGGGGCCGCGGTGGACGTGCGGGGCATTTCTGTTCGCCGGGGCGCAGCACCTGCCGGGTTTCGGCCAGGGCCGCGCCCACGTCCCGGGCGGTCAGCGGGTGCGGCAGAGCGTTGTCGGCGCAGACCACGGCGTCGAAGGAGGCGTCCTCGAAGGGCAGGGGCCCGGCGCGGCGGTCAGCAGGGAGTCCAGGGCCCGGCCCTGGCGGGTGGTGCTCGCGTCCCCGTCGGTGTGGACGAGGTCGTACCGGTCGGCCGGCTCGTCGTGGAAGCCGCGCGTGTTCATGGGGAACGCTACTCGGACAGGTTGTGACGGGTGTGGCGGGAGAGCGTTTGGGGGCGCCGATCCCGTGCCATGGATGGGGACATGTCACAGCACAGAGCATCTGAGATCCCGGTCCTGTCGGAAGAGGTACGCGAGGCACTCGCCCGGGGGAAGCCCGTCGTGGCCCTGGAGTCGACGATCATCGCGCACGGTCTGCCGCGCCCGCGCAACCTGGCGGTGGGCCTCGAACTGGAGGCCCTGGTACGCGCGGAGGGCGCGGTTCCGGCAACGATCGCGGTCGTGGACGGGGTGGCGTACGCGGGCCTGGACAAGGCCCAGCTGGAGCGGATCGCGAACGGCGAGGGCGTGCGCAAGCTCGGCCACCGGGATCTGGCGCCCGCGCTGGCGACGGGGGCGACCGGTGCGACGACGGTGTCCGCGACGGCGTTCCTCGCCGCCCGGGCAGGCCTGCGGGTGTTCGCCACGGGCGGGCTGGGCGGTGTGCACCGGGAGTGGGCCCGGACGCAGGACGAGTCGGCGGACCTGTCGCTGCTGGCGCGGACACGGATCACGGTGGTGTGCGCGGGGGTGAAGTCGATCCTGGACGTGCCGGGCACGCTGCAGCGGCTGGAGACGCTGGGAGTGGCGGTGCTCGGCTACGGGACGGACCGCTTCCCCGGGTTCTACCTGGCCGACTCCGGCGAGCCGGTGGACTGGACCGTGCACGGGCCCGAGGAGGTCGCGGCGGTGATGGCCGCTCAGGACGCGCTGGGCGGTGCCGACTCGGCGCTGCTGGTGGCCAATCCGGTGGCGCGGGAGCAACAGCTGGATCCCGCCCTGCACGACCGGGTACTGGCGGAGGCGCTCGCCGAGTGCCGCGAGCGCGGGATCACGGGGCAGGCGGTGACTCCGTTCCTGCTGGGCTTCCTGGTACGGGCGACGGACGGGGCCTCGCTGGAGGCGAACCTGGCGGCGGTGCGCGGCAACGTCCGGCTCGGCGCCCGGATCGCGGGGTCCTGGGCGGCGCGGGCATGACCGGGCCGGGGGCGTTGGTCGTCGTCGGGGACGTGGTGACGGACGTGGTGGCCATACATCCGGAGCCGCTGGCTGCGGCCACCGACACGGCTGCCCGGATCCGGACCCTGCCGGGCGGGGCCGGGGCCAACGCGGCCTGCTGGGCCGCCCGTACGGGGACCGCGGAGGTGCGGCTCCTGGCGCGGGTGGGCGCCGAGTCGGCGCGCTGGCACGAGCGGGCGCTGGTGGACGCGGGGGTGCGGCCGCGGCTGGTGATCGACACGCAGGAGCCGACCGGGACGGTGGTCGCGCTGGTCGGCAAGGACGCGGAGCGGACGTTCCTGACCGACAGCGGGGCCTCGCTGCGGCTGTGCCCCGCCGACTGGACCCCCTCCTTGCTGGACGGGGCGGCCCATCTCCATCTGTCCGGTTATCTGTTCTTCGCCGACAGCAGCCGGGAGCTGGCCGCCGTCGCGCTGCGGGCGGCCCGGACACGGGGGGTGCCGGTGAGCGTGGACCCCGCATCGGCCGGGTTCCTGGCGGGCCTCGGGCCGCAGCGCTTCCTGGACGCCGTGGCGGGGGCGAGCGTGCTGCTGCCCAACGAGGACGAGGCGCGGCTCCTGGCCGGGCTGCCGGAGCCCGCGGGGGTGGCCCGGGCGGCGGCGGAGCTCAGCCGGCGGGTGCCGCTGGTGGTGGTGACCCGGGGCGCGGCCGGGGCGCTGATCGCCGAACGTGGCCGGATCACCGCCGAGGTCGAGGCGGAACCGGTGGAGGCGGTGGACTCCACGGGCGCGGGGGACGCCTTCACCGGGGGCTTCCTCGCGGCCCGGCTGGAGGGCGCGGACCCGGCGGAGGCGGCCCGCGCCGGATGCCGGGCCGCGGCCCTGGCGGTGACACGCGTGGGCGGCCGCCCGTAGCACCCCGCCCCGACCAACACCCACCCCAGCGCCGCCGGCGCTTGAGGCGCGGGGCCGGGCAGCGCCCGGGGAACGGCGGAGGAGCCCCGCGCAGCGGAACCGGCGGCCGGGCAGGGTCAGTCGGCGTCGAGCCCCGTCCAGGCGGGATGCCTGGGGTCATCGGCCCGCACCACCACATCGGCCCCCGCCACGGGGTCGGTGTCGGCCTCGTAGCGCGCGAAGGCCGGCAGCGTCCAGCGCGCCGACTCCTCGGTGCGGCGGGCGAGCGCCCCCGCGGAGAGCCGGATGTGGACGCTCAGGTCGAAGGGGAACCAGTGGCCGAGCAGCAGCGGGCCGTGCACGAGCAGCACGCCGCCGGGCGGGAGTTCGACGTACGGACTGCGGGTCGCCCGGTCGGTCACCGGGTCCCACAGGTCCGGCAGCACCCGCCCGGTGCCGCCGGGGTCGGTCGGGCCGAAGACCTCCCGCCAGAGCGCGGCCGTGTCGTACCAGCCGCCGAGGTAGGAATCCACGTCCTGGCGGCCGAACTCGAAGCGGAGGGAGGCCGGCCGCAGGAAACCGTCGGCCGGCACCACCAAGGACGGGCGTCCGCGCAGTCGCAGCGCGTCGGCGAGTTCACCGGCGAGTACGCCGGTCTCGGCGGCGGGGGCGCCGTCGATGCCGACCCGCTGCCAACTGCCCTGCTCAGGGGCGTTCTCGGGGTTGTCGAGGTGACCGGCGAGCCGTTCGGCCATCCGCTGCCATGTGATCGCTTCCCACTGCACCGGCCCATTGTCAGTGGTCGGCCTTAGCGTTTTTCACGAGGGATCACCGGCCGGAAGGAAGCCGGCGGCCCTGCCTTGGGGAGAGGTTTGTCATGGCTCGGGAGACGACGTATCTGGAGCTGTCGCAGGACGACGGCGGGGCGCACAAGTTCTACGAGGTGACCGTGGACGGCACGGCCGTGTCCGTGCGGTACGGGCGCATCGGCGCGGGCGGCCAGCTGCAGAGCTCCTCGTTCCCGAGCGCCGAGAAGGCCCGGGCGGCCGCGGCGAAGAAGATCGGCGAGAAGGTGCGCAAGGGGTACGCCCCGGCCGTGCAGGGCGGGCGTGCCGCCCGGTCGGTGACGCGCCGCCAGGTGACCTCGGCGCCGTCGACGGCGCGGTCGGTGGCCCCGGTGCTGTGGCGCTTCCGTACCGGCTCGTCGGCCTTCGGCATCCATGTGGACGAGGACCGCTGCTGGGTCGGCAACCAGGCGGGCGATGTGTACACGCTGAGCCACGGCGGTGAGGTGCTGGCCCGGTATTCGCTGCCGGACGGGGTGAAGTGCCTGGTGGCGGACGAGTTCTGGATATACGCGGGCTGTGACGACGGCACGGTGTACGACCTGTCGTCGAAGGTCCCGTTCGGGGCCTACGCGATCGCGGCGGACGTGGACATCTACTGGCTCGACATCCACGAGGGCGTGCTGAACGTCTCCGACGTGAACGGCGGCCTGACCGTCATCGACCACGAGGACGAACACCAGTGGTCGCGGAAGTCCTCCGGCAACAGCGCCTGGATGGTCCGGGCGGACGAGCGGGCGGTCTTCCACGGGCACAGCGGCGGTGTGACGGCCTACGCGGCGGACGGCAGCGGGCAGTTGTGGCACACCAAGACCCCCGGCGGGGTGCTGTTCGGCTGGCAGGAGGACCACGCGGTCTATGCGGGCACGGTCCGCAACAGCGTGCAGCGGCTGTCGAAGGCGACGGGTGCCGTGGAGGCCTCGTACGCGTGCGACGCCGCGGTGTATTCCTGCGCGACCTCGCCCGACGGACGGCACGTCTTCGCCGGTGACTCCTCGTCCTCGGTCTACTGCTTCGACGCCGACGGGCGGCGGCTGTGGAAGCTGGGGACGGGCGGCGGCTCGGCGCTGTCCATGCAGTACCTGGACGAGCGGCTGTACCTGGTCACCACGGACGGGTCGCTGGTCTGCGTGGACGCGAGCGAACAGGCGATCGCGGCGGCCCAGCAGGGTTCGGTGCCCGCGCCGATGGACGTGAAGTCGGCTGCCGCCCTCCCGGTGTTCACCCCGGCGGCGTCGGCGTCGGCGGTGGCGACGGTCTCGATGGCGGCGGTGACCGCGGACCCCGCGGGCGGTGTGGTGGTGGAGTGCGTCCAGCAGGGCGGCCGGATGCGGGTCCAGGTGGTGTCGGGCGGCTTCGAACCCTCGTGGAACGTGCAGTTCCCGCGCGGGATACGGGAGGCGGGCGCCCGGTACGTGGTGGACGGGCTGCACCCGGCCTCGGGCGGCTTCTACCGGGTCCGGGGGGAGATACGCCGACTGGTGTGAGCGCGCGCCGGCCGTCGGCCCGGCCGGGTTTCAGTGGGTGTGCTGCCCGCAGACCGCCGGCGTGGCACCGGGCGGGGCGGGGGTGGGTATCGAGAAGGGGGTCCCTTCCGGGAGCACGGGGGTGACACGGAGGACGACCGGCTCGGTGCCGAGGTTGTGGCCCAGGTGTATGTGGCCCGCCCCCGCGGGTTCCACGAAGGTGGTCCCGGCCGTGTGCACCTCGACGGTGCGGTCGTGCAGGACCCGGGTCAGGGTTCCCGCCACGACCACCGCCTCCAGTCTGACCCGGTGGAAGTGCCAGCCGGTGCAGCCGCCCGGCGGGATGACTATCTCCCGGCCAGTCGCGAACGTGGCGACGCACGCCCCGCCAGGCCGTGCCGTCATCGTCTGCCGCCCACCCATGTGCCCCTCCTCGGCGGACCTCCTGCGGCCCGCCGCTCCACGGTAAAAGGGCCGCGGGGCATCCAGGAACAGTCGAAGAAACATCAACATGCCTTCTTCACCAGGTGATATGAGGGTCATACAGCGGTATCACACCTCTATGAGCCTGGTGGTTTTTGAGTCGCGGAAGCAGATCCACTGCGCCGACTGCCGGCAGGGCCCGCTCCGGCACCTCGTCCGCGAGTCCGGCGTACCCCGCTGCCTGGACTGTACGGATCTCGGCCATCTCGTCTATCTCCCGCGGGGGGACACAGCGCTCACGCGCCGCTCCCGCGAGGCCAGTTCGCTCTGCGCGGTCGTCGTCCGTTTCAACCGGCGCCGCCACCGTTACGAGCGGCTGGGCCTCCTCGTCGAGGAGGCCGCCCTGGCCGGTGCGGAGCGCGCCTGCCTCGCGGACTCCGAGGCGCGGGCGCGCCGCCGGGAGCGCGACCGGCGGCAGCGGGCGGCCGAGGACACCCGCTTCACGGCGGCCTTCGCCGCCGAGATCGTGCGGCTGTTCCCCGGGTGTCCGGCCGACCGGGCCGTGGCGATCGCCACCCATGCCTCGGTGCGGGGCAGCGGCCGGGTGGGCCGTACCGCGGCCGGCCGCGCCCTCGACGAACTGGCGGTCTCCGTCGCGGTCCGGGCGGCGGTGCGGCACACCGACACGGAGTACGAAGCCCTGCTCATGGCGGGGGTCCCCCGGTTCGCGGCCCGCGCCCGGCTGGCCGCTCGGATCGACGCCGTCCTGGACGGGTGGCGCACTCCGCACCCGGGGCACACGTCCCCGCACGCTCCTGACCTGTCCCCCTGACCTGTCTTCTTGACCCGCTCAGTTGAGGCGGAAGCGGCGGTAGAGGAGTACCCCGCCGAGGAGCAGCGCGCCGCCGCCGGGCAGCAGGTAGCCGACGCCGTCCGACCCGGTGTGGGCGAGGGCCGCACTGTGCCGCGGCGGGGCGGGCGGCGCCGGGCGCGGGGCCACGGGGTCGATCTCGGGCTGAGGCTTGGGCGGGGTCACCGGCTGTTCGACGACGGGCGGCTGGACGGGCTTGCCGCCCGTGGGCTGCTCGCCGTTGACGGACGTGTTGCCGTGCGAGGAGTTCCCGACGCCGACCACGCTCACCGCGTTGCCGCTGATGTTCAGCGGGAGGTCGACGGGCAGCTGGATCCCGTTGCCGGACAGCACTCCCGGAGAATCCTTTCCCCGTCCCTCCGCGACGGCCCCGCCGCCGTTCCCGCTCCCTGGTTTCACGGAATCCGCGGAACGCGTACCGGAATGCCCTCCGCCACCCCCGGGTGCCTCATTGCTACAGCGGTTCCCGGCCGCCGAGTTGAGCACGCCGACCACGCTCACGGTGTTCCCGCACGCGTTCACCGGGATGTTCACCGGCAGTTGTACGAGGTTCCCGGACAGCAGCCCCGGCGAGCGCTCGGCCCGGCCGCCCGCGTCCGCGTCGGCATGGGCGAGTCCGCCCACACCCGCGACCGCCAGTCCGCCTCCCGCAACCACCGCCGCGATCAAGCTGTTCCGACGACTGTGACGCATCAGTTTCCCTGCCTTCCGGAGAAGTTCGCGGGGTAATGTCCCCGCACCGGAAACAACGCGCTGACCCCATTCGGGTTATAGAGACGGTAGACATTTCACTCAATCGTGTACTGGGTACTGGGTACTTCATGACCGATCGCCCGCTGCTCCTGCTCGACGTGGACGGCCCCCTCAACCCGTTCCGCTCACCCCTCGCCGGTCTTCGCGGATACCGCACCCACCGCATGTGGCCCGACGTCTGGCTCTCCTACCGCGACCCGGAGTCCCGCAAGGCCCGGCGCGGCGCCCGGGTGCGCCTCCACCCCTCCCACGGCGCCCGGCTGCTGGCCCTGCCGTTCGAGCTGACCTGGGCCACCGCCTGGACCCACCAGGCCAACACGATGATCTCCCCGCACATCGGGCTGCCGGGCGACCTCACTGTCGTCGACTGGCCCGAACTCTTCGCCGACGACCCCGAAGGCCTGTCCTGGAAGACCCGCCACCTCCGCGACTGGGCGGCCGGCCGTCCCTTCGCCTGGGTCGACGACATGATCACCCCGCGCGACCGCGCCTGGGTCGCCCGGCACCATCCGGCCCCGGCCCTCCTGCTGCGCATCCACCCGCGCCACGGACTGCGCGACCGGGACTTCACCACCCTGACCCGCTGGGCGGAGGGCCTCAGCCCAGCAGGGCGCTGACCGGATCCGGGGCGGGCCGGCCCGTCGGCCACCAGTCGTTGTCCCCCAGCCGGTCCTCGTAGCAGTACCAGAGGCCGTCGCGGCCGAGGCGCAGCTGCCGGGCGCGGACCGTCAGGCGGTTGCGGTCGGGGCGGAACGAGCCCTGGCCCGCGGCGAGCAGGGCCGGGCGGGCCCGGTCGAAGGGGCCCGCCGGCGGGTCCCAGGGCTCTTCGAGGGCGTCGAGGGCCGCGCGGCCGCCCTGGCGCCAGGCCGCGGCGGCCCGGGCGAGATCGGTGGTGCTGCGGCCGGTGGCGCGGGCCAGCTCCCGGTACAGGGTGCGGGCCGCTCCCGTCAGCCCCGCCGTGGGGTGTGCGGACGCCAGCCGGACGGCGTCCTGCCAGACGGTGAGCCCGGCGATCGGATCCTCGCCGGTGGTGAGGAGGGCCAGCGCGCGGGCGGCCGCGTCGGAGGCGAGCTGGTCGAGAGCCAGCGGGTCCGGCGCCGCCGGGTCGGCCGGGTAGGCGGGCGGGAGGCCCACGGCGGTGGGCACGGGGAGCGGCGCGGGCAGGGGCGGCAGGCTGGTGCGGGCGAGCGCGGCCCGGGCCGGGACGCCGGGGAAGCCGGGCGCGGCGTCCGGCTGTTCGCGTGCGGCGTGGGCGGCATTGCGCCGGGTCAGCTCGTCGAGCAGCTCCCGCTCCCCGCGGCCGCGCAGGAGCAACAGGACGAAGGGGTCCTCGTCCAGGAGGCGCGCCGCGCGGTAGCAGAGGGCCGCCGCGTGCTTGCACGGCGGACGTCCGAAGTCCGGGCAGGAACAGTGCGGGACGAGCTCGCCCGTGCCGGGCAGGACAGCCCCGGCGAGCGACTGCGGGACCTCGCGCTCCAGCAGGGCGGCGAGCGCCGCCGGGTCGGCCGCGACCTGCTCCAGCAGTTCGTTCCACTCCGGGTCCGCGAAGGCGGGCAGGGTCAGCTCGGTGCGGTACGGGCGGGGCCGGCTGCCCCGGACGTACGCCACGATCCGGCCGGGGGTGACGGTGACCGCACTGACGTGGCCTCCGTCGGCATACGTACGGCCCCGGGCCAGGCGGGCGGTGTCGTGGGAGACCTCCTCCAGCGCCGACACCCAGGCCCGGCCCCACCAGCTCACCGCCGCCACCCCGGCGGGCACGGTCTCGAAGGTGCGGCGGCGGTCGTCCCGCGCGGTGATCATCCGGGCCTCCGCAGGGAGACGAGGTCGGCCAGCTCGCGGTCGGTCAGCTCGGTCAGCGCCGACTCGCCGGAGCCCAGTACGGCGTCGGCCAGGGCGCGCTTCGCCTCCAGCATCTCGGCGATCCGGTCCTCGACGGTGCCCTCGGCGATGATCCGGTGGACCTGTACGGGCTGGGTCTGGCCGATGCGGTAGGCGCGGTCGGTGGCCTGCTCCTCGACGGCCGGGTTCCACCAGCGGTCGAAGTGGATGACGTGCCCGGCCCGGGTGAGGTTCAGCCCGGTGCCCGCCGCCTTCAGGGACAGCAGGAAGACGGGGACCTCGCCCGCCTGGAAACGGTCGACGAGCTCCTCACGGCGCGGCACCGGAGTCCCCCCGTGCAGCAGCTGCGAACTGATCCCGCGGGCCCGCAGGTGCCGTTCGATCAGGCGGGCCATCGTCACGTACTGGGTGAAGACCAGGACCGAGCCGCCCTCGGCCAGGATCGTGTCCAGCAGCTCGTCCAGCAGGGCGAGTTTGCCCGAGCGGTGCGGGATCCGGGGCTGCTCCTCCTTCAGGTACTGCGCGGGGTGGTTGCAGATCTGCTTGAGCGAGGCCAGCAGCTTCATGATCATGCCGCGTCGTTCCATGCCCTCGCTCGACCCGATCACGGCCATCGCCTCGTCCACCGCCGCCCGGTAGAGCGAGGCCTGCTCCCGGGTGAGGGAGACGGGATGGTCGGTCTCCGTCTTCGGCGGCAGCTCGGGCGCGATGCCCGGGTCGGACTTCTTGCGGCGCAGCAGGAACGGCCGGACCAGCGCGGACAGCCGGGCGACCGCCGCCTCGTTGCCGCCGTCCTCCTCCTGCTGGTGCTCCACCGGGCGGGCGTGGCGGGCCCGGAAGGTGGTGAGCGGGCCCAGCAGCCCCGGCGTGGTCCAGTCGAGCAGCGCCCACAGCTCGGAGAGGTTGTTCTCCACCGGGGTACCGGTCAGCGCCACCCGGGCCGGCGCCGGCACCGTGCGCAGCGCCTTCGCGGTCGCCGAATGCGGGTTCTTGACGTGTTGCGCCTCATCGGCGACGACCATGCCCCAGCGCTGTTCGGCGAGCAGGGCGGCGCTGGCGCGCATCGTCCCGTACGTGGTGAGGACGAACCCGCCCGCGCAGGAGGTCAGGTCCTCGGTGCTGCGGCTGTTGCCGTGGAACCGGCGCACGGACGTGCCGGGGGCGAACTTCTCGATCTCCCGCTGCCAGTTGCCGAGGAGGGAGGCGGGGCACACCACGAGGGTGGGCTCCGGCCGGTCCCGGTGCAGGTGCAGCGCGATCAGGGTGACGGTCTTGCCGAGGCCCATGTCGTCGGCGAGGCAGCCACCGAGACCGAGCGAGGTCATCAGGTCCAGCCAGGCCAGGCCGCGTGCCTGGTAGTCGCGCAGGGTGGCATTGAGGGCGGCGGGCTGCGGGATCGGGGCCTGCTCACGCGTCAGCCGGTCCCGCAGGGCGGCCAGCGCCCCCACCGGCACCGCCTCGACCGTCGCGCCGTCGATCTCGGCGGTCCCCGACAGTACGGTGGCCAGTGCGTCGACCGGGTCCAGCAGGCCCAGCTCCCGCTTGCGCGCCTTGCGTACCAGCTCCGGGTCGACCCGCACCCACCGGTCCCGCAGCCGGACGACGGGCCGGTGCGCCTGGGCGAGCGCGTCCATCTCCCCCGGGGTCAGCCGGTCGCCGCCGAGCGCCAGCTCCCAGGAGAAGGCGAAGAGGTGCTCGGCGTCGAAGAAGGCGGTGCCGTCGGTCGCGGAACCGGGCGCGGTGGACCGTACGACGGCGGTCGCCGACAGCGTACGGGCCAGCTCGCGCGGCCAGTGGACCAGGACCCCGGCGGCCGCCAGCCGGCTCGCGGCGACCCCGAGCAGGTCCTCCAGCTCCGGGTCGGACAGGGCCAGGGCATCGGGCACGGGCTGGTCCAGCAGGCGCAGCAGCGGCGGCCAGACCCGGGCGGCCCGGCGCAGCGCGAGCACGGCGTCGATCCGGGCGCGCGGGCCGAACCCGGCGGCAGCCGTCCCCGCCCACAGCTGACCGGCGTCGGTGACCAGGGTCGGATCGGCGAGGCTGTGCACCTGGACGACGGCGGCCCCGGCGCGCCGGGTGCCGTCCTCCTCGGCCTCGTCGAAGAGCTGGAAGGAGGACAGGTCGAGCCGGAGCGAGATCCCGACGCCGGTGTCGGAGCCGGCCGCGACCTGCGCGGCCCAGTCCTGTATCCCGGGCACCCGCTGCGGCTCCCGCGCGGCGAACGGCGGCCCGGCGGCGACGGCCGCGGCCGGGGTGCGGGGCAGTCCGTCGGCGACGGCGTCGAGGAACGCGCGGACCATTGCCTCCGGTTCGGGCAGCTGGAGCGGGCGGCGCCCGGCCAGGGGCGTCGCGTACCCCTCGTGCGGCAGCGCGGCGGCGACCGCGCGGAGGTGGTCGATGTCGGCGGCGTCGAGCGGTCCGGCCCGCCAGGCGTCGACGCCCTCGGGGGTGAGACCGGGGAGGAGCCGGCCGCGGGCGGCGAGGGTCAGCGCCTGCCGGGCGGCGGTTCCCCAGGCGCGGGTGGCCGGATGCGCGGCGGGGCTGTGGGGCGCCTGGGCGAGCAGGGGCAGGGCGGAGGCCACGGAGAAGGTCACCGCGGGCACGGTCCGGCTGCGGACCCCGTCGCCGTGCGGGCGTACGACGGTGAGCGGCGCGGGCTTGCCGGCCTCGGGCAGGACGTCCCCGTCGGGCGCCCAGAAGGCGACCCGCCCTTCGCGGGGGACGGCGGCGGGCAGGAAGACCGCGGCGTGGCGCAGCAGCGCGGTGGCCTGCGGCAGCCTGCTCATCGCTGTCCCCCTCCCCGTCGGTCGCGTGGCTGTGTCCCTGTGCCGACGAGTCTAGGCGCGGCCACTGACAACGCCCTCTGACCTGCGGTGCAGCTCCGACGGCGCAGCTCCGGCGGCGCAGCTCCGCCGGTTCTGCTCCTGCCGGTTCTGCTCCCGCCGGTTCTGCTCCTGCCGGTTCAGCGGGCCCAGCGGCCCTGCTCCAGCGCGTACCCGTACACGGGCCGGCCGGTGGCGGCGCTCGTGCGCAGCGGCCGTCCGCCGTCGTCGATGCGGAGGGTGCCCGACCCGGACGGGCCGGTCCACCGCAGGTCCAGGGACCAGTCGCAGTCGCATCCCGTGGTGGCCGCCTCCACCCGCAGGACGACAGGCTCGGCCGCCGAGACGCGCAGGGGGAAGACGGGGGCGGGCAGCGTACTGCCGCCGTCGTTCCCGGCGACGGGCCGGGCCAGTGGGCGCGGCGCGTCCAGGTTGACGGCGAACGCGGCGGGGGTGAGCCCGCCGCCGCAGCCCTGCGACATCTGGTAGACGTTCCAGGCCGGCGGCTTGCGGCGGGCGGCCACCCGTACCTCCAGGTCCTCCAGGACCACGGCGCCCCCGCCCGTGCCGTGCAGGGTGACCTCCACGATCTGCGTCCCCGCGTGCACGGCGTGCTGCCCCGAGGCCCAGGCGGGCGCGTCCGCCTCCACGGGCGGCGGGGGCACCGATCCCGGATCCCGCTCGGCCAGGTACGCGTGATCGCAGCCCGCGGTCCACACGTGCGACCGCACCGCCGCCTTGAGCGGCGCGGCCGGGCCCCGGCCCGGGGCCGGGCCGGGCGGTGACGCGGAGGGCGGCCCGGGCGCCGGGGCCGCCGCCCCGGTGGGCTCCGCGGACCCGGCCGGGCCGGCCGACCCGGTCGACCCGGCCGGCGGTGTCCCTTCCGGTGCGCCCGTCGCCGCCGGGGCCGACGCGGACCCCGCTCCCGGGGACGCAGGCGCGCTCGAACCCGCGCCCGGACCCGCACTCCCGCCCGCGTGCGGCGTCCCCGGCTCGGGTCCGGCCGCCGCCAGCAGCGCCACGGCCACGGCCCCGGCCGTCACTCCGGCGGCGGCGACCACGGCCGCCCGCCGCCGGTACCAGGCCCGCCGGACCACCGGCAACGGCTCCGGCTCCGGCTCCGGCACCACCACCACGGTCGGCTCGGGCTCAGGCGTCGGCCCGGGCCCGGGTGCCGGTTCCGGCTCCGCCGCTGCCCCCGCGCGCCGCCGCGCGTCCGCCAGCAGCCAGGCCCGGTGCAGGTCCACCGCCTCCCCCTGGGTCGCCCCGCAGGCCCGCGCGAAGCGGTCCACCACCGCGAACTCCGCCGGCAACGCCTCCCCTGTGCAGTACCGGTGCAGCGTCGACGTACTCGTGTGCAGCCAGCGCGCCAGAGCTCCGTAACTGAGCCCGGCGCGCTCCTTCAGTCCCCGCATCAGCCGTGCAAAGTTCTCCGCCTCGCTCACGCTCTCCCCCGTTCCGCGTCCCGCGACCGCGTTCCATGCAGGAGGTGTTCCCCCAGGTGACGGCGCGTACGGCCGTTCCAGCGTCCCGGATTCTCCGCGATCCGTCGCCCGCCGCGCCGTCCGGGGAACAGGCTCGTCGGGCACACACCACCACAGCACTCACGGGGAGACCGACCATGTTCCGACGTTCCGGCACCGCCGTCCCGCTCGCCACCACCCTCGTCGCGGCGGCGGCCGCCCTCGCCCTCACCGCCTCCACCGCCGCGGCCGCCACCGCGCCCGGCTTCCTGGCCGGCACCGAACTTCCGCCGCACGCCTCCTCGCCCTGGTACGCCGGCACCGTCACCAAGGGGCTGCCCGAGTCGGCGCCGTTCTGCCTGGAGGGCGTGCTTCCGGCCGCGGGCAGCTGGCACCGCGTCTTCGGCACCGAGTACGACACCGGCGCGGTACAGGTCTCCGTACGGTCCGCCTCGCCCGCCGCGGCGGCCAAGCTCGCCGGCACCCTGGAGCGCAAGGTCGCCGCCTGCGCTGCCGACTGGCTGCGGACGACACCGGGGGGCACCGCCTCCTGGCAGGACTACGGCACGCTCCCCGTCGAGGAGGGCGCGCACGTCTACGGGGTCCACACCTCGGTCCCCGACTCCGAGCCCGGGGTGCACCTGTACGGCATCGGGCGCGACGGCGACACCGTGACCGTCGTGCAGTGGGGCGAGATGGGCGACCTCTCCCACGCCCCGGTCGCCGCCTTCAAGAAGACGACCACCAAGGCGGTGAACAAGCTCAACCCCTAGCGAGGAGGGGGTGGGACCATGGAGTGGAGAGGCGAGAGGCGATGGCCATGCGTTCCGGAAACGAGCCGGTGACCGCCCGCAGTCCGCTGCGGCTGAGGTTCTGGCTGGGGGTCTGGGGGCTGGTCTGGGCCGCCGCCGGCACGGCCTTGTTCTCGGTGGTGGGCCGTCCCGGATGGGCGGCCGCCTGCGGGGTGCTGGCCGTGGTCGTAACGGTCGACCTGTTCATGATCGTGCGCCACATCCACCAGGGGCCGCACTACCAGCCCGGCCCGGACGTCCCTCCGTACGAACCGCCCCACAGCCGGTGAGTCAGGCGGGGTCGGCTTCGGACCGGCCCTCCCCGGCCGGGCCCTCGAAGCGGGCCGCTGCCAGGTAATCGGGCTGTGGGTCGAGGGCCGCGGCGAGCCGGAAGTGCCTGCGCGCCTGCTCGGGCCGGCCCGAGCGCTCGAACGTGCGGGCCAGTGCGAAGTGGGCGAAGGCGTTGTCCGGCTCCCGCTCCAGCACCAGCTCGAACTCCAGCTCGGCCGGCCGCAGTTGCGCCGCGGCGAAGAAGGCGCGGGCGCGCAGCAGCCGCGCCGCCGTGTTCTCCGGGTGGGCGGCTATGACCGAGTCGAGCAGCTTGACCGCGCCGCGCGGGTCCCGGGCGGCGAGCAGCTGCTCGGCGGCCCGGTAGTCGATGACGTGGGTTTCCGGGCTGGACGGGGTGGGGCGCGTGGTCTCGGACACGTTCGAAATCCTTCCCTCTCCGGGTGCGTTCAACGCCCCCGCCCCACCCGCTATTCCATGCACACGTCAGACGGCGCCGCCCGCCGCCCGTGCGGCGAGCTCGTCCCACACCTTGCGCACCTGCGGTTCCAGCGCCTCCAGCGGCCCGTCGTTGTCGATCACGAGGGTCGCCACCGCCAGCCGCTGCTCCCGGGTCGCCTGCACGGCCATCCGGGCGCGCGCCTCTTCCTCGGCCATCCCGCGCAGCGCGGTCAGCCGTGCCAGCTGTGTCCGCGGCGCCGCGTCCACCACGACGACCAGGTCGTAGAGCGGCGCCAGGCCGTTCTCGGCGAGCAGCGGCACGTCGTGCACCACGATCGCGTCCGCCCCCGCGGCGGCTTCCAGCTCCGCCGACCGGGCCCCGACCAGGGGGTGCACGATCGCGTTGAGCGTCTGGAGCTTCGCCGGGTCCGCGAAGACGATGGACCCCAGCTTCGGCCGGTCCAGCGCCCCCTCCGCGGTCAGCACCGACTCCCCGAAGGCCGCCACGACGGCCGCGAGCCCCGGCGTACCGGGCTCCACGACCTCGCGCGCGATCCGATCGGCGTCGACGACGATCGCCCCGTACCCCGCCAGCAGTCGCGAGACCTCGCTCTTGCCGGCACCGATTCCGCCCGTCAGGCCTACTTTCAGCATGCCCCGCAGCATAGGGGGCCCCGCCCGTACGTCAGTTCTCGCCCTCGCGCTCCGCCAGGAACCGCTCGAACTCGCGGCCGATCTCGTCCGCCGACGGCAGCTCCGCCGGCTCGGCGATCATGTTGCCCCGGGTCTCGGCTCCGGCGGCCGCGTCGTACTGGTGCTCCAGCCCCTGCACCAGGGCGACCAGCTCCTCGTCGCCCTCCCGGATCTGCCGGTCGATCTCCGTCTGCGTGCGGTGCGCCTCGGTGCGCAGGGCGTGCGCCACGGCCGGCAGCACCAGCCCGGTCGCCGCCGTGATCGCTTCCAGCACCGTCAGAGCGGCGTCCGGGTACGCGGAGCGCGCGACGTAGTGCGGTACGTGCGCGGCGACACCCAGCACGTCGTGCCCGGCCTGGGCCAGGCGGAACTCCACCAGGGACTCCGCGCTGCCCGGTACCTGCGCCTCGTCGAAGGGGCTGCGGTGACCCGGCATGAGGTCGGTGCGGTTGCCGTGCGGGGTGATGCCCACGGGACGGGTGTGCGGGACGCCCATCGGGATGCCGTGGAAGTTGACCGAGAGCCGCACGCCGAGGCGCTCGACGATCTGCCGGACGGCGACGGAGAAACGCTCCCACTCCACGTCCGGCTCCGGGCCGGACAGCAGCAGGAAGGGCGCGCCGGTGGCGTCCTGGACGAGCCGGAGCTCCAGCCGGGGCTCCTCGAACTCCGTCCAGCGGTCGCGCTGGAAGGTCAGCAGCGGGCGCCGGGCCCGGTAGTCCACCAGCCGGTCCGCGTCGAAGCGGGCGACCACCTGGTGGGGCAGCGTGTCCAGGAGCCGCTCGACGATCTGCTCGCCGGCCTCACCCGCGTCGATGTACCCCTCGAAGTGGTACAGCATGACCAGCCCGGCCGAGTCCTGGGCGACCGCCAGGTCGGCCACCGCCAGGCCCTTGGCATCCCATTCGTACAAACCCTGTGGATCAAGCACCGTCACCACTCCTCCTCGCCTCGTTCTCAGCCAAGAACGTCCAAGGCGGCCCGGCCATTCCCCAGTTGGCCGCTTTCACAGGAACGCGGCGGATCACGAGGGGGCGACCGGGGCGGGGGAACGCGGTAAGGCCCGCCCCCCGAAGGGGACGGGCCTTACCGTTCAACGCAGTTCAGCTCGGCTCACACCGGAGTGTGATGCGCGCTGCGATCAGCTCTGGCCGCCGGCCAGCTTCTCGCGGAGCGCGGCCAGGGCCTCGTCCGACGCCAGGGCGCCGGAGGTCTCGTCCGACTCCGAGGAGTACGAACCACCCGAGATGCCCGCACCGGCGTTGCCACCGGCGGCCGGGGCGGCAGCGCCCTCGGCAGCAGCGGCCTCGTCGGCCTCGCGGCTCTTGATGACCTGAGCCTGGTGCTGCTCGAAGCGCTGCTGCGCCTCGGCGTACTGGGTCTCCCAGGCCTCGCGCTGCTTGTCGAAGCCCTCGAGCCAGTCGTTGGTCTCGGGGTCGAAGCCCTCGGGGTAGATGTAGTTGCCCTGGTCGTCGTACGACGCGGCCATGCCGTACAGGGTCGGGTCGAACTCGACCGACGCCGGGTCGGCACCGAAGGACTCGTTGGCCTGCTTCAGCGACAGCGAGATCCGGCGACGCTCAAGGTCGATGTCGATGACCTTGACGAAGATCTCGTCGTTGACCTGGACGACCTGCTCCGGGATCTCCACGTGGCGCTCGGCCAGCTCGGAGATGTGGACCAGACCCTCGATGCCCTCGTCCACGCGGACGAACGCACCGAACGGAACCAGCTTGGTGACCTTACCCGGGACGACCTGGCCGATCTGGTGGGTCCGGGCGAACTGCTGCCACGGGTCCTCCTGCGTCGCCTTCAGCGACAGGGAGACACGCTCGCGGTCCATGTCCACGTCGAGAACCTCGACGGTGACCTCCTGGCCGACCTCGACAACCTCGGACGGGTGGTCGATGTGCTTCCAGGACAGCTCGGAGACGTGGACGAGACCGTCGACGCCACCCAGGTCCACGAAGGCACCGAAGTTGACGATCGAGGAAACGACGCCGGAGCGGACCTGACCCTTCTGCAGGGTGGTGAGGAACGTCTGGCGAACCTCGGACTGGGTCTGCTCCAGCCAGGCGCGGCGGGACAGGACCACGTTGTTGCGGTTCTTGTCCAGCTCGATGATCTTCGCCTCGAGCTCCTTGCCCACGTAGGGCTGGAGGTCGCGGACACGACGCATCTCGACGAGAGAGGCCGGCAGGAAGCCGCGGAGGCCGATGTCGAGGATGAGACCACCCTTGACGACCTCGATGACGGTACCGGTGACGATGCCGTCTTCTTCCTTGATCTTCTCGATCGTGCCCCAGGCACGCTCGTACTGAGCGCGCTTCTTGGACAGGATCAGACGGCCTTCCTTGTCCTCCTTCTGGAGAACCAGGGCCTCGATCTCGTCGCCGACCTTGACGACCTCGTTCGGGTCGACGTCGTGCTTGATCGAGAGCTCACGGCTCGGGATCACGCCTTCGGTCTTGTAACCGATGTCGAGCAGGACCTCGTCCCGGTCGACCTTCACGATGACGCCGTCGACGATGTCGCCGTCGTTGAAGTACTTGATCGTCTCGTCGATCGCGGCGAGGAAGGCTTCCTCGTTACCGATGTCGTTGACCGCTACCTGCGGAGTGGTAGAGGTGGTCTCGGTGCTGCTCGTCATGTGGGAAAGGGCTCCGGTTACGGACAGAAAGTCGTAGGTACTGCTACGCCGGGAGCCCTTATCGGCATCTGCCGAAGAAGCCGGACAGCCAAGGAGACCCCCTTCCGCGAAGAGCGGCGGGGCCTCGAAAACCGAGGGGACATCAACAGATGCAAGCGCAGCCTGCTAGGTCTGAGGAGCACAGGCTCGCAGCGCAACTTGTAGCATACGGGGGCAGCCGGACAGGGTCAATGCGCGAAGGCGCACACCCCGGGCGGATCGCCGCACAACCGGCACAATTCATGGGCGGGAAGCCCTTCCTGGCGCTTCCTGCCACATTCAAAAGACATCCGCAGACTACGACGACGGGCCCCATGAACCAAGAGGACTACGCCTCCGAAGTAGCGTCCGAAGCCGATCCGGTCTCCTTGGAAGACCCCGAGGCCACACGGCGTGACGCGGGGGAAGCGGAGAGCAGCCGGGCGAGCCGCAGCTGGTGGGACCGCAACGCCGACGAGTACCAGAGCGACCACGGCGCCTTCCTCGGCGACGACCGCTTCGTGTGGGGGCCCGAGGGCCTGGACGAGGCCGAGGCGGCCCTCCTCGGCCCCACCGCCTCCCTCAGGGACAAGGACATCCTGGAGATCGGCGCCGGCGCCGCCCAGTGCTCGCGCTGGCTGGCCGCCCAGGGTGCCCGCCCGGTCGCCCTCGACCTCTCCCACCGCCAGCTCCAGCACGCCCTGCGCATCGGCGACGGCCTGCCGCTGGTCGAGGCCGACGCCGGCCGGCTGCCCTTCCGCGCCGGCTCCTTCGACCTGGCCTGCTCCGCCTACGGCGCCGTCCCCTTCGTCGCCGACCCGGTCAACGTCATGCGCGAGGTGCACCGCGTACTGCGCCCCGGCGGCCGCTGGGTCTTCTCCGTGACCCACCCCGTCCGCTGGGCCTTCCCCGACGAGCCGGGGCCCGAGGGGCTGTCCGTCGCCGCCTCGTATTTCGACCGCACCGCGTACGTGGAACAGGACGAGCGGGGCCGCGCCGTATATGTGGAGCACCACCGCACGATCGGCGACCGGGTGCGCGACGTGGTGGCGGGCGGCTTCCGCCTGCTCGACCTGGTCGAACCCGAGTGGCCGGAGTGGAACAGCCAGGAGTGGGGCGGCTGGTCCCCGCTGCGCGGCAACCTGATCCCCGGCACCGCGATCTTCGTCTGCGAGCGCGACTGACGTGATCCGTACCGCCGCCCTCGACGCCCTGCCCGTACGGGAGGCCGTGCCCGCGCTCGTCTCGGCTCTGGACGGCCACGGCACGGCGGTGCTCTGCGCCCCGCCGGGCACCGGCAAGACCACCCTGGTCCCGCTGGTGCTGGCCGGACTGGTGGGCGGCGGGCCGCGGCGCCGGGTGGTCGTCGCCGAGCCCCGGCGGATCGCCGCGAGGGCGGCGGCGCGCCGGATGGCGTGGCTGCTGGGCGAGCAGGCCGGCGGGGCGGTGGGCTTCACCGTGCGCGGGGAACGGGTGGCCGGCCCGGACACCGTGGTGGAAGTGGTGACCACCGGAGTGCTGCTCCAGCGCCTCCAGCGCGACCAGGAGCTGGCCGGGGTGGACGTGGTGGTCCTGGACGAGTGCCACGAGCGGCACCTGGACGCCGACACGGTCGCCGCGTTCCTCCTCGACGTACGGGAGACCCTCCGCCCGGAGCTGCGGCTGGTGGCGGCCTCGGCGACCACGGACTCCGCCGGCTGGGCGCGCGTGCTCGGCGGCGCGCCGGTGGTGGAGGCCGCGGGGGTCTCGTACCCCGTGGAGACGGTCTGGGCCCCGCCGGCCCGGCCGGTGCGGCCCCCGCACGGGATGCGGGTGGATCCGGCGCAGCTGACGCACGTGGCCTCGGTGGTGCGGCGGGCGCTGGCCGAACGCGACGGCGACGTGCTGTGCTTCCTGCCCGGCGTCGGCGAGATCGCCCGGGTCGCCGGGCAGCTGGGCGGGGTGGACGCGGAGGTGCTGCAGATCCACGGCCGGGCCCCGGCGGCCGTGCAGGACGCGGTGCTCTCCGTCGCGGACCACCGCAGGGTGATCCTGTCCACCGCAGTGGCGGAGTCGAGCCTGACCGTCCCCGGTGTACGGGTCGTGGTCGACTCGGGGCTGGCCCGCGAGCCCCGGGTGGATCACGCGCGGGGGCTGGGCGCGCTGGCCACCGTACGGGCGTCCCGCGCGGCCGGGCGCCAGCGCTCGGGCCGGGCCGGACGCGAGGCGCCGGGCACGGTGTACCGCTGCTGGGCCGAGGCGGAGGACGGCCGCCTGGCCGCGTTCCCCTCGCCGGAGATCCGCATCGCCGACCTGGCGCAGTTCGCCCTGCAGGCCGCCTGCTGGGGCGACCCGGACGCGGCCGGGCTGGCCCTGCTGGACCCGCCGCCGGCCGGGGCCATGGCCGCGGCGCGCGAGGTGCTGGTGGCCGTCGGCGCGGTGTCCCCGGCCGGTGGGGTCACCGCGCGCGGGCAGCGGATGGCCCGGCTCGGGCTGCACCCGCGGCTGGCCCGGGCCCTGCTGGACGGTTCCGCCGCGCTCGGTGCCCGCACGGCGGCGGAGGTCGTGGCCCTGCTGAGCGAGGAACCTCCGCGGGAGTACGGGGACGACCTGGCCGCGGCCCGGCGGCGGGCCCGCGCGGGCGGCGACGCGTACGCGGCCCGCTGGCGCGCGGAGGCCCGCCGCCTGGAGCGCGCCGCCTCCCCTGCGGGGCGCACCGCCGAGACCGGGGCCGGGGCCGCTTCTTCAGCCTCGCCGGCGTGTGAGGCGCGCGGTCCGGGGCGGAGCCCCGGCAGCGGCGCCGCACCCGACGACAGCGCCGCCGGGCTCATCGCCGCCCTCGCGTTCCCCGAGCGGGTGGCCAAGGCCAGGGGGGAGGGGGCCTTCCTCATGGCCTCCGGCACCGCGGCCGAGGTCGGCGACGGATCGGGCCTGCGCCAAGCAGCCTGGCTGGCCGTCGCCGTCGCCGACAGGCCCCCGCATTCCGCGTCCGCCCGGGTCCGGCTCGGCGCCGTCATCGACGAGGACACCGCGCGCTCCGCCGCCGCGCACCTGCTCACCGCGGGGGAAGAGGTCCGCTGGGAGGACGGCGACCTCGTCGCCCGCGCCGCCGAACGCCTCGGGGCGATCGAACTGGCCGTACGTCCGCTGCGCACCCCCGACCCCGCCCTCGTACGGGCCGCGCTCCTGGACGGGCTGCGCGCCGAGGGACTCGGCCTGCTGCGCTGGTCCCCGGACGCCCTGACCCTCCGCGCCCGCCTCGGCTTCCTGCACCGCACGCTCGGCGGCGCCTGGCCCGACGTGGCCGACGACCGGGCCCTGCTGGAGCGGGCCGACGACTGGCTGGAGCCCGAGCTGTCCCGGGCCCGGCGCCGCGCCGACCTGGGGCGGATCGACGCCGGGCAGGCCCTGAACCGGCTGCTGCCGTGGGCCGCCGGCGAGGCCGTCCGGCTGGACGAGCTGGCTCCGGAACGCCTGGAGGTGCCCAGCGGGTCCCGGATCCGGCTGGACTACTCCGCCGAGCACGGCCAGCCGGTCCTCGCGGTGAAGCTGCAGGAGCTGTTCGGGCTGGCCGAGACCCCGAAGGTGGCGGGCGTACCGGTGCTGGTGCACCTGCTGTCGCCCGCCGGCCGGCCCGCGGCCGTCACCGCCGACCTCGCCTCCTTCTGGCAGGGCGGCTACCGGGCCGTGCGCGCGGAGCTGCGCGGGCGCTATCCCAAGCACCCCTGGCCGGAGGACCCGGCCACCGCCGAGCCCACCCGGCACACCAACGCCCGGCTCAGGCGCTGACCCGGCGGCCGCGGGCCTCCAGCCACAGCGCCGCGCCGAGCAGGACGAGCCCGCCGGCGGCCAGCCCGATCGGCGCGTAGGTGTGCAGCGCGAGGACCTTCGTACGGTTCGACCGGACGAGGTCGACCGTGTAGTCGGAGTAGTCCTCGCGCATGGTGACGTGTCCGGCGAAGGCGGTGAGCTTGCCGTCGGGGCCGCCGGCCGCGATGCCGCCGCGCATCTCCTGCTGGATGTCCTGCTCGGCGTTGACGGGCGCGCCGGTGACCGGGTCGACCCAGAACTTCGCCTTGACCGTGTACCAGAGGGTGGTGCCGGTGGCCGCCTCGATCGTCGCCGGGTCGATGCCCTCGATCGGCATCTTCTTGGGCATGGCGACCTTGGTCCAGGGGACGGTCTGCTCGAAGTAGTAGACGTCCATGCCTTTGAACGTGCGCGGCCCGACGTAGTGGATCGGCGAGGAGGTGCGGGTCTGCGCGTCGAAGTAGAGGTAGTCGCGCGGCTCGGTGAAGAAGGGCCACTTGAACTCGATGCCCTCGCGCTTGACGGGGTCCCCGTCGACCATCTCCCCGGTGGCGTGGACCGGGTCCTGGGTGTGCGCGTCGAAGATGTAGCGCTCGGGGATCTGGGAGACCATCTTCCCGTCGGGGCCGATGATGTAGGACAGCGTGTCCCAGACGACGACGTCCTTGCCCGCGCTCGCCTCGATCTCCCTGGACGCCTCCACGTTGCCCTTGAGGGTCTGGACGATGGTGACCTTGTCGACCTTCTTCGGCTGCATGCCGCCGGTGTAGTCGAGGAGCGTCGCGTCCTTCGCCTCCAGGACCATCTCCTGGTACTGGTTCGGCGGGATCTTGGCGAGGCGGGGGTACGCGTACCAGCGCAGCAGCGGCGCGAGGGCTGCGCAGAACACGGCAAGGGCCAGCAGGACAAGGCTCGCTCTGCGTCGCACGGCCGGGCCCTCCTCTACTTTCCGGGCGCGGGGGGCGCGGTGGTGAGCAGGGGCTTGGGTGAGGTCTCGCCTTCGGGCACCCCGAACGCCGTGATGGCGAACACGAGGGCCAGCGCGGCTGCGAGGCCGATGACGGCGGCGACGAATGCGCGCATGCCGGGGCTCCGAAATCTGATGAGGCGTCAGAGATGGGGCACCGTAGCAACGCGGGGCCGAGATGAGAACCGTTCGAGCCGCAGATCACCGCTGGGCCACCCGGGGGGACCTCGGCACCCACCGGCACGCCCGCCCCCGCGTCGCGCACGGCGGGACACCCGCCCCGTGGAACACTGATCATAAACGGAACGTAATCAAACGATTACGCATGATGATCGGAGAAGTGATGCAGAGACGTCGACTCAAGGCCGCGGCCCTGGTTGTGCCGGTCGTGGCCGCGCTCAGTCTCGGCAACACCGCGGGTGCGACCTCCCTGGCGGCCATTCCGTGCGACGTCACCGCACTCAACAGTGCGATCGACGCCGCGAACAACAACACCGGACCGCACACCATCCGGCTCGCACCCCGATGCGTCTACAACGTCCTCACTCCCGCGTCGACCGGCGGTCTCGGCGCCAACGCCCTGCCCAGGATCACGGGCACGGTCACCCTGCTGGGCAACAAGACGACCATCCGACGGGATCCCGACGCGACCGAGGGCTTCCGCATCGCGGAGATCGACGGCCCCGGCGGGCGCCTGACGGTCGAGGGCGTCACCGCGACCGGTGGCGGCTATCTCGACTACGCCGGCACCTACCTGCCCACGGACGGCGGGACGCTCATCCTCAAGCACAGCACCGTGACCAACAGCACGGCGAACCAGGGGGGCGCCATCTATGTGAACCAGAGCAGCACCCTTGAGATCCACGACAGCGTCGTGCGGGACAGCGCGGCGCAGCAGGGTGGCGCCATCTACAACGGGCCGGGAAGCACCACCCTGCTGCAGAAGACCAAAGTGGTGCGGAACCAGGCCACGGAGCTGGGGGGCGGCATCTTCACCGCCGGGGTCTCCCTGACCATCAAGAACTCGCACATCGAAGGCAACCGCGCCTTCCAGCAGGGCGGCGGAATCTACAACGACCGCGCTCCGATGGACATCTCCTCGACGACCATCGCGGACAACCGCGCGGGCCAGACGGGTGGCGGCATCGCCAATGACGGCACCACCACGCTGACGGACACAAAGGTGCGGCGCAACATCGCGCTCAACGGCGGCGGCGTCTGGCAAGGACCCTCTGGCGGCTCCCTGACCCTCGTCAGGAGCCGGATCGTCGAGAACACGCCCAACAACTGCCGGCCCGTCGGGGCGGTTCCCGGCTGCACGGACTGACCCGGGCTCGATCCGCGAGCCGGCCTGATCGGCCGGACATCCCTTAGGTGTGCTGCCCCGGGGTCGGCCGGGGCACCGCCGGGGTGGAGGCCGGAGACGGGGTGGGCTTCGGCGTCCGTGACGCGCTGGGCGTCGGGGTCGGTGTGGGTGCCGGGGTCGGCGAGGGCTTCGGGGTCGGCGTAGGCGTGGGAGTCGGCGTAGGCGTCGGGGTCGGGGTCGGCGTCGGGGTCGGCGTCGGCGTCGGCGTCGGGGTCGGGGTCGGCGTCGGGGTCGGCGTCGGGGTGGGCTTCGGCTCCGGCGTCGGAGTAGGCGTAGGTGTCGGCGACGGAGTGGGCGTGGTCGGAGCAGGTGTCGGCGACGGCTTCGGGGTGGGGCTCGGGGGTGGCGTCGCGGGTGCGCCCGGTCCCGTACCGGGGCGGTCCGGGACCGCGTGCGTCCCCTTCAGGTAGTACGTGAACCAGGACCGCACCGTGCGCAGGTACTCCGCGGACTGGTTGTAGGAGAGCACGGCCCGGTCCAGGTCCGCGTCCACCCGCAGGTCGCGGCTGCCCGCGCACAGGTACCGCCCGGCCGCGAGGGCCGCGTCGTGCACGTTGTTCGGGTTGCGCCGGCCGTCGCCGTCCGCGTCCTGGCCCCACGCCGCCCACGTCGAGGGGATGAACTGCATCGGCCCGACCGCCCGGTCGTACCGGGAGTCGCCGTCGTAGGCCCCGCCGTCCGTGTCCTGGATGTTCGCGAAGCCGTTGCCGTCGAGCACCGGCCCGAGGATCGGCCGCAGTGTGGTCCCGGCCGTGTCGACCTGCCCGCCGCGGGCCTGCCCGGACTCCACCTTGCCGATCGCCGCCAGGAGTTGCCAGCGCAGTCCGCAGCCGGGGTCGCTCTGCCCGATCGTCTTCTCCGCGCGCAGGTAGGCCGCGAGCACGCTCGCCGGTATCCCCTGCGCCCCTTCCCCTGCCCCGGTCACGGCCTGCGCGGGTACGGCCTCCGGTGCCTGCGCCTGCGCCGTCGGCCGGGGATCCGGCTGCGGCCCCGCGTCCGGCGGCGGTACGTCCGTCGGCTGCGGGCCCACCGGCGGCGGGAGTTCGGTGAAGTAGGCGGAGTCGCCGCCGGCCGTGTCCGCGGCCGGCGGCGGCTGCGCGATGTCCTCGCCGGCGGCGGAGAGCCGGTCGGTGCTCCCGCCCGCCGGGCCCTGCGACGCGGTCACCGCGGCGACCACCAGAGCGGAGACCAGCGCGGCCGTCGTTCCCCTGCGCAGCCTGCGTCCGAATATTCGAGCCGACATGAGCCGGACCCCTCCCCCTCGACGTCCGCGTGACCCTACGTCAACTCCCTGCACACAGCACGCAAGGCGGGCCGGAATTCACCACATCCCCACGTCCCGAGGCAGGTCACGCATACTGTCTGGACCCTTCGGCAGCATTGGCCCGAAGTAAGGAACGTCCACAGGAACACCCAGGAGAGGTGCCATGCCGTTCACTCTCAGCCACGCGGCCGCCGTACTTCCGGCCATCCGCCGGACCGGGCGTGCACGGGGCCCCCTCGTCGCATCCGCGCTCGTCCTCGGCTCGTTCGCGCCGGACACCTTCTACTTCACGGACGCGGTCGTCGAGGGCGTCCTGGCGTACGGGGCCTTCACGCATTCCCTGCCGGGCATCTTCACGCTGGACGCCGTGCTGACGGCCGTCCTGGCGGGCTTCTGGATCCTGCTGCGCGAGCCGCTGATCGCGCTCCTGCCGCGCGGCTGGCGGGGCAAGGTGTACACCTATGTGCGGGGCGAGGACTGGCGCGAGCGTCCCCGGCTCGCCGAGCTGCTCGGCTGGTTCTACGTGTCGGCGGTCATCGGGTCCCTCACCCACGTGGTGTGGGACAGCTTCACGCACGGCGACCGCTGGGGCACGAACGCGATGCCCTGGCTCGGCGAGCCGCTCGCCTTCGGGTATCCGCCCTACACCTTCTTCCAGTACGGCACTTCGGCCGTCGCCGCGTGTGCCCTGCTCTGGTACACGGTGACCGCCCTGCGCCGGGTTCCCGCCTCCGCCGCCCCCGCGTCCGTGCCGGTGCTCTCCCGCGCGGAGCTCTGGGGTGCGCTCGTCCTGCTCGTGGTGTGCGTGGCGGCCGGGGTCACCCGGCGCGTGCTCCGCTTCTTCGACTTCTTCGACCGGATCCGTACGCCGCTCGACATCATCCCGACCATCTGCTTCGGCGCGGGCGGCGGCCTGACCGTGGCGCTGCTGGTCTACGGGGTCCTCGTACGGCTGCGGCACCGCCGCGACCGGAGCGGGCGCCCGGCGGACGAGGAAATGCGAACGCCCGTCCCCACCGCCTGAGCCGCGGGGACGGGCGCCGGCCGTACGGCGATCAGTGCGCGGCGGACTCCCAGTCCGCGCCGACGCCCACCGACACGTCCAGCGGGGCCCGGAGCTCGACGGCGGCGCCCATCTCGCGCCGCACCAGCTCCTCGACCCGCTCGCGCTCGCCCGGGGCGATCTCCAGCACGATTTCGTCGTGAACCTGGAGCAGCATCCGCGACCGCAGACCGGCCTCGGCGATCGCCTTGTCCACGCGCAGCATCGCCACCTTCACGATGTCGGCGGCGGTGCCCTGGATGGGGGCGTTGAGCGCCATCCGCTCGGCGGCCTCGCGGCGCTGGCGGTTGTCGCTGTTGAGGTCGGGCAGGTACCGGCGGCGACCGAAGATCGTCGCCGTGTATCCGGTGGCACGGGCCTCGTCGACGACCCGGCCGAGGTAGTCGCGCACCCCGCCGAACCGCTCGAAGAAGGTCTCCATCAGGCCGCGCGCCTCGGCGGGCTCGATGTTCAGCTGCTGGGCGAGGCCGAAGGCGGAGAGCCCGTAGGCGAGCCCGTACGACATGGCCTTGATCTTGCGGCGCATCTCGGCGTCGACCGCGGACCGCTCCACGGCGAACACCTGGGAGGCGACGGTGGTGTGCAGGTCCTCGCCGGTCGCGAACGCCTCGATCAGGCCCTCGTCCTCGGAGAGGTGGGCCATGACGCGCAGCTCGATCTGGCTGTAGTCGGCCGTCATGAGGGACTCGAAGCCCTCGCCGACGACGAATCCGCGGCGGATGGCGCGGCCCTCGTCGGTGCGCACCGGCACGTTCTGCAGGTTGGGGTCGGTGGAGGACAGCCGGCCGGTCGCCGCGACGGTCTGGCTGAAGCTGGTGTGCACCCGGCCGTCGGCGGCGATGGTCTTGACCAGGCCCTCGACGGTGACGCGCAGCTTGGCCTGCTCCCGGTGGCGCAGCATGATGACCGGGAGTTCGTGGTCGGTCTGCGTGGCCAGCCAGGCCAGCGCGTCCGCGTCCGTGGTGTAACCGGTCTTGGTCTTCTTCGTCTTCGGCAGGTCCAACTCGCCGAAGAAGACCTCCTGGAGCTGCTTGGGCGAGCCGAGGTTGAACTCGTGGCCGACGGTGGCGTGCGCCTCCTTGACGGCCTGCTGCACGGCTCCCGCGAACTGCTGCTCCATGGCCTCCAGGTGGTCGCGGTCGGCGGCGATGCCGGAGCGCTCCATGCGGGCCAGGAGTTCGGAGGTGGGCAGCTCCATGTCGTGGAGCAGCTCGGCGGCGCCGGCCTCGGCGAGCTTGCCGGTGAAGGCGTCGCCCAGGTCCAGGACGGCGCGGGCCTGCGCCATCAGGGCCTCGGCCTCGGCGGTCTCGTCGGCGCCGAAGGCCAGCTGCCCGTCGGCGGCGGCGGGCGCCAGCTCACGGTGCAGGTACTCCATGGACAGGGCGTCCAGGGCGAAGGACCGGCGGCCCGGCTTGACCAGGTAGGCGGCGAGCGCCGTGTCCATGACGACCCCGGCGAGGGTCCAGCCGTGCTCGGGGAAGACCCGCATCAGGCCCTTGGCGTGGTGCACGACCTTGGCCTTCGCCGCATCGGCGGCCCAGGCCGCGAAGGCCCGCTCGTCCGCCTCGTCGAGCTCGGCGGGCGTGAACCAGGCGGCGGCGCCCCCGGCCGCGGCGAGCGCGATCTCGGTGACGTTGCCCTGGCCCAGCGCCCAGCTGTCGACGGTCGCGATGCCCAGCGGCCCGCCCGCGTGGCTCTCCAGCCACGGAGCCAGCTCGCCGGAGCCCAGCACGGAGGCGTCCAGTTCCACACCGGCCGCCGGAGCGGGGGCCTCCTCCACGGCCGCGCCCGGGTCCACGGCGAGCAGCCGCTCGCGCAGCGAGGCGTTGCGGATCTCCAGGACGTCCAGCACGCCGAGCATGGCGGTCCGGTCGTAGGGGGCGCGGACCAGGTCGGCCGGGGTCTTGGGCAGTTCCACGTCCTTGACCATCTCGGTCAGGACCCGGTTGAGCTTGACGGCCTCCAGGTGGTCCCTGAAGTTCTGCCCGGCCTTGCCCTTGACCTCGTCGGCGCGCTCCACGAGCTCCGCGAACGACCCGAACTGGGTGATCCACTTGGCCGCGGTCTTCTCACCGACGCCCGGGATGCCCGGCAGGTTGTCGGACGGGTCACCGCGCAGCGCCGCGAAGTCCGGGTACTGCTGCGGGGTGAGGCCGTACTTCTCCTCGACCTTCTCCGGGGTGAACCGGGTGAGCTCGGAGACGCCCTTGGTCGGGTAGAGCACGGTGGTGTGCTCGGAGACCAGCTGGAAGGAGTCCCGGTCACCGGTGACGATCAGCACGTCGAAGCCGGCCGCCTCCGCCTGCGTCGCGAGCGTCGCGATCACGTCGTCGGCCTCGAAGCCGTCGACCGCGAACCGCGGCACGTGCATCGTGTCGAGCAGCTCGCCGATCAGCTCGACCTGCCCCTTGAACTCGTCGGGGGTCTTGGAGCGGTTCGCCTTGTACTCGGGGAACTCCGTCGAGCGCCACGTCTTGCGGGAGACGTCGAACGCCACCGCGAAATGCGTGGGCGCCTCGTCGCGCAGCGTGTTCGCCAGCATCGACGCGAACCCGTAGATGGCGTTGGTCGGCTGCCCCGTCGCGGTCGTGAAATTCTCCGCGGGCAGCGCGAAGAACGCCCGGTAGGCCAGGGAGTGCCCGTCCATGAGCATCAGGCGGGGGCGGCCCGCTGCGGACGGCTGGTCGGTCTTCTGCGCTGATGAATCTGCCACGCCCCGATCCTAGGCGCCCCCACCGACAATTCCGGCCCGTCGCCTCCCCCGGCGCATCCTCCCCACCGGACGCCCCCGGCGCACCCGCCCGGGCGTGGTGAGCACCGGACCGCCCTCCCCTCGTTCCGTGGTCCGTGCAAGGATCGAAGGACGCGGCCACACGTGCTGCATACGTACGTACGCTCGAAGGGGAGCGCGATGGCGACCAAGCCGCCCACAGGCGATCCGGTACAGGACGCACCGCAGGTCACACCGCCCAAGCACGCGGCCGCCGGCCTGCCCGCGATCGGGCACACCCTGCGGATCGCCCAGCAGCAGATGGGCGTGGCCCGCACCGCCCGCACGCTCCTCAAGGTCAACCAGAAGGGCGGCTTCGACTGCCCGGGCTGCGCCTGGCCCGAGGGCGACAAGCGGCACACGGCCGAATTCTGCGAGAACGGCGCCAAGGCCGTCGCGGAGGAGGCCACACTGCGCCGGGTCACCCCCGAGTTCTTCGCCGCGCACCCCCTCGACGACCTGGCCACCCGCTCCGGGTACTGGCTGGGCCAGCAGGGCCGCATCACCGAGCCCATGCTGCTGGAGCGCGGGGCGCGGCCCGACGGCGGCGACCGGTACGAGCCGGTCAGCTGGGAGCGGGCCTTCGCGGTCATCGCCGAGGAGCTGACCGCCCTCGACTCCCCCGACGAGGCCCTCTTCTACACCTCGGGCCGCACCAGCAACGAGGCCGCGTTCCTCTTCCAGCTCTTCGCCCGCGAGTTCGGCACCAACAACCTGCCGGACTGCTCGAACATGTGCCACGAGTCCTCGGGCTCCGCACTGACCGAGACCATCGGCATCGGCAAGGGCAGCGTCTCCCTCGAAGACCTCCACCAGGCCGACCTGATCATCGTCGCCGGACAGAACCCGGGCACCAACCACCCGCGCATGCTCTCCGCCCTGGAGAAGGCCAAGACCGCCGGCGCGCAGATCATCTCGGTGAATCCGCTGCCCGAGGCCGGGATGGAGCGGTTCAAGAACCCGCAGACCCCCGTCGGCATGCTCAAGGGCACCGCCCTCAACGACCTCTTCCTGCAGATCCGCATCGGCGGCGACCAGGCCCTCTTCCGCCTCCTCAACAAGCTCGTCATCGAGACCGAGGGCGCCACCGACGAGGCCTTCATCCGCGAGCACACCCACGGCTACGAGGAACTCGCGGCCGCCGCGAAGGAGGCCGACTGGGACGAGACCCTCACCGCGACCGGCCTGACCCGCCCCGAGATCGAGCGCGCGCTGGCCATGATCCTGGCCTCGGAGCGCACCATCGTCTGCTGGGCCATGGGCCTCACCCAGCACAAGCACTCCGTCGCCACCATCCGCGAGGTCGTCAACCTCCTCCTGCTGCGCGGCAACATCGGCCGCCCCGGCGCCGGCGTGTGCCCCGTCCGCGGCCACTCGAACGTGCAGGGCGACCGCACCATGGGGATCTTCGAACGCCCCGCACCCGCCTTCCTCGACGCCCTCGACAAGGAATTCGGCATCACCTCGCCGCGCGGGCACGGCTACGACGTGGTCCGCTCCATCCAGGCCCTGCGCGACGGCAAGGCCAAGGTCCTCTTCGCGATGGGCGGCAACTTCGTCGGCGCCACCCCCGACACCGAGGTCACCGAGGCCGCCATCCGGGGGGCCTCCCTGACCGTGCACGTCTCCACCAAGCTCAACCGCTCCCACGCGGTCACCGGCCGGCGGGCCCTGATCCTGCCCACCCTCGGCCGTACCGACAAGGACGTCCAGGCGTCCGGCAAGCAGTTCGTGACCGTCGAGGACTCCATGGGCATGGTCCACGCCTCCCGCGGCAACCTCGCTCCCGCCTCCCCGCACCTGCTCTCCGAGCCCGCGATCGTGGCCCGCATGGCCCGCGCCGTCCTCGGCGCCGCCTCCGCCACCCCGTGGGAGGAGTTCGAACGCGACTACGGCTCGATCCGCGAGCGGATCTCCCGCGTGATCCCCGGCTTCGAGGACTTCAACGCCCGCGTCGCCCGCCCCGCCGGCTTCCAGCTCCCGCACGCCCCGCGCGACGAGCGCCGCTTCCCGACGAAGACCGGCAAGGCCAACTTCACCGCCGCGCCCGTGGAGTACCCGCGCGTCCCGGCGGGACGGCTGCTCCTGCAGACCCTGCGCAGCCACGACCAGTACAACACCACGATCTACGGCCTCGACGACCGCTACCGGGGCATCACCGGCGGCCGCCGCGTCGTCATGGTGAACCCGGCCGACGCGGCCGAGCTGGGGCTGGCCGACGGCTCGTACACGGACCTGGTGAGCGAGTGGAGGGACGGCGTCGAGCGGCGCGCGCCCGGCTTCCGCGTCGTGCACTACCCGACGGCCCGCGGCTGCGCGGCCGCCTACTACCCGGAGACCAATGTGCTGGTCCCGCTGGACTCGACCGCGGACACCAGCAACACCCCTGCCAGCAAGTCCGTCGTCGTGCGCTTCGAACCGGCCTGATAGAACGACCCCAGGACAAGATGGTTAACGAGCGTTGACGAACGGAGCCTGACCATGGGCGAGCAGCACGCAGTGAAGTTCCCGCAGGAGGTACTCGACGAGTACGCGGCCCTGGGCATCGACCTGCCCGCGCTGTTCTCGGCGGGACACCTCGGCGAGCGCATGGACATCCGCATCCTGGAGGCCTCGGCCGACCGCGTCGTCGCCACCATGCCCGTCGAGGGGAACACCCAGCCGTACGGGCTGCTGCACGGCGGGGCCTCGGCCGTGCTGGCCGAGACCCTCGGCTCGATCGGCGCCATGCTGCACGGCGGCATCAACAAGATCGCCGTCGGCGTGGACCTGAACTGCACCCACCACCGGGGCGCCCGCTCCGGCATCGTCACCGGTGTCGCCACCCCCCTGCACCGGGGCCGCTCGACCACCACCTTCGAGATCGTCATCACCGACGAGCAGGACCGGCGGATCTGCACCGCCCGCCTCACCTGCCTCCTGCGCGACGTCGAGCAGGCCGCCGCGGGGGCCTGACCCCCCGGCCGCCCGGCCGGCTTTACCGGGCCCCGCCCGGCTCGCCCCCGCACCACCCGACAGGCCCGGACCCCCCGCCCGCACGGCGGCGGATCCGGGCCTGCGTGCGTTCCCGGACGGCTCGCGCCCGCCAACCGCCCGGAATCCGCCAGTCCGCACGCTTGACGGTGACATCTGTTGTGTCACCGAAGGTCACCGCCTACCGTCCCCCCATGGGGACCATGCCACGCACGGCCCGGTACGCCGCCCACACCCTCCTCGCGGCGCTCGCCCTGACCGGATGCACATCCTCCGCGCCCACCCCCGCGGCGGGTTCCGCGAGCCCTTCCGCCGCCCCCGCCTCCGCTCCCCCCTCGCCCGTACAGGTGTGCACGAGCCTCGTGTCCTACTGGGCGAAGGAGACTCTCCTGGGTACGAAATGGTCCGGTCTGGACTGGGAGCAGAAGGGCCTGTCCAACGACCAGTACGCGATCCACGACGACGCGGTGGCCGCAGGTCGCGCCGAGGAGCGAACTGCCGGGCGGGACAAGGCACTTGAGTTGATCGACCGGTTCGTGGCGCAGCGCTGCGCCGCCGAGGGCGGCGCGACGCGGAGTTCGGAGAACTGGCGCCCCCCGACGTGACCGAGGTCACCGCATTCCCGGGCGCGGTGTCCGGCTTCCGGGCAGATACCCCCGCAGGGACGAGCCGCAGGTGAGGGGCCATGCCGCCACTCGAACAAGATCCATTCGGTTTCGAAACTGCCCTCTTGACCGTCACTCTGTGTAATGCACATGAGGGCCGCAATCCGCCTTTTCCCTTAAGAAAGCCCACTCGGAGGATTCCTTTGGACACGCGCAGCCACATTCGGCCGAAAATGATCTAAGACAGGTGCATGAAGGCCTCAAGCCCCTTAGGAGAACTGGTAATTCTCAGGATGCGGACACCCACCAAGGTAAGAAAACGTCCGATTTGTCCACACTCCCGCTACACATTCTTGGCCTTGGCATAACAAGAGCGTCACATCCTCCTTTCCCTGCTCCCCGTGCTCGCCACCTCGGGCCTAGAGTCACGGCCAGTCACCGCGCCACAGAGCGCGAATCAGCACGGCCGTGGACCTCCCAGTGCGGCCCGGCGACCTAACGGCACCTCTCACGAGAGAGCCGCGCCAGGGAAAGGAAGAATCGTGCGACACCGTTCTTTGCTCGTCCTCACCACCGTGATCACCACGGGAGCACTGACCCTCACCGCTTGCGGATCGCGCGACGGAGACTCCAAGGACAACGGCGGCGGCAAGAAGACCACCGTCGTGATCGGTGTGGACGCCCCGCTCACGGGCTCGCTCTCCGCGCTCGGCCAGGGCATCAAGAACTCCGTAGACCTCGCGGCCAAGACGGCCAACAAGAACAACGAGGTCCCCGGCATCGAGTTCAAGGTCGAGGCCCTCGACGACCAGGCGGTCCCCGCCTCCGGTCAGGCCAACGCCACCAAGCTCGTCGGCAACAAGGACGTCCTCGGCGTCGTCGGCCCGCTGAACTCCGGCGTCGCCCAGCAGATGCAGGGCGTCTTCGGCTCCGCCAACCTGGCGCAGGTCTCCCCCGCCAACACCAACCCCTCGCTCAGCCAGGGCGACAACTGGGGCAAGGGCGAGTTCAAGCGCGGCTTCAAGACCTACTTCCGCACCGCCGCCACCGACGTGGTCCAGGGCAAGTTCGCCGCCCAGTACCTCTTCAAGGACGCCGGCAAGAAGAAGGTCTTCATCGTCGACGACAAGCAGACCTACGGCGCCGGCCTCGCCGCGATCTTCGCCGACGAGTTCAAGAAGCTCGGCGGCGAGGTCGTCGGCACCGACCACGTCACCGTGAAGGAGACCGACTTCTCCTCCACCGCCGACAAGGTCAAGTCCTCCGGCGCCGACTCCGTCTACTTCGGCGGCCAGTACCCCGAGGGCGGCCTGCTCGCCGACCAGATCAAGAAGACCGGCGCCAACGTCCCCCTCATGGGCGGCGACGGCATCCAGGACCCGGCCTTCATCAGCGCCTCCGGTGAGGCCAACGAGGGCGACCTCGCCACCTCCATCGGCTACCCGGTCGAGAAGCTGGACACCGCCAAGAAGTTCATCGAGGACTACAAGGCCGAGGGTTACAAGGACCCGTACGCCGCCTACGGTGGCTACTCCTACGACGCCGGCTGGGCCGTCATCCAGGCCGTCAAGGCCGTCGCCGCCGCCAACAGCGGCAAGCTCCCCACCGACGCCCGCGCCAAGGTCGTCGAGGCACTCGGCAAGGTCTCCTTCGAAGGCGTGACCGGCAAGGTCGCCTTCGACGAGTACGGCGACACCACCAACAAGCAGCTCACCGTCTACAAGGTCGAGGGCGGCAAGTGGGTCGACGTCAAGAGCGACACCTTCAACCAGTAACCCGATAACCCCCAGCAACACCAGCACCACCTGAACCAACGCCGCGCGAGGGCGCAAACAGCGCCCTCGCGCGGAGTCTTATCCGACACGCTCATCGGAGGCCCTGCGGTGCACGAACTGCCGCAACAGCTGGCCAACGGCCTGGCCCTCGGTGCTCTCTATGGTCTCATCGCCATCGGGTACACCATGGTCTACGGCATCGTCCAGCTCATCAACTTCGCCCACGGCGAGATCTTCATGATCGGCGGCTTCGGCGCGCTCAGCGCCTACGCCATCCTCCCGACCGGCACCTCCCTGCTGATCGCGATACCCGTCATGATCGTCGGAGGTGCCGCCACCTCCGTCGCCGTGGCCTGCGCAGCCGAACGCTTCGCCTACCGCCCACTGCGCAGCGCCCCCCGGCTCGCACCCCTCATCACCGCAATCGGCCTCTCGATCGCGCTCCAGCAGCTCGTCTGGCAGTTCTACCCGGACGCCAAGAAGGCCGTCAGCTTCCCTGAGTTCAAGGGCGCAGCCTTCAAGATCACCGACAGCCTGGCGATCCAGCGCGCGGACCTCTTCGTCCTCATCCTCGCCCCGCTCTGCATGCTCGCCCTCGGCATCTTCGTCCAGAAGAGCCGCAGCGGCCGCGCCATGCAGGCCACCGCGCAGGACCCCGACACCGCGAAGCTGATGGGCATCAACACCGACCGCATCATCGTCATGGCCTTCGCCATCGGTGCCGCGTTCGCCGCCGTCGCCGCCGTCGCCTACGGCCTCGACAAGGGCCAGATCAACTTCGAGATGGGCTTCATCCTCGGCCTCAAGGCCTTCACCGCAGCCGTCCTCGGCGGCATCGGCAACATCTACGGAGCCATGGTCGGCGGCGTCGTCCTCGGACTCGCCGAAGCCCTCTCGATCGCCTACATCGAAGACATCCCCGGCATGTCGCAGCTCGGCGGTGGCGCCTGGTCCAACGTCTGGGCCTTCGTACTCCTCATCGTCGTCCTCCTCGTGCGGCCACAAGGCCTGCTCGGTGAGCGCGTCGCGGATCGGGCGTGAGAACCATGACCACCAACACCACCGCTCAGACCCCGCAGACCGCCGAAACGGTGAAGCAGGCCCCCGCGCCCACCACCCTCCTCTACGCGGTCATCGCCGGCAGCCTCCTCACCATCGTCAGCGCCTTCCTCGCGTGGACATGGACCGCCGAATTCCCCGGCGACCTGACCTACTACGGCAGCCCCGCCGACCTCCAGTACGTCACCCTCGCCGGCGGAGCCCTCACCCTTGTCCACGCGCTCTCCGCGCTCGGCGTCAAGGGCCTCGGCTGGCTCACCCCCAACGGCTCCCGCAAGGCGCTGTTCTTCCTCACCCTCGGCAACCTCGCCGCCACCTGGTTCACGGTCCTCGCGATCACCGTCGTCCTCGGCGGAGTCGTCAACCTCGAACCCGGCGCCCTCGTCGCCCTCGTCGGCTCGCTCATCCCGGTCATCGCCGTGAGCAAGCTCCCCGACGACACCCGCAAGGCGGCCCCCGCCAAGCAGCTGCCGTCCTGGGCCGAAATCCTCATCATCACCGCCGTCTTCGCCATCGGTCTCTTCGTCATCACCTACGGCATCGACACCGATGACAAGGAACCGCAGCTCTTCGTCGCCTACCTGATCACCGTCGGCCTCGCCGCCTTCGCGCTGAACAAGTCCGGCCTCTTCGCCCGCCTCGGCGGCCTCACCGCCAAGTACCGCCAGGTCACCCTGATCGGCACCGCGGCCGCCGCCATCGCCTTCCCGTTCATCCAGCAGAGCGGCGACACCTACACGCTGATCGCGGTCAACATCCTGATCTTCGCGACCGTCGCCCTCGGCCTCAACGTCGTCGTCGGCCTCGCCGGCCTCCTCGACCTCGGCTACGTCGCCTTCCTCGGCGTCGGCGCCTACGCCGCGGCCCTGGTCTCCGGAAGCACCGCCTCCGCCTTCGGCATCCACCTCCCCTTCTGGGCAGCGGTCATCGTCGGCGCCCTCGCCTCGCTCATCTTCGGCGTGGTCATCGGAGCCCCGACCCTGCGCCTGCGCGGCGACTACCTCGCCATCGTCACCCTCGGCTTCGGAGAAATCTTCCGCATCGCCATGGGCAACCTCGACGGCACCTCCGGCCCCGACATCACCAACGGCCCCAACGGCATCCCCAACATCCCCCACCTCGAACTCTTCGGGTGGAACTTCGGGGAATCCCACGTCGTCGGCGGCATCACCCTCGGCGCCTACGCCAACTACTACTTCCTGATGCTGCTCGTCATGGCACTGGTCGTCGTGGTCTTCGCCCGCGCCGGCAGCAGCCGCATCGGCCGCGCCTGGGTCGCCATCCGCGAAGACGAGACCGCCGCCGAAGCCATGGGCATCAACGGCTTCAAGGTCAAGCTCATCGCCTTCGCCCTCGGCGCCACCCTCGCCGGCCTCGCCGGCACCGTCCAGGCACACGTCAACAGCACGGTCGTCCCCGAGAACTACGTCTTCGCCGGGCCCGTCCCGCCGAACTCCGCGTTCCTCCTCGCCGCCGTCATCCTCGGCGGCATGGGCACCATCCGCGGCCCCATCCTCGGCGCCGCACTCCTCTTCCTGATCCCGGCGAAGCTGGCCTTCCTCCAGGACTACCAGCTCCTCGCATTCGGCATCGCCCTCATCCTGCTCATGCGCTTCCGCCCCGAAGGCCTCATCGCCAACAAGCGCGCGCAGCTCGAGTTCCACGACGACACCGCTGACCAGGCCCCCACGGACCTGGCCACCGCCAAGGCGGGGGCGTGAACGACATGACGACCACCACGGACACCACCACCACCACGAAGACCACGGTGCTCGAAGCCAAGGGCGTCACCATGCGCTTCGGCGGCCTCACCGCCGTCAAGGGCGTCGACCTCCAGGTCAACGCGGGCGAGATCGTCGGCCTCATCGGCCCCAACGGCGCCGGCAAGACCACCTTCTTCAACTGCCTCACCGGGCTGTACGTCCCCACCGAGGGATCCGTCAGCTACAAGGGCACCGTCCTGCCTCCCAAGCCCCACAAGGTCACCGAGGCCGGCATCGCCCGCACCTTCCAGAACATCCGGCTCTTCCACAACATGACCGTGCTGGAGAACGTCCTCGTCGGACGCCACACCCGCACCAAGGAAGGCCTCTGGTCCGCCCTGCTCCGCGGCCCCGGCTTCAAGAAGGCCGAAGCCGCCAGCGAAGCGCGCGCCATGGAACTCCTCGAGTTCATCGGCCTGGAGAACAAGGCCCAGCACCTGGCCAAGAACCTCCCCTACGGCGAACAGCGCAAGCTCGAAATCGCCCGCGCCCTCGCCAGCGACCCCGGCCTCATCCTCCTGGACGAGCCCACCGCCGGCATGAACCCGCAGGAAACCCGCGCCGCCGAAGAACTCATCTTCGCCATCCGCGACATGGGCATCGCCGTCCTCGTCATCGAGCACGACATGCGCTTCATCTTCAACCTCTGCGACCGCGTCGCCTGCCTCGTCCAGGGCGAGAAGCTCATCGAAGGCACCGCGTCCGAGGTCCAGGGCGACGAGCGCGTCATCGCCGCCTACCTCGGCGAGCCCTTCGAAGGCGACCCGGGCGCCGCCGAAGACGCCGCCGTCGAGGCAGCGGAAGCCGCCGCCGAAGCCGCAGCAGCGACCGAAGCCGAGCCCGAGGCCGCGACGGAGACGGAGACGGAGACCGAGGCTGCGGCCGAGGCCACCGAGACCGACGCCGAAACCGAAGCGGAGGCCGAAGCCGACACCGACGGCGACACCGACGCCCCGGCCGACGCCGACTCGGACAGCACCACCAGCACCACCAGCACGGAAGGAGAGGCCAAGTGACCGCACTGCTCAAGGTCGAAGACCTCAAAGTCGCCTACGGCAAGATCGAAGCCGTCAAGGGAATCTCCTTCGAAGTCAACGAAGGCGAAATCGTCTGCCTCGTCGGCACCAACGGCGCCGGCAAGACGACCACCCTGCGCACCCTCTCCGGGCTCATCAAGCCCAAGAGCGGCAGCATCACCTTCGACGGCCAGCCCCTGGCCGCCGTACCCGCCCACAAGATCGTCTCCCTGGGCCTCGCCCACTCCCCCGAGGGACGCCACATCTTCCCCCGGCTGACGATCGCCGAAAACCTCCAGCTCGGCGCCTTCCTGCGCACCGACAAGGAGGGCATCGAGGCGGATGTCCAGCGCGCCTACGAGATGTTCCCCATCCTGGGTGAGCGTCGCAAGCAGGCCGCCGGCACCCTCTCGGGCGGTGAGCAGCAGATGCTCGCCATGGGCCGCGCGCTCATGTCCCGCCCCAAGCTCCTGATGCTGGACGAGCCCTCCATGGGCCTGTCGCCGCTGATGATGCAGAAGATCATGGCGACCATCAAGGACCTCAAGGCCACCGGCATGACCATCCTGCTCGTCGAGCAGAACGCCCAGGCGGCGCTCTCGCTCTCCGACAGCGCGCACGTGATGGAGATCGGCAAGATCGTTCTCTCCGGCACCGGCCGCGACCTCCTCCACAACGAGGACGTCCGCAAGGCCTACCTCGGCGAAGACTGATCCGACGAACGTGTGAGGCCCGCCTCCCCTCGGGGGGAGGCGGGCCTCACGCATGTCCGGGGGCGGCCGCTACTTGCCGCTCTCCTTCTTCTTCGCCTCGGCGTCCTCGATGACCACCTCGGCCACCTGCTGCATGGACATCCGACGGTCCATCGACGACTTCTGGATCCAGCGGAAGGCGGCCGGCTCCGTCAGCCCGTACTGCGTCTGCAGAATGCTCTTCGCACGGTCCACCAGCTTGCGCGTCTCCAGCCGCTGGGAGAGGTCCTCGACCTCCTTCTCCAGCGCCCGCAGCTCCGCGAAGCGGGAGACGGCCATCTCGATGGCGGGCACCACGTCGCTCTTGCTGAACGGCTTCACCAGGTACGCCATCGCCCCGGCGTCCCGGGCCCGCTCGACGAGGTCGCGCTGCGAGAACGCGGTGAGCATCAGGACGGGCGCGATGGACTCCTCGGCGATCTTCTCCGCCGCGGAGATCCCGTCCAGGACGGGCATCTTCACATCGAGGATCACCAGGTCGGGACGGTGCTCACGGGCGAGCTCGACGGCCGTCTGCCCGTCGCCGGCCTCACCGACGACGGAGTAGCCCTCTTCCTCGAGCATCTCCTTGAGATCGAGACGGATGAGCGCCTCGTCCTCGGCGATGACGACGCGGGTCGTCAGCGGCGGAACGTGCGACTGGTCGGCGTCGGGCGTGGGCGTCGACTCGTGCTCGGCGGTCACGAAGGCTCCTCTTTACGGGGCATAACAAGCTCCCCTGAGCCTACCTAGCTACGGTAAGGTGGTCTCGCGTAGGGCTCCCCCGAGCCTTCGTTTCTTAGGCCCCAGTACTCCAACTGGTCAGAGAGGCCGCTCTCAAACAGCGGACAGTGTGGGTTCGAATCCCACCTGGGGCACATATCTTGGATTCCATGGTCACGCGATCTTCGCGTGGCCATGACTCGTTTCGGCGAAGCATGGCGAATTGCACTGCGTGCGCCGATTTCGCCCGGCAGCATCGGCCACATGTACGACATGGATACGCGCATGCGCGCCCTGGACCTGCTCGCCGACGGGCGCAGCATGAACTCCGTCAGTCAGGAAACCGGGATATCCCGGTCCACGATCCGTGCATGGCGTTCCCGGGTGCAGCCATTACCCCACTTGCTCAATCAGGCCACACCCTGCGCAGGACCCGCCGATAGCGCCTCGTACGCATACCTCCTCGGCCTCTATCTCGGCGACGGCTGCATTAGCCCCCATCCGCGTGGCGGCCAGTACCTTCGCATCGCCTGTGCGGACGCATGGCCCGGGCTCATCGATCAGTGCCGGACGGCGATCACGGCAGTCCGCCCCAAGGACAAGGTGAGCGTGCTGCAGCGCCAGGGCTGCGTGGCCGTCACCAGCTACGGGCGGCACTGGACATGCCTGTTTCCTCAGCACGGGCCCGGCAAGAAGCATGAGCGGCGGATCGTTCTCGAAGGCTGGCAGCAGGAGATCGTCGACGTCCATCCGTGGGAGTTCCTGCGGGGGCTGATCCATTCCGACGGGTGCCGGGTCACCAACTGGACCGTCCGCAACGGGAAGCGCTACGAGTACCCGCGGTACTTCTTCACCAACAAGTCCGACGACATCCGGAAGCTGTGCACCGACACGCTGACCAAGGTCGGGGTCCGGTGGACGGTGCTGGCCCGCGGTAGCGACCCGTTCAACGTGTCCGTCGCGCGGAAGGACTGCGTCGCCCTCATGGACGCCCACATCGGGCCTAAGTACTAGCCGCTTCCTTCGGGTCGCTTCTTGGTGCCGGGGGGGCTCACCCGGCCGGGGGAGGCGGATCATTCCGGCGGCTGACGTCACCCCGCCGTGGTCGCGGCACCGTTTGGGGCATGACCAGTGGCGAACGAACGGTGAAGACGCTCTGGAGCGCCTGGTGGCGGCGATGGCCGCACTGGGTGGCCCGGGCAACGGTGCTGTGGGCGGTGCTGTACGCCGGCTTCGGTCTGGCGTGTGCGCTGAGCGGGACGGCCTTGATCTACCACGGCGGCGGTTCCGGTGCCTCCGGGCTGGGGTGGGCGGTCGTGGTGGTGGGTGTGGTGGCGGTGTCGGTCAGCGGCGCGGTGGTGGTGTACGGGCTGAGGCCGGCGTTGCGGGTGATGCTCTGGGTGGTCTGTGGGCTGGCCGGGATCACCGCGTTCAGTCTGCTGATGGACGTCATCACGCTGCTGTTCGGCCAGGGGGTGGACAGTCGGGTGTCCGCCGTGAACAAGGTCCTGGCTGCGGTCGGGGCGGTCCTGCTCGCGGCCACGGCCCGGTCGGGTCGCCTGCCTGCCGGTACTGCCGTGCGGGCGCCGTCCGCCGCACCGCGGTTCGTCCAGCTCGCTGCCTGGGCCGGGACGCTGGCCTTTGTCCCGTACGCGGCGATGAAGTTCGTCTGGGCGTCCGGTGGGACGTTCGGGGGGATGTCCGGTGCGGAGGTGCTGGCCGTTTCGGAGCGGAACGGCGCCTCGGGTGTTTTTCTCGCCCTGGAGTCCTGGGGCCTGGACCCCACCGCGCTGCTGGCCGTGCTCGGCGTCTTCCTGCTCTGGGGTCTGGTACGCCCGTGGGGGCAGGTCTTCCCGCGCTGGACGCTGTTCCTTGGTGGTCGGCGGGTGCCGCGCTGGCTCCCGCTCGTCCCGGCTCTGCTCGGCGCCGCCACGCTCGCCCCGTACGGGGTTGTGGGGGTCGGGTACCTGTTCCTGGCCACGGCCGGCGTGGTGACGATGCGGCGCGGTGACTTCCATTCTTCGGGCGATGCGCTGTTGGTGGGTTGGATCGGGATGGTCGCCTTCGCCGTGTACGGCATCGCCTTGATCGTGGCGGCTCGTTCGTACTGGCTTCGGACGCGTCGTGCGTGTCGTACGGGTGTTTTGATCGGCGGTTCGGGTGGCGCTTAGCGTCGGGGGGTGGATTCTGTGCACCGGCCCGCTGCTCGGGTCATCTGTCTGGATGCTGCTGGTCGTCTGCTTCTGCTGCACTGGCGTGATCCGTCGGACGGGACCTGGCTCTGGGAGCCGCCCGGTGGGGGTGTCGAATCGGGTGAGACGGCGTTGGTGGCGGCTCGGCGTGAGCTGGTCGAGGAGACGGGGCTGGATCCGGCTGCGGTCCTTGACCGTTCGGTGCCGGTCGGGCGTGATGTGTGGTGGAAGGGCGTGCGGTACATCGGGACGGAGTATTTCTTCGTCGCGGTGTTCGCGGAGGAGCGGCCTTCGGTTGTGCGGTCCGGTCTGCTTCCTGAGGAGCAGGTGGATCTGGGTGGTCATGCGTGGGTGGTGTGGTCGGATGTGGGTGCGTTGCCGGATCGGGTCGAGCCGCCGGAGTTGTTGGCTGTGCTGGGTGCTCTGGTGCCGGATGGCCCGTGGTGTGATCGGCTCTGACGGGTGGTGGTGTCAGGTGGGCAGGGTGCCGTTGCCTCCGAGGTTGGCGACGATGCGGCGCAGTGTGTCGATGGTGGTTGCGTAGGTGGCGTCGTCGATGCCTTGGCGCAGGGTGGCGTGGACTTTGGCGTTGCGGTCGTGGGCGCGGGTGCGGGCTGCTTCGCCTGCTGCGGTGAGGGTCAGGTGGTGGGTGGTTTGGGTGAGCCAGCCGCGGGCGGTGAGGTCGTCGTAGACGGTGTCGAAGTCGGTGTGCTGGTCGTCGTACGGGGTGAGTTTTGCGGTGAGGGCGGGGCGGGTCCATGTGCCGGGGGCGCCGGCGACGTGGTTGAGGGTCCACCAGTGGGGTTGGGTGAGGTTTTCCTCGGCGAGGGCGGTGCGGAGGTTTCCGATGACGAGGTCGGCGGTTTCGCGGGTCCAGTAGCCGATGGGTTGGGCGGCGAGTTGTGTCTGGGTGTAGGGCTTGGTGGTGGTCATGGGGGGTGACCGTAGGACCTCAAGTGGGCTTGGGGTCAAGGGGTTGGTGGGGGTGTGCGGGGCGCCGCGCCGGGCGGCGCGGTGGGGGGCCCGGCGCGGTGGGGTGGGTGGTGGGTCAGTGGACGGCGTCGCCGATGTGGTGGATGCGGACGAGGTTGGTGGAGCCGGTGATGCCGGGGGGTGAGCCGGCGGTGATGACGACGGTGTCGCCGGGTACGCAGCGGCCGATGCGCAGGAGTTCTTCTTCGACTTGGGCGACCATGGCGTCGGTGGAGTCGACGTGGGGGCCGAGGAAGGTTTCGACGCCCCAGGTGAGGTTGAGCTGGGAGCGGGTGGCGGGGTCGGGGGTGAAGGCGAGGAGGGGGATGGGTGAGCGGTAGCGGGAGAGTCGGCGGACGGTGTCGCCGCTCTGGGTGAAGGCGATGAGGAATTTGGCGTCGAGGAAGTCGCCCATTTCGGCGGCTGCGCGGGCGACGGCTCCGCCTTGGGTGCGGGGTTTGTTGCGGTCGGTGAGTGGGGGGAGGCCCTTGGCGAGGATGTCTTCTTCGGCGGCTTCGACGATGCGGGACATGGTGCGGACGGTTTCGATGGGGTATTTGCCGACGCTGGTTTCGCCGGAGAGCATGACGGCGTCGGTGCCGTCGATGATGGCGTTGGCGACGTCGCTGGCTTCGGCGCGGGTGGGGCGGGAGTTGTCGATCATCGAGTCGAGCATTTGGGTGGCGACGATGACGGGTTTGGCGTTGCGCTTGGCGAGTTTGATGGCGCGCTTTTGGACGATGGGGACTTGTTCGAGGGGCATTTCGACGCCGAGGTCGCCGCGGGCGACCATGATGCCGTCGAAGGCGGCGACGATGTCGTCGATGTTTTCGACGGCTTGGGGCTTTTCGACCTTGGCGATGACGGGGAGGCGTCGGCCTTCTTCGTCCATGATGCGGTGGACGTCTTCGATGTCGCGGCCGCTGCGGACGAAGGAGAGGGCGATGACGTCGGCGCCGGTGCGCAGGGCCCAGCGGAGGTCTTCGATGTCTTTTTCGGAGAGGGCGGGGACGGAGACGGCTACGCCGGGGAGGTTGAGGCCTTTGTGGTCGGAGACCATGCCGCCTTCGATGACGCGGGTGTGGACGCGGGGGCCGTCGACGGTGGTGACTTCGAGGGTGACGCGGCCGTCGTCGACGAGGATGAGTTCGCCGGTGGTGACGTCGGTGGCGAGGCCTTTGTAGGTGGTGCTGCAGGTGTGGCGGTCGCCTTGGTGGTCTTCGACGGTGATGGTGAATTCGTCGCCGCGTTCAAGGAGTACGGGGCCTTCGTGGAAGCGGCCGAGTCGGATCTTCGGGCCTTGAAGGTCGGCGAGGATGCCGACGCTGCGGCCGGTCTCGTCGGAGGCCTTGCGTACGCGCTGGTAGCGCTCCTCGTGTTCGGCGGTGGTGCCGTGGCTGAGGTTGAGGCGGGCGATGTCCATTCCGGCTTCGACCAGTGCTTTGATCTGGTCGTATGAGTCGGTGGCGGGGCCCAGGGTACATACGATTTTCGCTCGGCGCATGAGGCGAGCGTATTGCCCTACCTGTGGGTAGGTAATCGCTTCCGGGTGTCCAATCAACAACCGTTGAGCAAAAGGTTGTTGACAACTGTTGAATGTGCATGGGGGTGCTCTGATGAGCACCCCCGGGGGCGGCTTTCGTGGGTTCTTCAGAGTTGTGGAGGGGTCATGGTGAAGCGGGCGTTCACCTGGGCGTAGACGGTCTGGCGCTGGGGTTCGAGGTCGAGGGGCGGGGGGCCGGCGTCTTCGGTGGCGCTGAAGGCCATGGTGCGCATTCCGGCGCCGGGGGCGGGTGTGAAGGGGGCGGCGTTCTCGGCGCCGAGGTCGGCGAGTTCGACGAGGGCGGCGAGGTTGGCGCCGAGGGCTTCGGCGTATTCGCGGGCGCGCTGGACGGCTTCGAGTACGGCTTGGCGGCGGGCCTGGCCGTGGGCGGGTGAGGTGGGGCGCAGAGCCCACCAGGGGCCGTCGACCTGGGTGAGTTCGAGGTCGGCGAGGCGGGTGGTGAGTTCGCCGAGGGTGGTGAAGTCGCTGAGTTCGGCGGTGATGTGGACGCGGCCGTGGTAGGCGCGGATGCGTTCGGCGCGGCCGTGGCGGGTGAGTTCGGGGGTGATGGAGAAGGCGCCGGTTTCGAGTTTTTCGACGGGGTCGCCGTAGCTCTTGATGAGGTCGAGTGCGGTGTTGTTGCGGCGGGTGAGGTCTTCGAGTGCGGTGCGGCGGTCGGTGCCGCGGGCGCTGACGGTGATTCCGATGCGGGCGATCTCGGGGTCGACTTCGAGGCGGGCTTCGCCGCGGACTGCTACGCGGGGTACTTCGGGGGTTCCGTAGGGCTGGTGCGATGCGTCCTGGGTCATGGTTTCACTGTCGCACTGTCGCTCGTTCGGGTGTGGTCATCGGATCGAAACCTGGCGGGGGTGTTGCGGCCTGTTACCGGTGGGTCAGAATCTACGCGCGTTGTTCAGGCCTCAAAAGGGAGATGGCATGGCGTTCGACCGTAGGACTTTCCTGGGTACTTCGGCTGCGACGGGTGCGGCCGTGGCGTTGGCGGGGGCCACGAGCACCCCGGCGGCGGCGGCTCCGCGGGATGCGAAGGGGCCGGTGTCCGGGTCCGGGTCCGGTGCGCGGACGTACGCGTTCACGGTGATGGGTACGACCGACTTGCACGGCAATGTCTTCAACTGGGACTACTTCACGGACAAGGAGTTCGACGACAAGGCGCACAACGACGTCGGTCTGGCGAAGATTTCCACGTTGGTGGAGCAGGTGCGGGCGGAGAAGGGGCGGCGTAACACGCTGCTGATCGATGCGGGTGACACGATCCAGGGCACGCAGCTGTCGTACTACTACGCGAAGGTGGATCCGATCACCGCGCGGCGTGGTCCGGTGCACCCGATGGCGCAGGCGATGAACGCGATCGGTTATGACGCGGCGGCGCTGGGGAACCACGAGTTCAATTACGGCATACCGGTGCTGCGGAAGTTCGAGGAGCAGTGCGATTTCCCGCTGCTGGGGGCGAACGCGCTGGACGCGAAGACGCTGCGGCCGGCGTTCGCGCCGTACAGCATGCACTGTCTGCGGACTCCGTGCGGGCGTGATGTGAAGGTGGCGGTGCTGGGGCTGACGAACCCGGGTATCGCGATCTGGGACAAGGCGAACGTGCAGGGGAAGATGACGTTCCCGGGGCTGGAGGAGCAGGCGGCGAAGTACGTGCCGAAGCTGCGGTCGATGGGCGCGGACGTGGTGATCGTGTCGGCGCATTCCGGTTCGAGCGGTACGTCCTCGTACGGTGACCAGCTGCCGTACATCGAGAACGCGGCGGCGCTGGTGGCGGAGCAGGTGCCGGGGATCGACGCGATTCTGGTGGGGCACGCGCACACGGAGATCCCGGAGTACCGGGTGAAGAACAAGGCGACCGGCAAGGACGTGGTGCTGTCGGAGCCGCTGAAGTGGGGGCAGCGGCTGACGCTGTTCGACTTCGAGCTGACGTGGGAGAAGGGCCGCTGGTCGGTGGCGAAGGTCGCGGCGAAGGTGCTGAACTCGAACACGGTCGCGGAGGACAAGAAGATCACGCGGTTGCTGTCGGACGAGCACCGCAAGGTCGTGGCGTATGTGAACCAGGTGATCGGTACGTCGACGCAGGCGATGTCGTCGGCGGAGGGGGCGTTCAAGGACGTCGCGATCATCGATCTGATCAGCCATGTGCAGGCGGAGACGGTGAGGGGGGCGCTGGCCGGTTCGGAGTGGGCGGCGCTGCCGGTGCTGTCGCAGGCGTCGTGCTTCTCGCGGACCGCGGCGATTCCGGCCGGTCAGGTGACGATCAGGGATGCGGCGGGTCTGTATCCGTTCGAGAACACGATGGAGGCGCGGCTGCTGACGGGTGCGCAGGTGAAGGACTACCTGGAGTACTCGGCGCGGTACTTCGTGCAGACGGCTCCGGGTGCTCCGGTGGATCCGGCGAAGCTGACGAACGCGGAGAGCATCCCGGACTACAACTACGACGCGGTGTACGGGCTGGCGTACGACATCGACATCGCGCAGCCGGCGGGGTCGCGGATCACGGGGTTGTCGTTCCAGGGGAAGCCGGTGGATCCGGCGGCGCAGTTCGTGCTGGCGGTCAACAACTACCGGGCTTCGGGTGGGGGTAACTTCCCGCACGTTCCGCAGGCCAAGCAGGTGTGGGCGAACTCGGACGAGATCCGTAACACGATCATCCAGTGGGTGAAGGCGAAGGGGACCGTCGATCCGGCGCAGTTCGCGTCGGTGGACTGGCGTCTGACGCGGGCCGGGGTCGCGGTGTTCTAGGCGCCGGTCGCCCGAGGGGGCCGGGGTCCGCGGCGGCGGGTCCCGGCCCTGTGTGTGTTCAGGGGGTGGTGTGGACGTGGGCGCCGCGCTCGTGGCGGGGGGGGTGCCCCCTACGGGTGGTCGACGAGCGGGAGGAGTTCGCCGGTGGGGCGGGGGCGGGTGTGTTCGCGCTGGTCGAGGCCGAAGGTGGTGAAGGCGGTGCGGGCCGGCTGGGGGTAGGGCTCTTTGCCGGTGAGGGTGTTGAGGATGGCGGCGCTGCGCCAGGCGGCGAGGCCGAGGTCGGGGGCGCCGACGCCGTGGGTGTGGCGTTCGCCGTTCTGGACGAAGATGCTGCCGGTGACGCTGGGGTCGAGGATCATCCGGTAGCGGTCGTCGATGCGGGGGCGGCCGGAGGAGTCCTTGCGCAGGTACGGGTCGAGGCCTGCGAGGAGGCTGCCGAGGGGGCGTTCCTGGTAGCCGGTGGCGAGGATGACGGCGTCGGTGGTGAGGCGGGAGCGGGTGCCCTGCTCGATGTGTTCGAGGTGGAGTTCGACCTTGGTGGTGGCGACGCGTCCGGCGGTGCGGACGCTGACTCCGGGGGTGAGGACGGTGTCGGGCCAGCCGCCGTGGAGGGTGCGGCGGTAGAGCTCGGCGTGGATGGCGGCGATGGTGTCGGCGTCGATGCCCTTGTGGAGCTGCCATTGGGTGGGGACGAGCTGGTCGCGTACGGGTTCGGGGAGGGAGTGGAAGTAGCGGGTGTAGTCGGGGGTGAAGTGTTCGAGGCCGAGTTTGGAGTACTCCATGGGGGCGAAGGAGGGGGTGCGGGCGAGCCAGGTGAGGCGTTCGCGGCCGGCGGGGCGGGCGCGGAGGAGGTCGAGGAAGACTTCGGCTCCGGACTGGCCTGATCCGATGACGGTGACGTGTTCGGCTCCGAGGATGCGTCGGCGGTTGTCGAGGTAGTCGGCGGAGTGGATGACGGGGACGGTGGGGGCGTCGGCGAGGGGGCGCAGGGGTTCGGGGACGTAGGGGGACGTGCCGATGCCGAGGGCGAGGTTGCGGGTGTAGGTGCGGCCGAGGGCTTCGGCTTCGCCTGTGGCGTCGAGTTGGGTGAAGTCGACTTCGAAGAGGTCGCGTTCGGGGTTCCAGCGGACGGCGTCGACCTGGTGGCCGAAGTGGAGTCCGGGGAGGCGGTCGGCGACCCAGCGGCAGTAGGCGTCGTATTCGGCGCGGTGGATGTGGAACTGCTCGGCGAAGTAGAAGGGGAAGAGCCGTTCCTTGTGCTTGAGGTAGCTGAGAAAGCTCCAGGGGCTGGCCGGGTCGGCGAGGGTGACGAGGTCGGCGAGGAAGGGGACCTGGAGGGTGGCTCCTTCGATGAGGAGTCCGGGGTGCCAGCGGAAGTCGCGGCGCTGGTCGTAGAAGGCGGTGGCGAGTTCGCCGACTCCTTGCTGCGGCAGGCCGTGGGCGAGGGCCGCGAGGGACAGGTTGAAGGGGCCGATCCCGATTCCGACGAGGTCGTGGGGGGTGTCGAGCTGGGCGGTCATCGGTGGGTGCTGCCTTCCAGGAGGGAGATGAGCTGGTCCAGGTCCCCCGCTGTGGTGTGCGGGTTGAGCAGGGTGGCTTTGAGCCACAGGCGGCCGTCGGCGTGGGTGCGGCCGAGGACGGCGCGGCCTTGGTGCAGGAGGGTGCGGCGCAGGGTGGCGAGGTGGTCGTCGTCGGCGTGGGTGGGCCGGAAGAGGACGGTGGTGAGGGTGGGGGGTGCGTGGAGTTCGAAGCGGGGGTGGGCGTCGAGGAGCCGGGCGAGGTGGCGTGCGGTGTCGATGGTGCGGTCGATGAGTGCGGCGATGCCGTCGCGGCCGAGGGCGCGGAGGGTGGTGGCGATCTTGAAGGCGTCGGGGCGGCGGGTGGTGCGCAGGGAGCGGCCGAGGAGGTCGGGGAGGCCGGCTTCGGTGTCGTCGGTGGCGTTGAGGTAGTCGGCCTGGTGGGCGAGGGGGGTGAGGAGGGTGGTGTCGGGGACGGCGAGGAGGCCGGCGGCGACGGGTTGCCAGCCGAGTTTGTGCAGGTCGACGGTGATGGAGTGGGCGCGGTCGAGTCCGGCGAGTTTGTCGCGGTGGCGGGGGCTGAGGGCGAGGAGGCCGCCGTATGCGGCGTCGATGTGGAGGTCGGCGCCGTAGCGGTCGCAGAGGTCGGCGATGCGGTGAATGGGGTCGATGAGGCCGGCGTCGGTGGTGCCGGCGGTGGCGGTGACGAGGGTGGGGCCGGGGGTGGTGGCGAGGGCGTCGGCGAGGCGGGCGGGGTCGAGGGTGCCTGCGGGGGTGGGGAGTTCGGTGGCCGGGGGCAGGCCGAGGAGCCAGGCGGCGCGCGGGAGGGAGTGGTGGGCGTTGGCTCCGTGGAGGACGGTGAGGGCGGGTCCGTGGCGTTCGCGGGCGAGGAGTACGGCGAGTTGGTTGGCTTCGGTGCCGCCGGTGGTGACGAGGGCGTCGGCGTGGGGGGTGAGGTAGAACTCGGCGGCGAGGGTGCGGGTGAGGAGGGCTTCGAGGGTGGAGGCGGCGGGGGCCTGGTCCCAGGAGTCGAGGGAGGGGTTCAGGGCGGCGGCGGCGAGGTCGGCGGCGGTGGCGACGGCGAGCGGGGGGCAGTGCAGGTGGGCCGCGCAGAGGGGGTCGGCGGGGTCGGCGGCGCCTGCGGCGAGGGTGTGTACGAGGGTGCGGAGGGCTTCGTGGGCGCCGGTGCCGTGTGCGGGGAGTACGCCGGCGTCGCCGAGGACGGCGTGGACGCGGGCGGTGACGGCGTCGGGGCCGCCGGCGGGGAGGGGGCCGTGGCGGTCGTGGGCGCCGGTGGTGAGGGCGTCGAGGACGGTGTCGAGGAGGGGGCGCAGGGCGGTGGGCCCGCCGGGGCCTCCGGCGAGCGGGGGCAGCGCGGGTGGTGTGCCGGGCTGCGCGGTCATCGGGTCCTCCGGGGGCTGGCCGGGTGCGGGGCGGGCGGGGCGGGCACCGCACCCGGCCGGTACAACGATCAGACCCGAATGGGGTAACCGCCGGGGTTTGTCCGGAGTTCACGCGCACCGTCGCGCCCGCGTACGCCGACGGCGGGGCCGAGACAGGGTCCGGGGCAGCAGACCACGGGGAGCGGCCGCAGGCCAGGCGGCCCCCGGCCGGGGCCGGAGGCCAGAGCCGGGGCCGGGGCCGGAAGCCAGGACCGGGGCAACGACCCCGGGCCCCGGGCCGGGGCGGCAGGCCGGGCTGCGGCCCCGGGGCCGTGGCCCGGTGCCGTGGCCCGGGGGCCGGAGGCCGGGGGCCGGAGGCCGTGGCCCGGGGGCCGGGGCCCGGGGCCGGAGGTTGGGTGGGGGTGGCCTCCGGCCCTTGGGGTCAGGGGCGGCGGACCTTGAGGGCGCGGGCGAGGTCGTCGAGTTGGTCGACGAGCTTGCGGCGCAGGAGGGGCAGGATGTCCGGGTTCGTGAGGCAGGTGCGGCCGGCCTGGAGGTTGGCTTCGTCGATGGCGTAGGCGGGGAACGCCCAGCGGCCGGCGGCCTCGCCGATGGCCGGGCCGCGGCGGGCGCCGAGGGCGACGGCCTCCGGGTAGTAGCGGGTGACGTACGGCGCGAGCAGTTCGGCCTGTTCGGGCTGCCAGAAGCCCTGGGCGGTGGCGCTGAAGAGGTAGTTGGAGAGGCTGTCGTCGTGGAAGAGGCGGTCCCAGGCGGCTGCCTTGGCCTCGGCGGTGGGGAGGGCGGCGCGGCAGCGGGCGGCGCCTTCCTGGCCGGTGGCGCTGGTGTCGGCGGCGAGGGCGGCGTCGATCTCGGCCTCTCCGACGGCGCCGAGGACGGCGAGGCGGCCGAGGATGCGCCAGCGCAGCTCGGGGTCGAGTGCGGGGCCGCCGGGGACGGTGTCGTCGCTGAGCCAGGCGGCGATGGTGTCGGGCTGGGTGGCGCTGTCGACGAGGGTGCGTACGGCGGTGAGCCGCATGCCGGGCTCGGAGCCGTCCTCGGTGCGCCGGAGCAGGTCGCGGGCGATGGTGGTGAGGGTGGCGAGCGCGGCGGACTGCTCCTCGGGGGCGAGGTAGCGGACGGCGAGCTGGGTGCGGGCGAAGGCGAGGACGCCCTGGACGATGGCGAGGTCGTCCTCCTCGGGCAGGTGCGCGGAGGCGGTGGCCAGGTAGGCGTGGGGGTCGAGTTCGCCGTCGCGGACCATGTCGCGCAGGGCGTTCCAGACGACGGCGCGGGTGAGGGCGTCGGGGATGCCGGAGAGGCCGCGCTGGACGGTTTCGAGGGAGGTGTCGTCGAGGCGGACCTTGGCGTAGGTGAGGTCGACGTCGTTGAGGACGAGGAGGGCCGGGCGGGTTCCGGTCACCGAGATGACCTCGTCGGAGGGGATGTCGATGTCGAGGAGTTCGCGCAGTTCGAGGAAGCGGTCGTCGGCGGGGTCGCGGTCGTAGACGCCGACGGCGATGTGGTGGGGGCGGCTGCCGCGGCGGTCGACGGTGAGGGTCCAGCCGGCGGCGGTGTCGGGGCGGCCTTCGGATTCCTCGATGCGGGGGGTGAGGGTGTCGATGCCGGTGGTGCGCAGCCAGATGTCGGCCCAGGCGCGGACGTCGCGTTCGGTGTGGGCGGCGAGGGAGTCGATGAAGTCGGCGAGGGAGGCGTTGGCGAACTTGTGGCGGGCGAAGTGGGTGTTGATGCCGGCCAGGAAGTCCTTCTCGCCGAGCCAGGCGACGAGTTGGCGCAGGGCGGAGGCGCCCTTGGCGTAGGAGATGCCGTCGAAGTTGAGGAGGGCGGAGGCGGTGTCGGGGACGTCCTCGGGGGTGGGGGCGACGGGGTGGGTGGAGGGGCGCTGGTCGGCGTCGTAGCCCCAGGGCTTGCGGGTGACGCCGAAGTCGGTCCAGGTGTCGGTGAAGCGGGTGGCTTCGGTGAGGGTCTGGTAGCCCATGTACTCGGCGAAGGATTCGTTGAGCCAGATGTCGTCGAACCAGGCGAGGGTGACGAGGTCGCCGAACCACATGTGGGCCATCTCGTGGGCGATGACCATGGCACGGGACTGGCGTTCGGTGTCGGTGACGGCGGAGCGGAAGATGAACTCGTCGCGGAAGGTGACGAGTCCGGGGTTCTCCATGGCGCCGGCGTTGAACTCGGGTACGAAGGCCTGGTCGTAGGAGTCGAAGGGGTAGGGCTCGGTGAACTTCTCCTGGTACCGGTCGAAGCAGTCCTTGGTGATGGAGAGGATTTCCTCGGCGTCGACGTCCATGTGGGGGGCGAGGGACTGGCGGCAGTGGATGCCGAAGGGCAGTCCGGCGTGTTCGGTGCGGATGCTGTGCCAGGGGCCGGCGGCGACGGCGGCGAGGTAGGTGGAGATGAGGGGGGTGGGGGCGGACTGCCAGATGGCGGCGCCGCTGCCGTCGGGGGCCGCGCCGGTGCGGGTGGTGATGCCGTTGGCGAGGACGGTCCAGTGGGCGGGGGCGGTGACGGTGAATTCGAAGACGGCCTTGAGGTCGGGCTGGTCGAAGGCCGGGAAGACCCGCTGGACGTCGTCCATGAACATCTGGCTGTAGACGTACGTCTGTCCGTCGGCGGGGTCGGTGAAGCGGTGCAGGCCCTCGCCGGTGCGGGAGTAGCGCATGCGGGTGTCGAGGTGCAGCTCGTGGGGGCCTTCGGTGAGGCCGGTGAGCGGCAGCCGGTCGTCGGCGAGGGAGGCCGGGTCGAGGGGGTTGCCGTCGAGGGTGGCCGAGCGCAGCTCGACGGGCTTCAGCTCGATGAAGGTGTCTGCGGCGGTGCGGGCCGTGAACCGGACGACGGTGGTCGAGTCGAAGGTTTCGTCGTCGTCGCCGGTGAGGTCGAGGGTCACGGCGTAGTGCTGGACGTCGATGAGCTGGGCTCGGAGTTGCGCTTCGTTGCGCGTGAGTGCGGACATGGGGCCCATGCTGCCGCAGTGGGCGGCCGGACCCCGAGCTTCTACTCTTCGCCCGCAGCGATCGTCTCGTGGTGGCGGATGACCTCGGCGATGATGAAGTTGAGGAGCTTCTCGGCGAAGGCGGGGTCGAGTTTGGCGTTCTCGGCGAGCTGGCGCAGGCGGGCGATCTGGCTGGCTTCGCGGCCCGGGTCGGCGGGGGGCAGCTGGTGGCGGGCCTTGAGGTGGCCGACCTGCTGGGTGCACTTGAAGCGTTCGGCGAGCATGTGGACGACGGCGGCGTCGATGTTGTCGATGCTGTCGCGGAGGCGGGCGAGTTCGGCGGTGACGCTCTCGTCGATGCCTGCGGCGTCGTCGGCCGCGCCGGTGCCGGTGCCGTTGCCGTTGTCGAGGTCGCTGATGTTCATGGTTCCCGAGAATACGTGGCGGTGGCCGTCGGTTCCTCGGGCAGTCGTCCTGTGAGACGGCACCCCTGTACTTGCCGGATTGGAAAGTACTCGCCATAGTGGAAATCGACCGGGGAAGGTCATCCGTGTGCGAGCGAGGGGGAACCATGCAGGAGACGGCGAAGGCGGTCGGGGCGTTGGGGCGGGCGGCCGGTCTGGAGCGGGCGGCGCGGCAGCGCAGTGGCTGGTACGCGCGCTACCTGTGGGCGTTCGCGGCCGGGCAGCTGGTGCTCGTGCCGATCGCCGTGCTGTGGCACGGGCCGGTCTCGGCGGTGGTGTTCGCGGTGACCAACGCGCTGCTGGTGACCGGACTGAGCGTGTACGCGGCGCGGCAGCGCGTGATGCGGCGGGGGTTCGGTGTGAAGCACGGGGTGATGATGGGGTCCTGGGCGACGGTGTTCGCCCTGACGATCACGGTCGGCACGGCGGTGTTCGGCCACGGGGTGCCGTTCGCGGCGGTGGGCGCGCTGGCGTGTGCGCTGGCGCCGGCCGTCGGCGCCTGGACCGAGATGCGGGGTGCGGTATGACGGACGAGCCGGCCGAGGGCGGCGGGGCGCGGGCGAAGCGGGGCGGGCATCCGCGGCACGACCTCGCGCCGCTGCTGAACGCGCCCGTACGGCTGTCGGTGGTGGCGGCGCTGGCTCCGCTGGACAAGGCCGAGTTCGCTTTCGTACGGGACCTGGTCGAGGTCTCGGACTCGGTGCTGTCCAAGCAGGTGGCGGCGCTGGAGGAGGCGGGCTGGGTGGAGGTCCGCAAGGGCCGGGTCGGGCGGCGTCCGCGCACCTGGGTCGCGCTGACCTCCGAGGGCCGGGCGGTCTACCAGCGGCATCTGGCGGCGCTTCGGGCCATCGCGCTGGGCTAGGCCGTGTCCGCGGGGCCTGCGGCCGCGGTACGGCGGGGTGTGCGGGTCCGGGGTCGCGGCGCGGGCGGACTGCGCCGGAGCCTTCCGGGGCTCACAGCCCCGGGCCCCGCGCCTCGAACGCCGGCGGGGCCGCAAAGGCCGGGCAGCCGTGCGGCGGGGTGCCGCGCCCTTCCGGCCGGTGCGTGGCCGGCCGGAAGGGCGGGCGGGACGAGCGGGGGGGAGCTACATGCCTGCCGCGGCGCTCTTGATCGCGGCGGCGAAGGTGGAGACCTCGGTGTAGACGCCGGGGTAGTTCGGCCGGGCGCAGCCTTCGCCCCAGCTGACTATGCCGACCTGGATCCAGGCGTTGTTGTTGTCGCGGCGGAACATGGGGCCGCCGGAGTCGCCCTGGCAGGTGTCGACGCCGCCCTGGGGCAGGCCGGCGCAGATCTCCTCGCCGGGGACGAGGTCGCTGCCGTACGAGCTCTGGCAGCTGGCGTCGGAGACGAAGGGGACGTTGGCCTTCAGGAGGTAGCGCTGCTGGCCGCCGCCTTCGCGGGCGGCTCCCCAGCCTGCGACGGTGAAGGTGCCGTTGTCGTAGGCCTTGGTGTCGGCGATCTTGAGGGTGGGCAGGTTGATGGGCTTGGCGAGCTTGATGAGGGCCCAGTCCTTGCCCTTGCCGTTGTAGCCGGGGGCCTGGAGGACCTTGGTGGACTTGACCTTGATGGCGCTGGAGCTGTTGAGGTCGACGACTCCGGCGGTGGCGGTGATGGAGGTGTTGTTGCCGGAGCCGCTCACACAGTGGGCGGCGGTGAGGACGATCTGCTGGGTGTACAGGGCGCCGCCGCAGCCCATGGAGAGGCGCACCATGAACGGGAACTCGCCCTGGGCGGCGCGCGTTCCGCCGACGACGGGGGCCGGGCCGGCGGAGGCGGTGCCGGGCTGGAGGCTGACGGCGGCGAGGGCGACCGCGCCGACGGCGAGGGTGCGCTTCATCAACTGCACAAGGGTGGTCACAGTCAACACACTGCCTTTCGTGGGGGGTTGGGCTGTGCGTGCGCGTCATCGGGTGAATGACGGGTCCATGACACAACAGGCGTGTGGCGGACATCAAGAAGGCAGTTTCGGCCAACTCCCGCCCCAGCGGAAGAGATTGCGGTAAGGAGGGCTCGATGACGCAGAACAGAGCACGGAGCGGTCCCGTCGAGCACGGATTTCCGCATCTGGCCACCGTGCGTGCCTCGATCACCGCGCTCTTCCGCCGGCTGTCGGCCGACGGCATCCACGCCTACGACACGAGCCTCGCCCCCGCCGACGCCGCCTTCGGCGCCACCGACGACCTCCACCTGGGCGCGCAGCGGGTGGCGGCCGCGACGGTACGGGCGCTGCGGCTGCCCGACGCGCGCATGGTGGTCTCCTTCCGCGCGATGGAGCAGGCCGCCACCGTGGAGCTGACCGCGGGGCCCGAGTACTTCGTCGAGGTCAGCGACCGCTTCCGCACGCACCGCCGCGACCTCGCCGCCGCCCTCGCGCACGAGGCGGCGCACGTCCTGCTGCACCGCCTGGACCTGCGTTTCCCCGGCACCGCCGAGAACGAGATCCTCACCGACACCGCGGCCGCGTACCTGGGTGCGGGTTGGCTGCTCCTGGACGCCTACCGGGAGGACGCGCTGACCCACCAGAGGTTCGGCTACCTCACGCCGGAGGAATTCGGCTACGTCCTCGCCAAGCGCGCCGCGCTGTTCGGCGAGGACCCCGCCACCTGGTTCACCAGCCCCCAGGCGTACGAGGCGTACGTACGCGGGCGGGCGCGGGCCGAGCGCGACCACCGCCGGGCCCCGCTGGCGGCCGCCGGGCCGCTGGAGCGGCGGCGGTACGCGAGGGCGCGGCGCGGCGGGGCCGGTCCGGCCGGCGGCTCCGCGTACCGCTTCGAACAGGCGGAGGACGGCGGCGGGTTGCGGGTGAGCTTCCCGTGCCCGGTGTGCGCGCAGCGGCTTCGGGTGCCGGTGCGCGGGCGGCTGCGGGCCCGGTGCGGGCTGTGCCACACGGTCCTCGACTGCCTCACGTAGATCCATTCATCACGCGGTCACGAAAAGTTTCCTACCGGCCAGTAGACAGGGGTTCGATTCTCGCCAACTCTGGTCACGTACATGCCAACTCGTGACCGAGGAGCGCCCCCCATGCGCAGCACCCGCCGCACCCGTATGCCCCGTACCGCCGCCGCCGGCGTGGCCGCGGCCGCCGCCGTCCTGACGCTGGTTCCGGCCACCGCCGCCCAGGCCGCGCCCGTCCCGGCGCCCGCGCCCGTGTCCGCGCCCGTGTCCGCCGCCCCGGCCGCCTCCGCGCCCGGCGGCAACGCCGCGATCCTCGGCATCGACTACGCCACCTGGCAGCGGGACGTCGCCGCCGTGATCGACGCGGCCCGGCCCGCCATCGAGGCGCGCATCGCCGCATCGCCCGCCGGCGAGAAGCCCGCCCTCGTCCTCGACATCGACAACACCTCGCTGGAGACGGACTTCCACTGGTTCTGGACCTTCCCGACCCCCGCGATCGCCAAGGTCCGCGCGCTGACCCAGTACGCGCAGGAGCGCGGCGTCGCGATCTTCTTCGTGACCGCCCGCCCCGGGATCATCCACTCCCTCACCGAGCGCAACCTGAAGGCCGTGGGCTACCCGGTCTCGGGGCTCTACGTCCGCGATCTGCCGGACCTGTTCGAGGAGGTCAGCGCCTACAAGACGGGCAAGCGGGCGGAGATCGAGGCGCGCGGCTACACGATCATCGCCAACATCGGCAACAGTGCGACCGACCTCGTCGGCGGTCACGCGGAGCGCACCGTCAAGCTGCCGGACTACAACGGCAAGCTCTCCTGACCGTCTCCCGGCCTTCTCCTGACCGGGGTCCGCGGCCCGGGACAGGCCGGCCGGGCGGGGTCCACCCGGCCCCAGGATCCGCGGCCCGCGGTCTCGGAGCGGGAAATGGACAACATGATGGGCTGATTGCGGTTCAGCGGGTGGATGGAGCGGGTAGTCATAGGTCACCGCACCGGTGAAGACTCGGGCCCGACCCCTCGCCAGGGGGCCGGGCCCGCTTCCGTGCCGCGTCCTGGCGCAGTTCCATGCCGCCGCGGAGTCCCGGCTCACCTGCGGGGGCGACTCCCCCGGCTACGCCGCGGCGTCCGGCCCGTCCAGCAGGTTCAGCTGCCAGGAGACGCCGAAGCGGTCGTTCACCCAGCCGAACCGGGCGCTGAACCCGTACGAGCCCAGCGGCATCAGCTCCGTGCCCTGCTCGGCGAGGGCTCCGTAGAGGCGTTCGATCTCGGCCTCGCCGTCGCACTGGACGTAGAGCGACACGGCGGGCGTGAAGCCGAACTCGTGCTTGACCGAGCTGTCGATGCACATGAGGGTCTGCCCGGCCAGGGAGAAGGAGGCGTGCCGCACCTTCCCCTCCTCCCCGCCCCCGGCGTCGTCCGCGCCGTAGCGGCTGATGCCCAGCACCTCGGCGTCGTCGAACAGCGAGAGGTAGAAGGTCATCGCCTCCTCCGCCCGCCCCTCGAACATCAGAAACGTGGTGATCTTCTGCGGGCTCGGTGTGATGGCCATCGCCGGCTCCTGTCCCTTCGTTCTCCGGTCCTCCCGGACCACAGAACCCTATGGGGCGGGACACCGGCCCCGGCTTACCGCGCGCCGTACACGGGGAGCGGAGCCTGCGCCGCCGCGAGCAGTTTCGCGGCGGCCTCCCCCGCCTCCGCCGGGGTCCAGCGCGCGCCCCGGTCCGCCGTGGGGCCCGGCCGCCAGCCCTCCATGACCGTGATCCGGCCGCCCTCCGCCTCGAACACCCGGCCAGTGACCCCCGCCGAGGCGTCCGCGCCCAGCCACACCACCAGCGGGGAGACGTTCTCCGGGGCCATCGCGTCGAAGCCGCCCGCCCCGGGGGCGGCCATGGTCTCGGCGAAGGTCCGTTCCGTCATCCGGGTCCGCGCCGCCGGGGCGATGGCGTTGACCTGGACCCCGTAGGGGCCCATCTCCTGCGCGGCGACCGCCGTGAGGCCGAGGATCCCGGCCTTGGCCGCGCTGTAGTTGCCCTGTCCGACCGAGCCCAGCAGTCCGGCCCCGGAGGAGGTGTTGACCACCCGGGCCGCCACCGGCCGGCCCGCCTTCGCCTCCGCCCGCCACCACGCGGCCGCCGACCGCAGCGGCAGGAAGTGGCCCTTCAGGTGGACCCGCATCACCGCGTCCCAGTCGTCCTCGTCCAGGTTGACCAGCATCCGGTCCCGCAGGAAGCCCGCGTTGTTGACGAGGGTGTCGAGGCGGCCGAAGGTGTCCACGGCCGCCGCCACCAGCGAGGCCGCGCCCCCGGAGGTGGCGATGTCCCCGCCGTGCGCGACGGCCTGCCCGCCCAGTGCCGCGATCTCGGCCACCACCTGTGCCGCCGGGCCGTCCGGCCCCGGCAGCCCGTCGAGCCCGACCCCGAGGTCGTTCACGACGACCTTCGCCCCCTCCGCCGCGAAGGCCAGCGCGTGGGCGCGCCCCAGCCCCCGCCCCGCGCCCGTCACGATCACGACCCGGCCCTCGCACAGTCCCGCCATCTCAGTTCTCCTTGTTGACAGTTGCCGCATCCAAGAACGGCGGGCGCTCCCCGCCCCCGTGCACGAGCAGGCTCGCCCCGCTCACGTACGCCGCCCGGTCCGAGGCCAGGAACACCGCGGCCGCGCCCACGTCCGAGGGTTCCGCGAGCCGCCCCAGCGGGACGGTGGCGCCGACCGACGCGATGCCGGTCTCGTCGCCGTAGTGCAGGTGGGCGAGTTCGGTCCGCACCATGCCGAGCACCAGTGAGTTGACCCGTACCTCGGGCGCCCATTCCACGGCCATGGACCGGGCCAGGTTCTCCAGCCCCGCCTTGGCGGCGCCGTACGCGGCAGTCCCCGGTGAGGGGCGGGTCCCGCTGACGCTGCCGATCATGACCACCGAGCCCCGGGCCTCGCGCAGCCAGGGGCGGGCCGCGAGCGAGGCGGTCATCGGGGCGAGCAGGTTGAGCTCGACGACCCGCGCGTGGCGCTGCGCCTCGCCCTCTCCCAGCAGCCGGTACGGGGTGCCGCCCGCGTTGTTGACCAGGCAGTCGAGGCGCCCGTACCGGCCTGCGACCGCGCCGAAGAACTCGTGCACGGCGGCGGGATCGCGCAGGTCGACCGGGGTGAAGGCGGCCGTCCGCCCGTCCGCCGTCACCGGTTCCTCCGGGGGCCGCCGGGCGCAGACGACCACGTCCGCGCCTGCGGCGAGGAACGACCGGGCGATCCCGGCGCCGACGCCCCGGGTTCCTCCGGTGACGACGACAACCCTCCCGTCGAGCTCCATGGGCTGCTACCTTCCTCGCCTAACAAATGTTTGGTGGAAAGGTAGCTGATCCGCTCATGGGTGTCTCCACCGCAAGCCCCGACAAGGGCATCGCACTCGTCACAGTCGACTTCCCGCCCGTCAACGCGCTCCCCGTGCAGGGCTGGTACGACCTCGCCGACGCCCTGCGCGCCGCCGGCCGCGACCCCGAGATCCGGTGCGTCGTCCTCGCCGCCGAGGGCCGCGGCTTCAACGCGGGCGTCGACATCAAGGAGATGCAGCGCGACACCGGGCACTCCGCCCTCGTCGGCGCCAACCGGGGCTGCTACGAGGCCTTCGCCGCCGTGTACGAGTGCGAGGTACCGGTCGTCGCGGCCGTGCACGGGTTCTGCCTGGGCGGCGGCATCGGGCTGGTCGGCAACGCCGACGCGATCGTCGCCTCCGAGGACGCCGCCTTCGGACTGCCCGAGCTGGACCGGGGCGCGCTCGGCGCCGCCACCCACCTGGCCCGGCTGGTCCCGCAGCACCTGATGCGCGCGCTGTACTACACCTCGCGCACCGCGACCGCCGCCGAACTGCACGCCCACGGCTCGGTCTGGAGGGTGGTCCCGCGTACGGAGCTGCGCGCCGCCGCCCTGGAACTGGCAGCCGAGATCGCGAAGAAGGACGGCTACCTGATCCGGCTCGCCAAGGCGGCCATCAACGGGATCGACCCCGTGGACGTACGCCGCAGCTACCGCTTCGAGCAGGGCTTCACCTTCGAGGCCAACCTCAGCGGGGTGGCCGACCGGGTCCGCGACACCTTCGGGAAGGGAGAGCGCTCATGACCGACAAGTCCATGACCCCCGACGAGGTGGTCGGGCAGCTGCACAGCGGCATGACCATCGGCATCGGCGGCTGGGGATCGCGGCGCAAGCCCATGGCCCTGGTGCGGGCACTGCTCCGCTCCGGGATCACCGATCTCACCGTGATCTCCTACGGCGGCCCCGACGTCGGCCTGCTGGCCGCCGCCGGCCGGATCCGCAGACTCGTCGCCCCCTTCGCCACCCTCGACTCCATCCCGCTGGAGCCGCACTTCCGGGCCGCCCGCGAACGCGCCGCCTTCACCCTCACCGAGTACGACGAGGCCATGTTCATGTGGGGCCTGCACGCCGCCGCCAACCGGCTGCCCTTCCTGCCCGTCCGCGCCGGACTCGGCTCCGACGTGATGCGGGTCAACCCGGAGCTGCGTACCGTCACGTCCCCCTACGACGACGGCGAGGAACTCGTCGCCGTCCCCGCCCTGCGCATGGACGCCGCCCTGGTCCACCTCAACCGCGCCGACTGCCTCGGCAACGCCCAGTACCTGGGCCCGGACCCGTACTTCGACGACCTCTTCTGCGAGGCCGCCGACGCCGCCTACGTCTCCTGCGAGCAGCTCGTCGAGACCGCCGAGCTCGCGAAGGCCGGGCCCCCGCAGTCCCTCCTCGTCAGCCGGCACTCCGTGACCGGGGTCGTGGAGACCCCCAACGGCGCGCACTTCACCTCCTGCGTCCCCGACTACGACCGCGACGAGGCGTTCCAGAAGCTGTACGCGGCCACCCCCTGGGACGAGTTCTCGGCCCGCTTCCTGTCCGGGGCGGGCGAGCACGACTACCAGCTGGCCGTCCGGACCTGGCACGAGGAGCAGCAGTGACGACCACCGACACCACCGCCCCGCGCACCGTCTCCCGCGCCGAGTACTGCGTGATCGCCTGCGCCGAGGCCTGGCGCGACAACGGCGAGGTGCTCGCCAGCCCGATGGGCCTGATCCCCTCCTTCGGGGCCCGTCTCGCGAAGCGGACCTTCTCCCCCGATCTGCTGCTGACCGACGGCGAGGCGATGCTCGTCGGGCTCGACGGCACGGCCGAGGGCTGGCTCCCGTACCGGCGCCACCTGACGATGGTCACCGGCGGCCGGCGGCACGTGATGATGGGCGCCAGCCAGATCGACCGGTTCGGCAACCAGAACATCTCGTGCATCGGCGACTGGGAGCGGCCGGCCCGCCAGCTCCTCGGGGTGCGCGGCGCGCCCGTGAACACCCTGAACAATCCGGTGAGTTACTGGGTGCCCAAGCACTCGAAGCGGGTGTTCGTCGAGCGCGTCGACATGGTCAGCGGGGTCGGCTACGACCGCGCGGAGGCGGCCGGGGTGACCCGCTTCCACCGGTTGCCCCGGGTGGTCAGCGATCTCGGGGTCTTCGACTTCGCCGGGCCCGGCCACGTGATGCGCCTGGCTTCCCTGCACCCCGGCGTCACCGTCGAGGACGTCCTGGCGGCGACCGGCTTCGAGCCGGCGATCACCGGCGAGGTCCCGTTCACCCGCGAGCCGACGGCCGGGGAACTGCGGCTGATCCGCGAGGTGATCGACCCCAAGGGGCTGCGCGACCGCGAAGTGCGGGTCTGAGGCGATGACGATGGCGACGACGACCACGGCGACAGCGACGACGGCGACGGCGATGAGGCGGCCATGACGATGCGGACGGCGTTCACCGAGCTGGTCGGGGTCGAGCACCCCCTCGTGCAGACGGGCATGGGCTGGGTCGCCGGCCCCCGCCTGGTGTCGGGGGCGGCGAACGCGGGGGCGCTGGGGATCCTGGCCTCGGCCACGATGACCCTGGACCAGCTGCGTGCGGCGGTCCGCGAGGTCAGGTCCCGCACGCCGGACGGGACCCCCTTCGGGGTCAATCTGCGGGCGGACGCCGGGGACGCGGCCGAGCGCGCCCAGCTGATCATCGACGAGGGGGTGCGGGTCGCCTCGTTCGCGCTGGCCCCCTCCAGGGAGCTGATCGGGCGGCTCAAGGACGCGGGCGTGGTCGTCATCCCGTCGATCGGGGCCCGGCGGCACGCCGAGAAGGTGGCCGCGTGGGGCGCCGACGCGGTGATCGTGCAGGGCGGCGAGGGCGGCGGGCACACCGGGGACGTGGCCACGACGGTGCTGCTGCCGCAGGTCGTGGACGCCGTGGACATCCCGGTGATCGCGGCGGGCGGCTTCAGCGACGGGCGCGGCCTGGTCGCGGCGCTGTCGTACGGGGCCGCGGGCATCGCCATGGGCACCCGGTTCCTGCTGACCTCGGACTCGACCGTCCCGGACGCCGTGAAGGCCGAGTACCTGAGGGCCACGGTCAAGGACGTCACCGTCACCACGGCCGTCGACGGGCTGCCGCACCGCATGCTCCGTACGGAGCTGGTCGACTCCCTGGAGCGGGCGGGCCGCACCCGGGCGCTGGTCAGGGCGGTGCGGCACGCGGCCGGCTTCCGGAAGCTGTCCGGGCTGAGCTGGCCGCAGATGGTCCGCGACGGCCTCGCGATGAAACACGGCAAGGACCTGTCCTGGAGCCAGGTCCTGCTCGCCGCGAACACCCCGATGCTCCTCAAGGCGTCCATGGTCGAGGGCCGTACGGACCTCGGTGTCATGGCATCGGGCCAGGTCGCGGGGGTGATCGACGATCTTCCGTCCTGTGCGGAGCTCGTCTCCCGCGTCATGGCCGAAGCACAGAAGGCACTCGCATCACTCGAAGCACTGCACTCGCTCCGCACCCTGCCACCACCAGGGTGATCCCCCTTCTCCGTCACAGGAGTCGCCCCTATGAGCCGTGCCCGCATCCGCCTGGTGACCGCGGCGGCCGCCGCCGCTCTCACCGTCGGGACCCTGCCCGCCGCCGCGTACGCGGCGGCGGCGCCCGGAGCCGGGGTCAGTGCCCGGCACCACCAGCAGCAGCAAGCCGAAACGATGCGCCAGATCCCTCTCCAGGGCGCCGTCAATCTCCGGGACGTCGGCGGCTACCGCACCTGGACCGGAGGCCAGGTCCGCCAGGGCCTCGTCTACCGCTCCGACGCACTGAGCAAGCTGACCGATGCCGACGTCACCACCGTCTCCGGTCTCGGCCTCACGAAGGTCGTCGATTTCCGCATTCCGATGGAGCTCCAGTACGACGGCGCCGACCGGCTGCCCACCGGACTCTCCCCCACCTCGCGCCCCGTCAGTGACCTCGGCCTCTACGGAACCCTCGTCGGCGCGATCGGCAGCGGCGATCCCGTGGTCCAGGAGCAGATGCTCGGCGGCGGCCGGGCCGAGGCCTACATGCGCGACATCTACCGCACCTTCGTGAGCAGCCCCGAGAACCGGGCGCAGTTCGCGGCGACCCTGCGGGAGATCGCCGACGCCCGGCAGGGCCCGGTCCTGTACCACTGCACGTCCGGCAAGGACCGTACCGGCTGGATGAGTTACGTCCTGCTGCGCGCCCTCGCCGTGCCCGAGGACACCGCGGAGCGCGACTACCTGGCGTCGAACACCTTCCGTGCCGCCTACGACGCCCGGGTGCGGGCGGGCCTCAAGCAGTCGGGCCGGATGCAGAACCCGGACCTGCTGATCCCGCTCCAGGAGGTCCGCCAGGACTACCTGGACGCGGCGACGGCACAGCTGGAGGCCGACTACGGCGGCTTCTACGGCTATCTGACGCAGGGCCTCGGCCTCGATCTGCGGACGCTCGCGAAGCTGCAGGACCGGATGGTCCGGTAGCGGACAGCACGATGCCGGGCGGCGCTTCCCGCGCCGCCCGGCATCGTCGTGTTCGTGTCCGGGGTGGGTCAGACCGCCCGGCGCCGGCCCTGGCCGCCGGAGCCGACCCGGCTGCGCGCGGAGGCCGCGGCGGCGCCGCCACCGCCGCCACCGGTCCCGCGCCGGGAGCGCTCGCCGGAGCCGGCCGTCGCCCCGCCGCCACCCTGGCCGCCGCGACGGGCCTGGCCCGCACCGGAGGCCGCCGGGGCCTGCCCGGAGGCACCCCCGCCGGAACGGCGGCCGCGGCCGCCGGCCGCGGGAGCGCCGGCCGTGGCGGCACCGGTGCGCGGGCCGCCGCCGGAGCGGCGGCGCGAGCCGGAGCCCGAACCGGAGCCGGAGCGCGGCTTGGGCGCGGTCGGCTGCGGGACCTCCAGCACCACCGGGATGCCCGAGGGCTCCTTGGCGCCGGTCAGCCGGGCCAGTTCCTCGTCGGAGGACTTGATCTGCGCGGTGCGCGGGGAGATCCCGGCGTCCGACATCAGGCGGGTCATGTCCCGCTTCTGGTCGGGAAGCACCAGGGTGACCACGCTGCCGGACTCACCGGCACGGGCGGTACGGCCGCCGCGGTGCAGGTAGTCCTTGTGGTCGGTGGGCGGGTCCACGTTGACGACGAGGTCGAGGTCGTCGATGTGGATGCCGCGCGCCGCGACGTTGGTGGCGACCAGCGCCGTGACCTCGCCCGTCTTGAACCAGTCGAGGGTGCGGTTGCGCTGCGGCTGGGAGCGGCCGCCGTGCAGGCCGGAGGCGCGTACGCCGTCGGCGAGGAGCTTCTTGACCATGCGGTCGACCCCGCGCTTGGTGTCGACGAACATGATCACCCGGCCGTCGCGAGCGGCTATACGCGTCGCCACGGCCTTCTTGTCGGTCTCGTCCATGACGTACAGGACGTGGTGCTCCATGGTGGTGACCGCACCGGCCGACGGGTCGACGGAGTGGCCGACCGGGTCGGTGAGGAACATCTTGACGAGCTTGTCGATGTTCTTGTCCAGCGTCGCCGAGAACAGCATCCGCTGGCCGCCGGCCTCGACCTGCTTGAGCAGTGCCGTGACCTGCGGCATGAAGCCCATGTCGGTCATCTGGTCGGCCTCGTCGAGGACGGTGATCGAGACCTGGGAGAGGTCGGCATCACCGCGGTCGATGAGGTCCTTCAGGCGGCCGGGGGTGGCGACGAGCACCTCGGCGCCGCGGCGCAGGGCGCCCGACTGCCGGTTGATCGACATGCCGCCGACGACGGTCGCGATGCGCAGGTTGACGGCCGTGGCGTAGGGGGCCAGGGCGTCGGTGACCTGCTGTGCGAGCTCACGGGTCGGTACGAGGACCAGCGCGAGCGGCGCCTTCGGCTCCGCGCGGCGGCCGGCGGTACGGGCCAGCAGCGCCAGGCCGAAGGCCAGCGTCTTGCCGGAGCCGGTACGGCCGCGGCCGAGCAGGTCACGGCCGGCGAGGGAGTTCGGCAGCGTCGCGGCCTGGATCGGGAACGGCTCGGTGACGCCCTGGGCGGCGAGGGTCTTCAGCAGCGCCTCGGGCATGTCCATGTCCCCGAACGACTCGACCGGCGGCAGCGCCGGGTCGATCGGCTCGGGCATGGTGAATTCCTGGGGCCGGGCGACGGGCGCGGACTTCTGCCGTCCCGCGCCAGACTTCGGACGCCCCTGGGCCGCACCTCGACCCCGGGTGGGGCGGCGGCTGGGTCGTGCGGAGCTGGAGCTGGTCATGCGAGAAAGCCCTCCTGAAACCGGCAGGTAAAACAAAGGTCGAAACAGCAGACAAGCCGGGGCCCGCACCTCGCGGTGCGGACCCCGGCATGCTGAAGAACTTAGGCGGGGATGATGTTCTCCGCCTGGGGGCCCTTCTGGCCCTGGGTGACGTCGAAGGACACGCGCTGGCCCTCCTGGAGCTCACGGAAGCCCTGGGTGGCGATGTTCGAGTAGTGGGCGAAGACGTCCGGGCCGCCACCGTCCTGCTCGATGAAGCCGAAGCCCTTTTCCGAGTTGAACCACTTCACGGTGCCAAGTGCCATTTTAAATCTCCTGAATAGGCGGCAAAGGGCCCCATCCGGAGATTCCGGCAAAACAATAAAAGCGCCTGCGGAGCATTCCCGTCAGGCGCACATAAAGTTCATGGGTACCACAACTGCAACGAGCTCTAAGCTAGCACACCTCGCTGCGGGGAGTCCCGGGACGAGGGGTGTGACCTGCGCCCTCCGCCCCGCCGGCCCGCGGCTCGCCGGTGGCGCGGCGGACCGGCCCGTGGGGCCGGAGCCCCCGTCCCCCTTGGGTCGTGGGCGGTCCGCCCCTTCCCCGCGATCGCCGGGGGCCCGGCGGCCCGCCTCCGCCGTCGGCGAAAAGATTCATCCGTACGGGTCGGACCGATCAGGCCCGCCCGGGAGGCCGGTACGGGCGGCGGAAGTCCCTGGCGGCCGCCCGCCCCAGCTGGTTTGATCAAGGAATGGCAGCGATCAAGGAGCCCTGGGGGCTCAGTGTGCTCGGCGCGGGCAGCGTGTCCGCCGAACCCCGGCTCGCCCACGTGGACCTGGCGGTCGACCTTCTCGCCCCGACCCCGAAGGCGGCCTTCGCCGAGGCGGGCGCGGCCGTGACCCGGCTGCGGAGCGTACTGCGCGAGCACGGCATACCGGACTCCGACGTGTCCGGCTCACGGCTGCAGCTCACCTCGCAGTACCGGGGCTACGGCGCCGACCGGACCTTCCACGGCTACGCCTGCGTGGCCACGTACACCGTGCGGACGGAGGCGCTGGCCGGGCTGGAGCTGCTGATCGAGGACGCGGTCACGGCCGGTGCGAACCGGGTCGACGCCGTGCGGTTCGAGGTGGACGACAAGCCCGCCATGCGGGACGAGGCCCGGCACCGGGCGGTGGCGGCCGCCCGGCGCAAGGCCGAGGTGTACGCGCAGGCGTGCGGACTGCGGCTGGGGCCGGTCATCCACATCGAGGACGTCGACCCGGAGTCGCTGGACGTCCGCAGCCACGGCCGGCGCACGGGCGGTGACCCGGAGGACGACGGCTCCCTCACCCCGGGCTCGGTCCGCGTGGAGGCCGCCGTGCTCCTCGGCTTCGCCCTGCTCCCCGAGTGACCCGTACGGCGGCTACAGCCGTTCGATGATCGTCACGTTGGCCTGGCCGCCGCCCTCGCACATCGTCTGGAGGCCGTAGCGGCCGCCGGTGCGCTCCAGTTCGTGCAGGAGGGTGGTCATCAGCTTCACCCCGGTCGCGCCCAGCGGGTGGCCGAGGGCGATCGCGCCGCCGTTGACGTTGACCCGCTCCGGGTCGGCGCCGGTCTCCTTCAGCCAGGCCAGCACCACCGGGGCAAACGCCTCGTTGATCTCCACCAGGTCGATGTCGGCCAGCGACATGCCCGTCTTCTTCAGCGCGTAGGCCGTGGCCGGGATCGGCGCGGACAGCATGCGGATGGGGTCCTCGCCCCGGACCGACAGGTGGTGGACGCGGGCGCGCGGGCGCAGGCCGTGTTCCCGTACCGCGCGTTCGGAGGCGATCAGCATCGCCGCCGCCCCGTCCGAGACCTGGGAGGAGACGGCCGCCGTGATGGTGCCGCCCTCGACCACCGGCTTGAGGGTGGCCATCTTCTCCAGGCTCGTGTCCCGGCGCGGGCCCTCGTCCACGCCCACGTCCCCGTACGCGACCGTCTCGCGCGCGAAGCGGCCCTCGTCGATGGCCCGGACCGCCCGCCGGTGGGACCGCAGGGCGAACTCCTCCATGTCCTGCCGGGTGATCCCCCACTTCCGCGCGATCAGCTGCGCGCCGTGGAACTGGTTCACCGGGGCGTCCCCGTACCGGGCCCGCCAGCCCGCCGAGCCCGCGTACGGGCCCTCGGTCAGGCCCAGCGGTTCCGCCGCCTGCCGGGAGGCGAAGGCGATCGGGATCATGGACATGTTCTGGGTGCCGCCCGCGACCACCAGGTCCTGGGTGCCGGACAGCACGCCCTGCGCCGCGAAGTGCACGGCCTGCTGCGAGGACCCGCACTGGCGGTCGACGGTGACCCCGGGCACCTCCTCGGGCAGGCCGGCCGCCAGCCAGGCCGTCCGGGCGATGTCCCCGGCCTGCGGCCCCACCGTGTCGAGGCAGCCGAACACCACGTCCTCCACGGCGGCCGGGTCCACCCCGGACCGCTGGATCAGTGCCTTCAGGACGTGTGCGCCCAGGTCGGCCGGGTGGACGGCGGCCAGGCCGCCGTTCCGCCGCCCCACGGGGGTGCGTACCGCATCGACTATGTAGGCCTCGGGCATCGGATCTCCTCAGACGGTGGGGTCTCTCACGTGGGGCGCAGTGCGATCCCGTCCAGCACCATCGACAGGTACTGGCGGGCGATCTCCTCGGGGCTGTGCTGTCCGCCCGGCCGGTACCAGGAGGCCGCCACCCACACCGTGTCGCGCACGAAGCGGTAGGTGAGGCGGATGTCGAGGTCGGCGCGGAAGGCCTTGGCGGCGACCCCGCGCTCCAGCGTCCCCAGCCAGGCCTTCTCGAACTTCTGCTGCGAGTCGGAGAGGTAGTGGAAGCGGGGCTGGGCGGAGAGGGTGCGGGACTCCTTCTGGTAGATGGCGACGGCGGCGCGGTGCCGGTCGATCTCCCGGAAGGACTCGGTGACGAGGGCCTCGATGGTCTCCCTGGGGCCGAGACCGGCGGCGAGGACGGTGTCGTACCCCTCCCACAGTTCGGTCAGGAAGGCGGAGAGGATCTCGTCGAGCATCGATTCCTTGGAATCGAAGTGGTAGTAGAGGCTGCCGGCGAGCATGCCGGCGGCGTCGGCGATCTTGCGGACGGTGGTGGCGTTGTAACCCTGCGCGGCGAAGACCTCGGCGGCGGTGTCGAGGAGTTCACGACGCCGTTCGGGGGACGCCGTCACCTGTGGCTTCTTCTTGGCTGTCGGCTTGTTCGTTGGCACGCGTCCATTCTCGGCCAGGGCATCGGCAGGACACCCGTCAGGCGTGCTGGCTGCTGACGGACACCGTCTCGCCGGTCATGTACGACGAGTAGGCGCTGGCCAGGAAGACGATGACGTTGGCGACCTCCCAGGGTTCGGCGTACCGGCCGAAGGCCTCGCGGGCGGTCAGTTCGGCCAGGAGCTCCTCGCTGGTGACCTTCACCAGGTGCGGGTGCATGGCCAGGCTCGGGGCGACCGCGTTGACGCGTACGCCGAACTCGGCGGCCTCCAGGGCCGCGCAGCGGGTCAGGGCCATCACTCCGGCCTTGGCGGCGGCGTAGTGGGCCTGGCCGGTCTGGGCGCGCCAGCCGATGACGGAGGCGTTGTTGACGATCACTCCGCCGCCGCCGGACGCCCTGAACGAGCGCAGGGCGGCGCGGGTGCAGCGGAAGGTGCCGTTCAGGGTGACGTCGAGGACGCGGGACCACTGCTCGTCGGTCATGTCGGCGAGGGCGGCGGTGCCGCCGAGGCCGGCGTTGTTGACGACGATGTCGAGGCGGCCGTGGGTCTGCTCGGCGCGTGCGAAGAGGGCCTGGACCTGGTCCTCGTCGGTGACGTCGCAGGGCAGGGAGGTGACGCGGTCGGCGCCGAACTCGGCGGCGAGCGCCTCCTCGGTCTCCTTCAGGCGGCGGGCGTGGGCGTCGCCGATGACGATGCGGGCGCCCTCCTCCAGGAGGCGGCGGGCGGTGGCTCCGCCGATGCCGGCCCCGGCGGCGGCGGTGACGACGGCGGTGCGGTCCTTCAGCAGTCCGTGTCCGGGGACATAGCCGGGGGTGTTCACGCCCGTACCTCCTTGGGAAGGCCGAGGACCCGCTCGGCGACGAGGGTGCGCCGGATCCCGGCCGAGCCCGCGCGGCCGGGTCCGCCGCGGCCCTTGTGGGCGGCGAACCCGCCGGCGAGGTGGGTCCGTAGCCACCCCCGGACCCCGGTGCGGAACTCCTCGACGCTGCTCATGGCCGTACGTTAACCTACCAAACACTTGTTAGGGAAGCTTCGCTCGTGAAGGATGGATGGACGCCGCATGCCCGACGACCGCAGGCCCGACGACCGCCCGCCCGACGAGACACCCGTGCTCTACGAGCGCCGCGGCCCGGTCGCGTACGTGACCATGAACCGCCCCCGCTACCGCAACGCGCAGAACAGCGCGATGACCTACGCGCTGGACGACGCCTTCTACCGGGCCGCCGACGACCCCGCGGTGAAGGTGGTCGTCCTCGCCGGGGCCGGTGAGCACTTCTCCGCGGGCCACGACATCGGCACCCCCGGACGCGACGCCCACCTGCCCTCGAAGCGGCGGGCCGGCCTGTGGTGGGACCACACCGGCCGGCCGGGCGCCGAGTCCCGCTTCGCGCGCGAGTCCGAGGTGTACCTGGGGATGTGCCGGCGCTGGCGGGAGCTGCCGAAGCCGGTGATCGCCTCGGTGCGCGGGGCCTGCGTGGCGGGCGGGCTGATGCTGGCGTGGGTCTGCGACCTGATCGTGGCGAGCGAGGACGCCTTCTTCGCGGACCCGGTCGTACGGATGGGCATCCCGGGCGTCGAGTACTTCGCGCACCCGTGGGCGATGCCGCCCCGGATCGCGAAGGAGTTCCTCTACACCGGCGACCGGATGCCGGCCCGGCGCGCGTACGAGGTCGGCATGGTCAACCGGGTCGTGGCACCGGACGGCCTGGAGGCCGAGACCGAGCGGCTGGCGCTGCGGATCGCCGGGATGCCCGCCTTCGGACTGGCGCTGACCAAGCGGGCCGTCAACCAGGCCGAGGACCTCCAGGGGCTGCACACCGGCATGGACTCGGTGTTCGGCCTGCACCACCTCGCCCACGCGCACAACGCGGAGACGACGGCGGACCCGCTCGGCGGCATGGACGTGTCCGCCATGAAGGACGCCGCCATGAAGGAGGCGAACACCTGATGGAACTCACGCACACGGCGGACGTGGAGGCCTTCCGGGCCGAGGCCCGCGACTGGCTCCGCGCCCACGTCCCGGCCCGGCCCCTGCCCTCCCTGGAGACCGCCGAGGGCTTCGCGGCGCACCGGGAGTGGGAGGCGCGGCTGCACGCGGACCGCTGGTCGGTGGTCTCGTGGCCCGAGGAGTACGGCGGCCGGGGCGTGGACATCGTCACCTGGCTGGTCTTCGAGGAGGAGTACTGGGCCGCGGGCGCGCCCGGCCGGGTCTCGCAGAACGGCATCAACCTCCTCGCCCCCACGCTCTTCGACCACGCGAGCGCCGAGCAGCGCGCGCGGGTGCTGCCGTCGATGGCGGGCGGCGAGGTCGTCTGGGCGCAGGCCTGGTCGGAGCCGGAGTCGGGCTCGGACCTGGCCTCGCTGAAGTCGCGGGCGGTCCGCGCGGAGGGCGGCTGGCTGCTGTCCGGGCAGAAGACCTGGTCCTCGCGGGCGGCGTTCGCGGACCGCGCCTTCGGGATCTTCCGCACCGACCCGGACACCCCGAAGCCGCACCAGGGGCTGACGTACCTGATGTTCGACCTGCGGGCACCGGGGGTGACGGTGCGGCCCATCGGGCGCCTCGACGGCAAGCCGGCCTTCGCGGAGCTCTTCCTCGACCGGGTCTTCGTACCGGACGAGGACGTCATCGGGGAGCCGGGACAGGGCTGGCGGATCGCCATGTCGACGACCGGCAACGAACGCGGGCTGACCCTGCGCTCCCCCGGCCGTTTCCTGGCGGCGGCGGACCGGCTGGTCGCGCTGTGGCGGGCGCAGGGGGACCCGTCCGACTCCGCGCTGCGGGACCGGGTGGCGGACGCGGTGGTCGGGGCGCGCGCGTACGAGCTGTTCACCTGGGCGAACGCCTCGCGCTTCGCGGCGGGCGGGACGATCGGCGCCGAGTCCAGCCTGAACAAGGTGTTCTGGTCGCAGTACGACATCGCCCTGCACGAGACGGCGCTGGACCTGCTGGGCGCGGACGCGGAGCTGGCGGACGGCGAGTGGGCCGAGCCGTGGGTGTTCTCCCTCGCCGGGCCGATCTACGCCGGGACGAACGAGATCCAGCGCGACATCATCGCCGAGCGGCTGCTCGGCCTCCCGAAGGGCCGCCGCTGATGCGCTTCCTGCCGACCGACGAGCAGTCGGACTTCGCCCGTACGCTGCGCTCCCTGCTCGGCTCGGCACCGGTCCCGGCGGCGGTCCGGGCCTGGGCGGACGGCGACTTCGCGCCCGGGCGGGCGCTGTGGTCGCGGCTCGCGGGGACGGGTCTGTTCGCGCTGGCCGTCCCGGAGCGCCACGAGGGCGCGGGCCCGCTCCCGCTGGAGCTGTCCCTCGGCTTCGTGGAGCTGGGCCGGGCCGGGGTGCCGGGTCCGGTGGTGGAGAGCGCCGCGGTGTCGGTGCTGCTGGCGGAGCTGGCGGACGAGGCGCTCGCCAAGCGGTTCCTGCCGGGGCTGGCCCAGGGCGAGCACTCGGCCACGCTGACCCTGCCGGGCGGGAGCCCGTACGCGCTGGACGCGGATGCGGCGACGTACTGCTTCACGGTGTCACCGGCGGGCGAACTGCGGCTGGTGGCCGAAGGGGGCGGCACGGGCCGGGCGGACGGGGCGGACCCCGTGGACCCGGTGGACCGGGCGGAGGGGGCGGACGGGCCGGTGCGGTCGACGGACCCCGCGCGCCGGCTGTCCGTCCCGCCGGCCGGCCGGGGTGAACTGCTGGCGGCCGGACCGGCGGTGACCCGGGCGGCCGAGGTGGCGGCGCGCTGGGCCCGGCTGCTGACGGCCGCCCAGTGCCTGGGCGCCGGCGAGGCGATGCTGGCGCGGACGGTGGAGTACGCCAAGCAGCGTACGCAGTTCGGTACGCCGATCGGGAGCTTCCAGGCGGTGAAGCACCGGCTGGCGGACACCCTGCTCGACCTGGAGTTCGCCCGGCCGCTGGTGTGGGCGGCGGCGCTGTCCCTCGCTCCGGGCGAGGTGGCGGCGGCGAAACTGGCGGCCGGCGAGGCGTCCTACCGGGCGGCGATGACGGCGCTCCAGCTCCACGGCGCGGTGGGCTACACCGAGGAGCTGGACCTGTCCCTGTGGCTGCGCAAGGCCCGCCCGCTGCGGGACGCCTGGGGAACGCCGTCGGCCTGCCGGGCCGAGGTCCTGCGGTCCCTCACACCACCGCGACGCTGAGCTGCACGGCGTACTGCTCCTCGACGACGCCGTCCGGGAAGAGCGGCTCCAGCAGCTCCCGCTCCCCCGCGAAGTACGCGCGGGTGCGCTCCTCGCCCAGGACCAGGAAGGCGGAGTGGCTGGCGAGGTTGGCGAGGTGGTCGTCCAGCGTGATGTGCCGGGACCACGTCACCGACCGGGTGGTGAACTCGCCGATCCCCTCGGGCAGGGTGCGGTGGGTCTCCCCCTTGACCTCGAAGAAGACCCGGAGCCGCTCCTCCTGTTCGGCGATCCACGGGACGGTGGTGTCCGTGTCGTTCCACCAGAGCGCGAGTGCGCCGCCGGGGCGCAGCACCCGGCGGGCCTCGGGCACGGAGCGGGCCGGGTCGGTCCAGTGCCAGGCCTGGGCGTAGGTGATCAGGTCGACGGAGCCGGAGGCCAGCGGCAGCCGGTTCCCGTCGCCGCGCACGATCGGGACGCCGGGGCAGGTCCGGCGGAACTCGGCCGCCATCCCGTCCCCGGGCTCCACGGCGAGGACCTCGGCCCCGCGCTCGCGCAGGAGCGCGGTGGCGATCCCGGTGCCGGCTCCCACGTCGGCCACCCGCGCACCGGCGAGCGGCCGCCCGGTGAGGGACTCGACGGCGTCGAAGAGGGCCGGGGGATAGCCGGGGCGGTGGGCCGCGTACAGGGCGGCTGCCGCGTCGAAGGAGCGGGCACGTGTCGTCATGCGTCCATTGTTTTCGATCACGCAATCGGCAACAAGGCAGGGGTACTTGTGCCCTACGGAGGGTGATGGCCGGGTCGACGGGGCACGCCGTGGCGGTGCCCGACCTCACGCAGAGTGATGGTCCGTGTTCACCGGGGGCGGGAGCGGCCCCTGTCCGCAGCCCGGGCCGCATCGCGCACACCCGGGATAATGGGGCGATATGAGCCTTACGTTCTTCGATGACAGGCGTCTGGCGTGTGACCTCTATGCCGCGGCGAGCCAGCGCACCGGCCCCGAAGAGGTCGGAGCGGGGATCTCGCGCGTGCTCGCCCCCATCGTGTCCCACGACGCGCTGAGCCTGGTGGGAACCGACCCGGCGACCGGTCCCGGGCTGGGCAGCTTCAGTTTCTGGCACGAGTACGACCCCGCGCTGGTCAGGGAGCTCGTCATGCACCGGCATCTGGGCGACCCGCGGCGGCCGGCGGTCCCGACCCTCCTGCGGACCCCGGCCGTCGTCGTGGGCGCGGGCAGCGACGGGTCGCCCGCGCCCGACCCGCGCATGCGGAAGATCCTCACCGCCCACGGGGCCGGTTCCGAGCTGCGTCTGCTCCTCCGGGACAGGCGCGGCGTGTGGGGGGCCCTCGGGCTGCTCCGCTGCGAAGGTGCCGCGCCGTTCGGCGAGGACGACGCCCGGCGGGCGGCCCGGCTCGTACCGGCGCTGATGGCCGCCCTGCGCCGGTACGCGACGGCCGGTCCCCTGTGCCCCGAGGTTCCCCCGCTGTCGGCGGGAGTGATCACCGTCGGTTCCGACCACCGGATCGGGGCCGTCAGCCCCCAGGCGCAGCTGTGGCTGGACCAGTGGTCGGCGCACGGCGCTCCCCCTTGGGTCGCGGAAGCCTTCTTCGTCTCGCTCTCGCTCGTCGCCCGGGCGGAAGCCCGCCGCGAGGGCGGGTCGATCCCCCTGGTGTGCGCGCCACCGGCCGCCACCGGCCGCTGGACCACCTGTCAGGGCCACGTGCTCGACGCGGGCGGCACGGGCGATGTCGCCCTCGTCATCCAGGGGGCTACCTGGGACCTGGTCCTGCCCTCGTTGTGCGAGTGGTACGGCATCACCCCCCGGGAACGCGATGTCGTCACGCAGCTCCGCACGGGGGCGTCCGTCAAGCAGATCGCCCGCCGCCTCGGCCTGTCCGCGTACACGGTCAACGACCACCTCAAGGCGGTCTTCCGCAAGACCGGGGCGGACGGGCGCGACGAACTCAGTGCCGCCCTGACCCGCTGACCCGCGGACCCGCGGACCCGCGGTGTGTACATCCCCGATTTCAGGGGGTCGCAGCGACAGGGAACCCTCCCACCATGGGGAGAGAAGACCGGAGCACACCACGTCCGGTCCACCGCGGATCCCCGCACGGGCATGGCGTACGGACGCCGACGCGCTCTGCCGTGCCGGGATCCCCTCCTCACCGAAGGGAACGGACATGACCCACAGCAATCTTCGTGAACCCTCGACCGGGAACACGGCAAGCGGCGGCTCGGTGCAGGCCGGGCCGGGGCGGGCGATCCCCGCCACGGACGCAAGCGGGGGCAAGGCACTGCTGAATCCGGAGATGGCCGCCCGGCCCTTCGACTTCCGGGGCCACGGTGTGTTCGAAAGGGAGGTGACGCTGCCGGGCTCCCGCGGAGCGGGCACCATGGTGCTCGCCAGCATCACGGAGTTCAGCCCCGTCACCGACGATCCCATCATGGGATCCGCGATCGTCACCCTGCACAGCGTGGCGCCCCAGAGCGGGGGCACCGTGAAGGTCCGTATGGAAGTGCGCTGGCCCGAAGACCTCTCCGTCAGGGTCCAGTTCATGTACTTCCTCTGAACCCGCTCTCCGACCCGGCAGGACCCCGTGGGGGCGCGGGCAACCGCGCCCCCTTCGGGACGGAACGCCCTTCAAGGGCTGGGGCGGCGCAGGGAGATCCGGCCGACGACGACGGTCTGGAGCAGGATCAGGGCCCCGGTGCCGACGGCGGGCCACCGCGGCCGGTCCGGGCGCCCGCCGACGGACCAGGCCGGTCCGCCGGGGTCCACCGTCACGGTCAGCCGGGCGCCGACCGGGAGGTCCGACGCCACCGGGCCGGGCAGGTCCCGGCCCGCCTCGGTGCGCAGCCGCAGGGCCGGGGCCGAACCGTCCTCCCCCGTGGTCCGCTCGACCACGACCGCCCGTTCCTCGCGGCCGCGGTCGTGGAGGGTGTGCCGGTCCCAGGTGTTCCCTCCGGCCACGGCGATGCCGACCGCGAGGAGCGCGACGACGGTGCGGGCGACGAACTCCGCGTCGGTGCCGTGCGGTACGGCCGCGCCGACGACGAAGACGGCCAGCAGGACCGGGATCCAGGCCCCCTCGGGCCCCTGGAGCAGCCGGATCGCACCGAACTCCACTGCCAGGAGAAGGCCGTTGCGCAGCGCGGCGCCCGGCAGTCTCCGTATCAGTTCCGTCATGCACACATCATGCCCGGGAGGTCGGCGGGCACCTCTCCTCCACCCCCGCCACCCAGGATCCGGCCGCCCGTAGCGCGGCGGCGCCCGCCGGCAGCGGCAGGCCCAGAAAACCGTGGAAGACCCCCGGGTGGAGCTGGAGCGTGCAGTCGACCCCGGCCCCCGCCAGCCGGCGGGCGTACGCGAGGCCCTCGTCGCGCAGCGGGTCGCAGTCGGCGAGGACGATCAGGGCGGGCGGCAGGCCCGACAGGTCGCGGGCGCGCAGCGGCGAGACGTGCGGGTGCTCCGGGTCGCCGCCGTACGCGTCCCAGTACCAGGCCATGTGGGCGGCGGTGTGGAAGTAGCCCTCCGCGTACGTCTCCACGGAGGCGGAGTCCATCCGGGCGTCCAGCGGCGGATAGAACAGCACCTGTCCCGCGACGAGTTCGGGTGCGCGCAGGGCGGTCACGGCCGCGAGGTTGCCGCCGCTGGAGTCCCCCGCCAGCACCACCCGGCCGGGGTCGCAGCCGAGCGCGCGGGCCCGCTCCCGGGCCCAGAGCAGGACCGTCAGCGCGTCGTCGGGCGCCGCCGGCCAGGGGTGTTCCGGGGCGAGGCGGTAGTCCGCCGAGACGACCACGGCGCCTGCCGCCAGGGCCAGGGAGTGGCAGGTCGCGTCGTGGGTGTCCAGGCCGCACATGACCCAGCCGCCGCCGTGCAGGTACACGACCAGGGGCCGGCCGGCCCGGCCGGGCGCGGGATCGTAGATCCGCACCGGGACCCCGTCCGCGATGGTGTCGGACACCGAGGCCACGGCCGGACCCTCCCGGCCGGACCCGGACGCCACGGCCGCCCGCAGGGCGCGGAGGTCGCCCGGCCCCGGGAAACCGGCGGTCATCGCGTCGCACAGCGTCCGGGCCCGCGGTGAGAGCGCGTCGGCTGCGAGGTGGCCTCTCATGCCGTCGTCATCCCCCCGTCCACGGTGAACTCGCCGCCCGTGATGTACGAGGAGGCGTCCGAGCAGAGGAAGAGGACGAGCTCCCCGACCTCCTCCGGGCGGCCCATCCGCCCCAGCGGTACGTGCGACCAGTCCCGGCCCGCCACCGCCCCGGCCACCATCGGGGTGTCGATGGCCCCCGGGTGCACCGAGTTGACCCGGATCCGGTCCCCGGCGAGGTCGAGCGCCGCCGAGCGGGTCAGTCCGCGCAGCGCGAACTTGGTGGATCCGTAGGCGGCATGGCCCGGTATCCCGACCAGTCCGGCGGTGGAGGAGATGTTCACGACGGAGCCGCCCCCGCCCGCCCGCAGCACGGGGGCCACCGCCTGGATGCCGAGGAACGGGCCGAGCAGGTTGACCCGCAGGAGCGCCTCGAAGTCCTCCAGCCGCTGCCGCTCCACGTGGGCGGTGCGCCACAGGGCCGCGTTGTTGACCAGCGCCGAGATGGTTCCGAAGGCGCCGACCGACCGTTCCACCACCGTCGCCCAGCCCGCCGCGTCGGCCACGTCGTGGCGGACGTACAGTCCCTGGTCGCCGAGCCCGGCGGCCACCGCCCGGCCCTCCTCCTCCCGTACGTCGGTGACGACGACCCGGGCCCCCGCCTCCGCGCACAGCCGGGCCTCGGCCGCGCCCTGGCCGCGTCCGGCGCCGGTGATCACGACGACCTTCCCGTCGAGCCGCCCGCCCATGGCTCAGCCCTCCAGCGCGCGGAAGTGCGGGATGGTCTCCATGCGCACCTCCTGGGGGGCGGTGCCCATCCGTATGAAGATCATCGAGAACGTCACGGTGCGGTCCCTCCATCCGGATTCCGAAGAAGTGCTTCGAATAGGAATACTTCTAGCAGGCACATCCTGCAGGGGGAAGGGTGCCGCGGGGACCGGTCGTAGACTGCGCTGCGTGGCAGACGAGACGAACAAGCGGACGCTCCCCGCGACCAGCTGGGCGGTGCTCGGGCTGCTCTCCTTCGGGGAGGAGCTCTCCGGTTACGACCTGAAGAAGTGGTCGGACCGGTCTCTGCGCTTCTTCTACTGGAGCCCGTCGTTCAGCCAGATCTACAGCGAGCTCAAGCGGCTGGAGAAGGCCGGCTACGCGTCCTCGCGGATGGTCGCCCAGGACACCGGGACGCGCGACAAGCGGGTCTACCGGATCACGGACGAGGGCATGGCGGCCGTACGGGAGTGGGCCCGCGAGACCCCCGTCGACCCGCCGGTCCTCAAGCACGGACCGATGCTGCGACTGTGGCTGGGGCACCTGCTGGAGCCCGAGCAGATGCGCGAAGTCCTGCTCCAGCAGCAGGAGTTCGCGGAGGGGATGCGCCTGCGCGCGGTCGCCGACGCGGAGGGCGCGAAGGACGGGAGCGCCTGGGCGTACCCGACGCTCACTCTCAGGTGGGCCGAGCGGTACTACGCCTCCGAGCGCGATCTCGCGGCCGCGATGCTCGACGACATCGACGAGCTCGGCGGGTCCGGCGGGCCCGACAGGCCGGACGGTCCCGGCGAGCTTCCGTAGGAACGCCGGAGGTACAGCGGCGGAGGACCGCCGCGGTGCGCGGTCGGCGCGCTGCCGTACGCTCACGCCATGACGGGCAGTGCGATCGACCTCCGCAAGGTGGAGGAGACGGCTCCGGCACTCGTGAGCCTCTACAAGAGCGCCGGGGTCTCCCTGCGCAAGTACGGCATGGAGGGCGGCCGGGCGGCGGTCTACCTGGTGCTGGACTACTCCGGGTCGATGAAGCCGTACTACGCGGACGGCAGTGTGCAGGCCCTGGCGGACCGGGTGCTGGGGCTGTCCGCGCACCTGGACGACGATGCCCGCGTGCCGGTGGTCTTCTTCTCGACCGAGGTGGACGCGGTGGAGGAGATCTCCCTGGCCGGGCACGAGGGCCGGGTCACCGAGATCGCCTCCCGGCTGGGCCACATGGGCAAGACCGCCTACCACGCGGCGATGGACGCGGTCATCGACCACTACCTGGACTCGGGTGCGACGGCGCCCGCCCTGGTCGTCTTCCAGACCGACGGCGGGCCGATCAACAAGCTCGCGGCGGAGCGGTACCTGTGCAAGGCGGCCCGGCTGCCGCTCTTCTGGCAGTTCGTCGGCTTCGGCAACACGCGCAGCACGCAGTTCGACTTCCTGCGCCGGCTGGACGAGCTGCCGGTTCCGGCGCAGCGGGTAGTGGACAACGCGGGGTACTTCCACGCGGGAGCGGACCCGCGCGCGGTGCCGGACGCCGAGCTCTACGACCGCCTGGTCGGGGATTTCCCGGCCTGGCTGGCGGCGGCACGCGGGGCGGGCATCGTGCGCGCCTGACCCGCGCCCGCCGGTGCCCGCGCTTTGATGGACGTATGACGCATACCAGCTGGGCAGTCTTCGAGCAGGCGGAGCCGGAGTTCGCTGCGGCCGTCCAGGCCCGTTTCGCGCAGTATCCGCACCACGTCCTGGCCACCCTGCGCAAGGACGGCTCCCCCCGCGCGGCCGGGCTGAACGTCGACATCCGGGGCGGGGAGCTGTGGCTCGGCATGATGTTCGGCTCGATGAAGGCCAGGGACCTCCAGCACGACCCGCGCTTCGCCCTGCACACCAACCCGGGCGCGGGCGAGGACATGCCGGACGGGGACGCCCGGATCTCCGGGCGCGCGGTGGAGCTCGTGGACCCGCCCGAGCTGCACCGGTACGCGGAGGAGACGGAGACCCCGCACCCCTTCCACCTCTTCTACGCCGACCTGACGGAGGTCGTCCGGGTCCGGGTGGAGGGCGACGAGCTGGTGGTGCGGTCCTGGACCCCGGAGCACGGCCTGCGCACCCTGCGCCGGGCCGACGACGACGAACCGCCGCGCGAGGACCACGACGCTCTCTAGCGCTCCGGCCGGGTACGACAAATTCGTTACCCGGCGGCCGAAGTGCCGTGATACACAACCGAAGTGCACAAGATATTGGAGTTCCCCGAGGTCCTGCGGCTGATCGAAGACCGCTCGGCCGCGTTCCGCGCCGCGATCGCGTCCGCCCCCGACCTTGACGTCCAGGTCCCGACCTGCCCGGACTGGACGCTGCGCGAACTGGCGCAGCACCTCGGTGACGGCCGCCGCCGCCAGGCCGCCATCGTCGCGGCGGGCCCGGGCGCCGAGCCCCCGGCGAGGACGGACCCGAAGGGCGCCCCGACCGCGCCCCGCGACCGCGAAGCCCTGGACGCCTGGCTCGCCGAGTCGACCTCACTCATGCTCGACGCGATGCGCGAGGCCGGCCCGGACCGCGGCTGCTGGACCTGGTGGGGCCGCTCGCAGGCCCCGGAGACCAGTGAAGCCCTGGCCCGGCACCAGATCCAGGAGTTCGCCGTCCACACCTACGACGTCCAGCTCACCCTGGGCGCCGCACAGCCGCTGCCGACGGACGTCGCGGTCGAGGGCGTCGACGAGTTCCTGACGACCGTCTCGGCGACGAGCGTCCCCTGGCCGTTCAAGCCGGCGACCATCGACCTGCACGCGACCGAGGGCGGCTCCTGGCGCCTGACCCTCGACGCCGACGGCGTCCGCTGCGACGACCTCGCCGCCGACGCGGAGCCGGGCGACCTGGTGATGCGAGGCGCGGCGAGCGAACTGGTCCTCTACTTCTACGACCGCATCCCGCTCGACAGCGTGGAGAGCACCGGCGACACCGAGCCGATGGAGCAGCTCGCAGGGTGGGACCCGAACGCGTAGACGTGTACGTGTGACGTGTCTGCCGGCTGCCTCCTAGAAACCCTTGCGGCCGACCGGGCCGAGGGCGGCGGGGTTCACGTCCACCCAGCTGCGGTCGATGGTGAGGCCGACCCCGCCGTAGGTGGCCTTGTGGTCGCCGCGGAACTGGTGGGCACGGCGCGGGCCGGCCCACTTGGCGGTGCCCTTGGCCAGGCCCATGTCGGCGTCGCCCACGGTGGCCGAAAGGTTCCAGCGCGCGGACCAGAGTACGTCCGGCATGGCGTGCGGGGCCTGGTGGTAGTGGGCCTTCAGCGCCTTGACCCCGGAGCTCACCGAGACGTAGGCGGCGGAGCGGAAGCCCAGCTCGTGCAGCCGGTCCGTCCAAGCGGTGAGGTAGGCGACGACGGGGGCGTCCCAGGTGGCGCGGTCGGTGTAGTTCTCCAGGTCGTTGTAGAGCACCGTGCCCTCGGCAAGCCGCAGCGACCGGGCCGCGTCCACCGCGCCCTCGGCGGCCTCCCGGCCCTGCGCATTGGCCTCGGAGGGGTCGGTGGACAGGCCGGTGCCGGCATGGTGCCAGGGCTGCGGGCCCACCCAGATCGGCATCAGGTGCCAGCCCGCGGCGGCCTGCCGCTCCACCCAGCGGGCCGTGAGGCGCGGCTGTGCGCAGGCCCGGGCCCGGCCGCCGATGTAGACGCCGATCGCGCCGAAGGGGGAGGCGGCCCGCCAGGCGTCCATGGTCTTCTGGGTGGGGGCGGTACAGGCGTCGAAGCCCTCGCCCTTGAAAGGGTCCTGGGCGGTACGGGGCTTCGGGCCGCCGGTGGCCGGCACGGCCACGACGGGGGGCCGGGCGGGCGCGGGCGCCACGGCGCGGGCCCGCGCCAGGACCCGCCGCACGCCGTCGGGCGTGGCCCCGTAGGAGACGGTGGCCATGATCCCGGACCGGTGGAGGGCGTACCGCAGCTCGTTGCTGTCGGAGCGGGGCGGGACCTCGCGCGGCAGGCTCCGGGAGTCCACGTCGACGGTCGGGACGTCGGCGCGCTCCGGGGCTCCGTCGAGGGGTTCGAGGTGCAGGGTGTCGGCGCGGCCGGCCACGGCCCGGCCGGTGCACTCGGCCTGGGTGCCGGCGTGGCCGAGGTACAGGGTGGGCAGGTCCAGGCGCAGACAGGCGTCGGGGTTCCGGTCGAGGTCGACGACCCTCCAGTCGGCGGGGAGGGCGAGGCGCAGGCCCCGGTAGTCGACGGTCTGCGCCTCGGCGGCGGGAGCGGCGCCGGCGGACGTGCCGGGGATCAGCAGGGCGGTGCCGAGCAGGCCGCTCAGCAGCGTTCGGATGGGGGCCATGATCCAGATGGGTACCAGACGGCGGCCGCCGCGAACTGTGCGCGTGCGGAATGCAGTTGGCCCGTCCGGCCTATCCCCGCCCAGCCGGGCCCGCCGGCCCGGGTCACCTGCACGAGTGACGCGGGCCCGGGCCCGTCACCGCGGGCCGCGGGCCCGGTACGGCTGGGCGAGTAAGGTCGAGGGGGCGGCCGAAGCCAGTTGCGTTGGCTTCGGCCGCCCCTTTTTCCCCTTCTCCGCGACCCGGTCAGACGGCCCGGCGGCGCAGCCACCAGGAGCAGAACCCGGCCAGCAGCCCGGAGAGCGCGAGGAAGATCCCCGTCTCGATCCACTGGAAGGTCCAGTAGCGGTCGGCGGGCTGGTAGTCGACCTCTATGTGGAGGTCCGAGGTGGCGAAGCAGCCGAAGGGGTCCGCCTTGGGATCGGCGCAGCCCTTGGCCCCTCGGACCTCGTGGCCGGCGGGGTCGAGCACCGCACCGGGGTCGGACACGACCCAGACGCCGGGCTTGAGGACCCCGACCCGCAGATGGGTGTCGTCTCCGGAGCCCATCAGCTGGACGTGGTTCCCGTTCCAGCCCTCCGCCGGAGCGCCGGACGATCCGTCGCTGCCGGTCGGCGCCATGACGAGGGAGCTGAGCGCGACGTCGGCGCGCTCCGGCGTCATGTAGTGCGGGCGGATCGCGAAGGGGACGAGGATCTGGACCGCGAGGAAGGCGACGAGGGTCGCGGCCATCGCGGGCACGGTGCGCCGGATCAGGAGTCCGGCGCAGGCGCCGAGGGTGAAGGCGAACGCCGCGTAGCCGAGGGGGACGATCGCCCGCCCGCTGAACATGAGGGCGGTGAACCGGTCCAGGTTGACCTGGTCGATGGGGTGCGCCCACCAGGTCACCAGGAGGCTGAGCAGCCCGGTGACGGCGACGGCGGTCAGGCCGACGCCCGCGAGCTTGACCAGGAGCCAGTGGCCTCGGGTGATGCTCTGGTTCCAGATGAGCCGGTGGGTGCCGGTCTCCAGTTCACGGGCGATCAGCGGGGCGCCCCAGAAGAGCCCGATGATGCCGGGGGTGGCGAGCAGCAGGCTCGTCACGTAGTAGGTCAGGGTCCGGTATTCGACGACCAGCGCGTTCCGGGCCCTTTCGCAGTCGCCCCGGCAGTCGGCGACGGTGCTGTCGTAGAGGTCACGCATCTGGAGGCCGGTGACCACGAGGAATATCGCGAGCGCGGCCAGGACGGCGAGCGCGGCGAGGGTCTGGACGCGGTATTGGCGCCAGGTCAGCCAGATCATCGCTGGTTCTCCCGGGTGGGTCGGTGGCCGGACCCGGCCGTGGCCTGGCTCATGTAGGTGAGGACGAGGTCCTCCAGGTTGAGCGGCTCCAGGACCCAGGAGGGATCCTGGACCGCCTTGTCGGAGCGCACGATGAAGGTGCTCTGCCGCTCGGTGTGGGTCTCCAGGACGACCCGCATGCCCTGGGGCAGGGTGGCCGCCTCGCGGCGGGCGGTGGTGAGCCGGAAGTGGGTGGCGAGCAGGTCGTCGACGTCGCCGGAGAGCTGGACCCGGGAGGCGACCAGCGAGATCAGGTGGTCGCAGACCCGTTCCAGGTCGGAGACCAGGTGCGAGGAGAGCACCACGGTGGTTCCGTGTTCGGCCACGACCTCCATCAGGCTCTGCAGGAACTCCCGCCGGGCCAGCGGGTCCAGGGCGGCGACGGGCTCGTCGAGGATCAGCAGCTCGGGCCGTTTGGCCACGGCGAGGGTCAGGGCCACCTGGGCGCGCTGGCCGCCGGAGAGCTTGCCCGCCTTCTGGGCGGGGTCCAGGCCGAGCTGCCGGATCCGCTCCTCGGCCAGCTGTGCGTCCCAGCCCGGGTTGAGCCGGGCGCCGAGGCGCAGGTGGTCGGCGATGGACAGCCCCGCGTAGGTGGGGGTGTCCTGGGCGACGAAGCCGACCTTGGCCAGCTGCCCGGGCCCGGAGGCGGGCCGGCCGCCGAGCACCTCGATGCTGCCCGAGGTCGGGCCGATCAGCCCGCAGGCCAGCTGCAACAGGGTGGACTTCCCGGCCCCGTTGGGCCCGACCAGGCCGACGACCCGCCCGGACGGCACGCTCAGGGTGCAGTCGCTGAGCGCCACTTTGCGGCCGTACCGCTTGCCCAGCGCGCGGGCTTCCAATATGGCGGTCATTTCTCCTCTTCGGTGTGCGTGTGCGGGTCCGTGCCGGTGCGGGCGCGGAAGGTGCTCAGGAACAGGGCCTCGATGCTCTCCTCGCCCAGCCCGGCGGTCCGCGCCTTGTCGAGCCACAGCTGCAACTCCCGGCGGAGCGGCTCGTGTTCGGAGAGCGAGTCGTCGCTGAGCGTCCCGGAGATGAAGGTGCCGACCCCGGGCTTCTTCGCGACCAGGCCCTCGTACTCCAGCTCCCGGTAGGCCTTGAGCACGGTGTTGGGGTTGATCGCCACGCCGGCCGCGACGTCCTTGACGGTCGGCAGCCGGTCCCCTTCGGCCAGCAGGCCCAACCGCAGTGCCTGTCGCACCTGGTGGACGAGCTGCATGTACGGGGCGACGCCGGAGCGGGCATCGAGGTGAAACTCGATCACTGTCCTCCTCTATTCATCTAGCTTCCTAGCACTATAGGACTACGCATATCCGATCACTGTCAACCGAGTGGACGTCAACACGGCCGCGAGCGGCCCGGATTGGGGACGGAGCGGACTGAGTACGCGTACTCAGGCAGATGTCAGTACCGCTGGGTAGCGTCACGACTGTCCGACGAACGGACGACACGACAACCTGGGGGATGACATGAAGAAGCACACGACCGCCCTGGCGGCCTTGGCCCCGGCTCTCGCACTGGCCCTGGCGGCGAGCCCGGCCCAGGCCGCGCCGACGGGCGAGGTCATCGGCTACCCGGGCCCCGACGGCCTGATCTGGATCGCCGACCAGGCCGGTTCCAGCGGCTTCGTCTCGGGCGGCCTCTCCGCAGAGCTGGACACGTTCATCACCTTCGGCTGCGCCGAGGGCGGGAGCATCGAGGTGTCGTTCCGCCTCGACGAGCACCCGGACCGCAACCCGGCCCCCTTCACCGTCGACTGCCCCGGCACGGACCCGACGGTGGTCACACTCCCCCTCGGCACCGGCCTCCACGGCGGCTTCACCGCGTGGGTGACCGCCTCGACCCCGACCACCCACTGGGGCGCCACGGTCACCCAGCCCGAGTAGCCCCGAACACACCGCAGCGCCCGCCACCCCTGGTCGGGGACGTGGCGGGCGCTGCGACTTGAAGCCGGGCTCCGTCGCATAGCGCGGAGTCGACGGAGCGGGCTTCAGGTGTGGGAGGCATGGTGAGCGGCGGTGAGTGGACCAGTAGGTCGATGCCGTATCTGACCGCCCAGCCGCCGGGCGCGGCGGACGCGTGGACGGAGGAGGCCGCGACAGCAGGACGGCGGGGCAGTCGGCGCATCCTGCATGCCGGAGAGGTGGTAGCCCCCGCCCGCGTCGCCCTCATGCTCGGGCCGGCGGCCGGAAGTACGGTCGCAACGCGACACAGGCTGATCGAACTCGACTACGAGCCGACGGAGTTGACCGACACGTACTACCCCAGGGACATCGCCGTCGGCACGGCGCTCGCCGGCGCGGCGAAGATCCGCGGCGACGCCGTGACGCTGCCGGCCGCCCTGGGCCTCAGTCTCCAAGATCCCCGATCTCGTCACCCGCGATCAGCTCTGCGTCTCCTCGCGGCGTCCGACAGCGGCCGCATCGGGTACGAGGAGCAGCTTGCCGGTGGTACGCCGAGCCTCCAGATCGCTGTGGGCCTGGGCGGCCTCGGACAATGCGTAGCGGCCCGTTACGGTGACCTCGAGCGCCTTGGAGCGCACCCACTCGAACACATCGGCGGCCCGTCGGAGCAGTTCGGACCGATCGGCGATGAAGTCCCCGAGGCTGGGCCGGATCAGGGTCAGCGAACCGCCGTGGGCGAGCCGCATCGGATCGAACGGCGGCACGGCACCACTTGCCGCGCCGAAGAGCACGAGATGGCCGCGGGTTCGCAGGCTGGCGAGGCTCGCATCGAAGGTGTGCGCGCCGACGCCGTCGAAGACAACCGGCAGTCCCTGACCGCCGTTGAGCCGCCTCACCTCGGCTGCGAGATCGTCGACCGCGGAGGAAAGAATCACCTCAGCGGCCCCGGCACGCTTCGCCAGCCCGGCCTTCGCCGTAGTCGACGTCGTGCCGATCACCCTGCCGCCGAGATGGGTGATGAGCTGGGTCAAAAGCAGCCCCATGCCGCCAGCAGCCGCATGCACGAGCACCGTGTCGCCCCCCTGAACCGGGTAGGCGTCCTTGACGAGATAGTGCGCGGTCATGCCTTGGAGGAGCACGGCGGCGGCTGTCTCGAAGCCGATGTCGTCGGGCAGCGGCACCAGCCGGGAGGAGTCCACGACGGCCCGCTCGGCATACGTACCGGGAATCTCCACCCAACCGACCCGGTCCCCCACTGCGACGTCAGCGACGCCGGGTCCGACTTCGACGACCGTGCCGGCGCCCTCGGCGCCCGGGGTGAAGGGCAGCGGGAGGCTGTACCGGCCTTCGCGGTGGTAGACGTCGAGGAAGTTGACCCCGGATGCGGCGACCTCCACGACCGCCTCGCCGGGACCCGGCCGCGGCTGGTCCACCGTGGCCTCCTGCAGCACCTCGGGACCGCCCACTTCGTACACCTGAATCGCTCGCATGGCCCTCCAATAACGGCTCATCCCCACCAACCCCGTTGATGGCGATCAACGGCTCATCCCCACCAACCTCGTTGATGGCGATCCGATTCCCGGCAGCAGACCAGCCCGCCGCCCCCGCCGAGAGCCGAGACGCCTGCTCCGCACCCGGGCGACGAACCGGGCCCTACCGGCCCCAGACCAGCGGCAAGGTCGAACGCTTCAACCGCACCCTGCTCGACGAATGGGCCTACGCCCGCCCCTACCGGTCAGACATCGAACGCCGCGAAGCGTTCGCCGGCCGGCTCCACTCCTACAATCACCACCGCGGACACACCGCACTCGCAGGCAAACCACCCGCAAGCCGCGTCCCAACCTGACGAGGCAATACCACCTGAGGCACGTCGGCGTGCGGGTCGTGGAGGCCGTGACGTCGCAGATCCCGCGCGAAGAGGAACGTGAGCGACTGCGTCTCGGGGCGGGTGAACCGGTCCTGCGCCTGACCCGCACCACCTACGACGCCGGGGACCGCCCCATCCAGGCGGACGTGATGCTCATGCCGGCCGGACGCCAGCAGTTGCGCTACGAGATCAGGCTCGGCCCTGCACAGCCTGGATGAACGGAGCCCATACGGCGGCGGGGAAGAGCAGGACCGGCCCGGCGCCGGCCAGCTTGCTGTCGCGGACCGGGACGATGCCGGGGAGGTCGTCGGACACCTCGACGCAGCTGCCGCCGTCTCCGTTGCTGTACGAGGACTTGCGCCAGGACAGGCCGTTCACGTCTGCACGCACGTCGCGTACTCCTCCGCCACCGACTCGATCAGGGTCAGGGACACCTCCGGCGACAGCGCAGCGGCCCTGGCAAGATCGTATGACCTCCAGTAGCGCTGAACCAGGGCCGGATAGTCGAGCAGCTGCCCTGAGTGGGGGCCCTCGGTGTACGCCACATCGGGCGCGTCGGTGAACTGCATGATGGTCATCATCGAACCCAGCGCTCCATGGGCCCCGGCCGCGAACGGCACGACCTGCACGGTGATCCGGTGGGCACGGGCGTACGAAGCGATGTGCCGCAACTGAGCCGCCATCACAGCAGGGCCTCCTACCGCTGTGCGCAGCACCGACTCGTGCAGGACCACCCACATCTCAGGGGTTTCCGGATCGACGAGAAGTCGTGCGCGTTCGATGCGTGCCGCGACCAGGGCGTCAACACGCTCGGCAAGCGCAGTCGGCTTGGCGGCCCGGATCACCGCCCGGGCATAGGCCTCCGTCTGGAGCAGCCCCGGAACCAGGGTGGGGGCGTACTCGTAGAGGGCCGTCGCCAGTCCTTCCAACTCGGCCGCGGCGGCGAAGTATTCGCTGTGCTTGGATTTGAACGCCCTGGCCAGACGGAAGAAGTAGTCCCCCGTGTCGAGCTCCCGGTCGATGAGCCTGGCGATCTCGGGGCGCAGCCGACGACGCCCGCTCTCCATCATCCCGACGTACGCCCCCGTGGCGAAGATGCGCTCGCCCAGCCCTTCCTGGGTCAGCCCCGCCGCCTCGCGCTTCCCCCGCAGCTCCTCGCGGGCGAACTCCTCCGGCGTCTGCGCCCCACCCTCGTCATTCGGCTTGGCCATGAGCCAACTCCCCGCCTCCGCAGTGCCCTCGCTCCGCGAAAAGCGTAGTCCCGGCCGCAGCGACGGTTCAGCGGAACGCATTGATACGACTACTCAACGCCACAGCGCCCGCCACCCCTGGTCGGGGACGTGGCGGGCGCTGTGTCGGGTGTTCCGTACACCGTTGTACGGACCGTATGAGGGGTCCCGCCCTTCGCGGGGCGGGGGTGCCGGCGGTGCTACACCGTCAGCGAGCGGTCCGTCGGCTTGACCGGGTACGGGAGGGCGCTGCTGCCGGTCAGGAAGCGGTCCACGCCGCGGGCGGCCGAGCGGCCTTCCGCGATGGCCCAGACGATGAGCGACTGGCCGCGGCCCGCGTCGCCGGCGACGAAGACGCCGTCCACGTTGGTCGCGTAGGAGGCGTCGCGGTCGATGTTGCCGCGGGCGTCCAGCTCCAGGCCGAACTGCTGGACCAGACCGTTCGCCTGGTCCGTGCCCGTGAAGCCCATCGCCAGGGTGACCAGCTGCGCGGGGAGGACGCGCTCGGTGCCCGGCTTCTGGACGAGCTTGCCGTCCTCGAAGGCGACCTCGACCAGGTGGAGGGCCTGGACGTTGCCGTCCTCGTCGCCCTCGAAGTGGGTGGTGGAGACGGAGTAGACCCGCTCGCCGCCCTCCTCGTGGGCCGAGGTGACCTTGTAGAGCATCGGGAAGGTCGGCCACGGCTGGTTGGAGTTACGGTCCTCGCCCGGCTTGGGCATGATCTCCAGCTGCGTGACCGAGGCCGCGCCCTGGCGGTGGGCGGTGCCCACGCAGTCCGCGCCGGTGTCGCCGCCGCCGATGACGACCACGTGCTTGCCCTCGGCCGTGATGGGGGGCGCCATGAAGTCGCCCTCCTGGACCTTGTTGGCGAGCGGCAGGTACTCCATCGCGAAGTGGATGCCGTTGAGCTCGCGGCCCGGGACCGGCAGGTCGCGGGAGACGGTCGCGCCCGCCGCGACGACCACCGCGTCGAACCGCTTGCGCAGGTCGGTGGCGGTGATGTCGCGGCCGACCTCGACGCCGGTGCGGAACTTGGTGCCCTCCGCGCGCATCTGCTCGATGCGGCGGTTGATGTGCACCTTCTCCATCTTGAACTCGGGGATGCCGTAGCGCAGCAGGCCGCCGATGCGGTCCGCGCGCTCGTACACGACGACGGTGTGGCCGGCCCGGGTCAGCTGCTGGGCGGCGGCGAGTCCCGCCGGGCCCGAGCCGATGACGGCGGCCGTCTTGCCGGACAGCCGCTCCGGCGCCTGCGGGGTGACGTCGCCGTTGTCCCACGCCTTGTCGATGATCGAGACTTCGACGTTCTTGATGGTCACGGCGGGCTGGTTGATGCCGAGCACGCACGCCGACTCGCAGGGGGCCGGGCACAGCCGCCCGGTGAACTCCGGGAAGTTGTTCGTCGCGTGCAGGCGCTCCGACGCGGCGGTCCAGTCCTCGCGGTACGAGAAGTCGTTCCACTCCGGGATCAGGTTCCCGAGCGGACACCCGTTGTGGCAGAACGGGATGCCGCAGTCCATGCAGCGGCCGGCCTGCTTGCTGATGATCGGGAGCAGCGAGCCCGGGACGTAGACCTCGTTCCAGTCCTTCAGCCGGTCGGCTACGGGACGGGTGCAGGCGGTCTCGCGGGGGGTGGTGAGGAAGCCCTTCGGGTCAGCCATGGGTCGCCGCCTCCATCATCTTCTCCGTGGTCTCGGATTCCGAGAGTCCGGCGAGCTCAGCGGCGTCCTTGGCGGCGAGCACTGCCTTGTACGTGGTGGGGATGATCTTGCTGAAGCGGTCCACCGCGACGGACCAGTCAGCCAGGAGCTTCGCGGCCACGGTCGAGCCGGTCTCCTCCTCGTGGCGGCGCACCACATCGTGCAGCCACTGCTTGTCGGTGTCGGACAGGACGGTCTCGACCGCGCCCGCGTTGCCGACGTTGACGTTGTGCGGGTCGAGGTCGATGACGTACGCGACGCCGCCCGACATGCCGGCCGCGAAGTTGCGGCCCGTCTCGCCCAGGACGACCGCCCGGCCACCGGTCATGTACTCGCAGCCGTGGTCGCCCACGCCCTCCGAGACGACCAGCGCGCCCGAGTTGCGGACGCAGAAGCGCTCGCCGGTGCGGCCGCGCAGGAACATCTCGCCGCCGGTGGCTCCGTAGCCGATGGTGTTGCCGGCGATGGTGGAGTACTCGGCGAGGTGGTCGGCGCCGCGGTCCGGGCGGACCACGATGCGGCCGCCGGAGAGGCCCTTGCCGACGTAGTCGTTGGCGTCGCCCTCCAGGCGGAGGGTGACCCCCTTCGGGACGAAGGCGCCGAAGGACTGGCCGGCCGAGCCCGTGAAGGTCAGGTCGATGGTGTTGTCGGGCAGGCCCGCACCGCCGAACTTCTTCGTGACGTGGTGGCCGAGCATCGTGCCGACGGTCCGGTTGATGTTGCGGATCGCGACCTGGGCGCGGACCGGCTGGGCGGACTCGGCGCTCTCGGCGTTCAGCGCGTCGGCGGCGAGCTCGATCAGCTCGTTGTCGAGGGCCTTCTCCAGACCGTGGTCCTGCTCGATCAGGGCGTGGCGGACCGCGCCCTCGGGCAGCTCCGGCACGTAGAAGAGCGGCTCCAGGTCGAGACCCTGCGCCTTCCAGTGCGTGACGGCCGCGGTGGTGTCGAGCAGCTCGGCGTGGCCGACGGCCTCCTCGATCGTACGGAAGCCCAGCTCGGCGAGGAGCTCGCGCACCTCCTCCGCGATGTACTCGAAGAAGTTGACGACGAACTCGGGCTTGCCGGAGAAGCGGTCGCGCAGGACCGGGTTCTGGGTGGCGATGCCGACCGGGCAGGTGTCCAGGTGGCAGACGCGCATCATGACGCAGCCGGAGACGACGAGCGGCGCGGTCGCGAAACCGAACTCCTCGGCGCCGAGCAGCGCGGCGATGACCACGTCACGGCCGGTCTTGAGCTGGCCGTCCGTCTGGACGACGATCCGGTCGCGCAGCCCGTTGAGCAGCAGGGTCTGCTGGGTCTCGGCGAGGCCGAGCTCCCAGGGGCCGCCCGCGTGCTTGAGCGAGGTGAGCGGGGAGGCGCCCGTACCGCCGTCGTGGCCGGAGATGAGGACGACGTCCGCGTGGGCCTTGGAGACACCCGCGGCGACCGTACCCACGCCGACCTCGGAGACCAGCTTCACGTGGATGCGGGCGACCGGGTTGGCGTTCTTGAGGTCGTGGATCAGCTGAGCCAGGTCCTCGATGGAGTAGATGTCGTGGTGCGGCGGCGGGGAGATCAGGCCGACGCCCGGGGTGGAGTGCCGGGTCTTGGCGACCCACGGGTAGACCTTGTGGCCGGGCAGCTGGCCGCCCTCGCCGGGCTTGGCGCCCTGCGCCATCTTGATCTGGATGTCGTCCGCGTTGACCAGGTACTCCGAGGTCACGCCGAAGCGGCCGGAGGCGACCTGCTTGATGGACGAGCGGCGCGCCGGGTCGTACAGGCGGTCCGGGTCCTCGCCGCCCTCACCGGTGTTGGACTTGGCGCCCAGCTGGTTCATGGCGATGGCGAGGGTCTCGTGCGCCTCCTTGGAGATGGAGCCGTACGACATGGCGCCGGTGGAGAAGCGCTTGACGATGTCGGCGACCGACTCGACCTCGTCGATGGAGATGGCTTCGCGGTCCGACTTGAAGCCGAACAGGCCGCGGAGCGTCATCAGGCGCTCGGACTGCTCGTTCACCCGGGCCGTGTACTGCTTGAAGATGTCGTACCGGCGGTTGCGGGTGGCGTGCTGGAGGCGGAAGACCGTCTCCGGGTCGAACAGGTGCGGCTCGCCCTCGCGGCGCCACTGGTACTCGCCGCCGATCTCCAGCGCGCGGTGCGTGGCCGCGATGCCGGAGGCCGGGTACGCCTTGGCGTGGCGCGCGGCCACCTCCTTGGCGATGACGTCCAGGCCGGCGCCGCCGATCTTGGTGGCGGTGCCGTTGAAGTAGGTCTCGACGAACTCGTCGTTGAGGCCGACGGCCTCGAAGACCTGGGCGCCGCGGTAGGAGGCGACGGTGGAGATGCCCATCTTGGACATGACCTTCAGGACGCCCTTGCCGAGCGCGTAGATCAGGTTCTTGATGGCCTGCTCCGGCTCCAGGCCGGACAGGAAGGTACCGGCGCGCAGCAGGTCCTCGACGGACTCCATGGCGAGGTACGGGTTGACCGCGGCCGCGCCGTAGCCGATGAGCAGGGCGACGTGGTGGACCTCGCGGACGTCACCGGCCTCGACGAGCAGACCCACCTGGGTGCGCTGCTTGGTGGCGATGAGGTGGTGGTGCACGGCGGAGGTGAGCAGCAGCGACGGGATCGGCGCGTGCTCGGCGTCCGAGTGGCGGTCCGAGAGGACGATCAGGCGGGCGCCGTTGGCGATGGCCGCGTCGGCCTCGGCGCGGATCTCCTCGATCCGGGCGGCGAGGGCCCCGCCGCCGCCGGAGACCCGGTAGAGGCCGGAGAGCGTGGCGGCCTTCATGCCGGGCATGTCGCCGTCGGCGTTGATGTGGATGAGCTTGGCCAGCTCGTCGTTGTCGATCACCGGGAAGGGCAGGGTGACGCTGCGGCAGGTCGCGGCGTTCGACTCCAGCAGGTTGCCGGCCGGGCCGAGCGAGGACAGCAGCGAGGTGACGAGCTCCTCGCGGATGGCGTCCAGCGGCGGGTTGGTGACCTGCGCGAAGAGCTGGGTGAAGTAGTCGAAGAGCAGCCGGGGGCGCTCGGAGAGGGCCGCGATCGGGGAGTCCGTACCCATGGAGCCGAGCGGCTCGCCGGCGGTACGGGCCATCGGCGCGAGGATGACGCGCAGCTCTTCCTCGGTGTAGCCGAAGGTCTGCTGGCGGCGGGTGACCGAGGCGTGGGTGTGCACGATGTGCTCGCGCTCGGGCAGGTCCGACAGCTCGATCTCGCCGGTCTCCAGCCACTCCGCGTAGGGCGCGGCGGCGGCCAGCTCGTTCTTGATCTCGTCGTCCTCGATGATCCGCTTCTGGGCGGTGTCGACGAGGAACATCTTGCCGGGCTGCAGGCGGCCCTTGCGGACGACCTTGGCCGGGTCGATGTCGAGGACGCCGACCTCGGAGCCGAGGACGACGAGGCCGTCGTCGGTGACCCAGTAGCGGCCGGGGCGCAGACCGTTGCGGTCGAGGACCGCGCCGACCTGGGTGCCGTCGGTGAAGGTGACGCAGGCCGGGCCGTCCCAGGGCTCCATCTGCGTGGAGTGGTACTTGTAGAACGCGCGGCGGGCCGGGTCCATGGAGGTGTGGTTCTCCCACGCCTCCGGGATCATCATCAGCACGCTGTGCGGGAGGGACCGGCCGCCGAGGTGGAGCAGCTCCAGGACCTCGTCGAAGGAGGCCGAGTCGGAGGCGTCCGGGGTGCAGATCGGGAAGATCCGGTCCAGCGCGCCCTCGCCGAAGGCGGCGCTCGCCAGCTGGGACTCGCGGGCCTTCATCCAGTTCCGGTTGCCCTTGACCGTGTTGATCTCGCCGTTGTGCGCGACGAAGCGGTACGGGTGGGCGAGCGGCCACGACGGGAACGTGTTCGTGGAGAAGCGCGAGTGGACCAGGGCGACGGCCGAGGCGAAGCGGCGGTCGGAGAGGTCCGGGAAGAAGGGCTCCAGCTGGCCGGTGGTCAGCATGCCCTTGTAGACGATGGTGCGGGCGGAGAGCGACGGGAAGTACACGCCGGCCTCGCGCTCGGCGCGCTTGCGCAGCACGAAGGCCTTGCGGTCCAGCTCGATGCCCGTGCTGCCGTTGCTGACGAACAGCTGCGAGAAGGCCGGCATGGTGGCGCGGGCGCCGTTGCCGAGCAGGTCCGGGCTGACCGGGACCTCGCGCCAGCCGAGGACCGTGAGGTTCTCCTGGGCGGCGAGGGCCTCGATCTGCTCCACGGCGACGGCCTGTGCGGTGCCGTCGGCGGGGAGGAAGGCGATACCGACGGCGTAGCCGCCGGCCTCGGGGAGCTCGAAGCCGGCCACCTCGCGCAGGAACGCGTCGGGGACCTGGCTGAGGATTCCGGCGCCGTCGCCCGAGTCCGGCTCGGAGCCGGTCGCGCCGCGGTGCTCAAGGTTCCGCAATACGGTCAGGGCCTGCTCAACGAGTGTGTGGGTGGCCTCGCCGGTGAGGTTCGCCACGAATCCGACGCCACAGGCGTCCTTCTCGTTGCGCGGGTCGTACATGCCCTGCTGGGCGGGGCGACCGTCCATGGGCGACCAGGCGGTGGTGCTGGGGCCGGTCGCGGAGTGCGTGGATGCGGAACGCATCGGCTCTCCCGTCGTCGTCGTGGCATATGTGCATAGCCGAGGGACGACGTTGGCCCTCTGCGAAATTTCGTGCAGATTACATGATGACGACAATCCCGAGAAGCGGATACGCCATTCCAGCATGCGGACTGCACGAGGCAGAAAGAGGGGACTTTCGCGGCGCTCTACGGAGGTATCGCGCGAGGCGGAGGTCCCGGTGCAGGGCGGGCATCGTTGCCCGGAGCCCTGGTGTGATTCCCGGCGGACACGGATTCGAAACCGCCGGGTAACGGACTACTTATGTTGCGTACTGCATAGTGTCTCACTCCAGGGGCGGTCAGCCTATGGCTGCGCCGATCCAGGTTCCCAGGATGTACGTCACACCGGCGGCCGCGCCACCCAGGACCAGCTGGCGTACGCCGCTGTACCACCAGGACCGGGCGGTGACCCGGGAGACGACCGCACCGCAGGCGAAGAGGCCGACCAGCGCGAGCAGCACCGCGGGCCACAGGGCCGTGGCACCGAGCAGGTACGGCAGTACGGGCAGCAGCGCACCCAGCGCGAAGGAACCGAAGGACGAGACCGCGGCGACCAGCGGCGAGGGCAGGTCGTCGGGGTCGATCCCGAGCTCCTCGCGGGCGTGGATCTCCAGCGCCTGCTCGGGATCGCGCGACAGCTGCATGGCGACCTCACGGGCGAGCGACGGCTCGACCCCGCGGGAGACGTAGAGCTCGGCGAGCTCCTCCATCTCGTCGACCGGGTGCTTGCGCAACTGCTGGCGCTCCACGTCCAGTTCGGCGAGGACCAGTTCGCGCTGCGAGGCGACGGAGGTGTATTCGCCGGCCGCCATCGAGAAGGCGCCGGCCGCGAGACCCGCCAGCCCGGTGATGACGACGGTCTGCGGGGCGACGGCGCCGCCGGCCACACCGGTCATCAGGGCGAGGTTGGAGACGAGCCCGTCCATGGCCCCGAAGACGGCCGGCCGCAGCCATCCACCGTTGACGTCGCGGTGGGTGTGGTTGTCACGGTGCGCGGTGTGCAGCGGTGCTTCGATGTCGATGATGGACATGCGTGGAATCTCCCCAAATGTGCGTACGGACGGCGTGGGTCGTCCCGCTCCCCCTGAACACCTCGAAACTACGCACGATTTCTGCCGCCCGCCAGCAAGGAAGGCCGTACTTACCTGGGCTTTTGTGGGTCGGCGACCGGGTGACGGGGGTGTTCTCGGGGTGTTTCGCGACGAGCGACAAACCACATGCCATGGCACAAATCCCCCAAGGGCTCATGATGAGCCCCATCCAATGTGGGAGAGGCGCGCCATGGAGCCGGTGAAGCTGATTGCATGCAATCCGCAGGTCCTCCTCGAACGGGCCAGGGGCGCTCTTCTCGGACTCGCGGTGGGCGACGCGCTGGGCGCCCCCGCCGAGAACATGAAGCCGTCGGAGATCCGGGCCAGATGGGGCCGCATCGAGGGGTTCGTGTCCGAGGACCCCGCGGGCACGGACGACACCGAGTACGCGATCTTCTCGGGGCTGCTGCTGGCCCGGCACGGCTCGGCGCTCACCGTCTCCCACGTGGAGCGGGCCTGGCACCACTGGATCGCCGACCTGGACGAAGGGCCGTTCCGGGGCGCCGGGTTCTCGGAGCGCGGCACCCTGGAGAACCTCCGCCGGGGCCTGGCCGCGCCCATCTCGGCGCAGCACCGGCACGCCTGGTCCGACGGCCTGGCCATGCGGGCCGCGCCGTTCGGCGTCTTCGCCGCGGGCCGGCCCGCGGAAGCGGCCCGGCTCGTCGCCATCGACGGCTCGGTCAGCCACGACGGCGAGGGCATCTACGGCGGCCAGGCGGTCGCGGCGGGCGTGGCCGCGGCCATGGCCGGGGGCTCCCCGGCCTCGGTGGTGTCGGCGGCCCTGTCCGTCATCCCGTCCGACTCCTGGACGGCCCGCTCCCTGCGCCGGGCGGTCACCGCCGCCCCGCGGGGTGAACGTGCGGTGCGCTCGGCGGTGGTCATCGGCGGCTACCCGTGGACGGACCTGGCCCCGGAGGCGGTCGGCCTGGCCTTCGGGGCGTTCGCCGCGTGCCGGGGCGACTTCCCGTCCTCCGTCCTCACCGCGGTGAACATGGGCCGCGACGCCGACACCACGGCGGCGGTGGCGGGCGCCCTGGCCGGCGCGCTGTCGGGCGCCGCCGCGATCCCCGCCGCCTGGTCCTCGGCCATCGGCCCGGTCCGCGGCAGCTGCCTCCCCTCGATGCGGGGCTACCACGTCCTGGACATCGCGGACCTCCTCACCCCGGAATGCGAGGCCGCCCGATGACCCTCTCCCCGGACGACGTGACCACCACGTCCCCGCCCCCGCCCGAGCCGAGCCCCGCCCCGACCGGGCGGGTCCTCCGGAACCCCCCGCCCGCCACGGATCCGGCTCCCGCCGAGCAGCTCTCCGGTGGCCCGCAGTCGGGCGGACCGGGCCTCGCCGAGGCGCCGCCACGCGCCCTGCCGGCCCCGCCGACGGCTCCGGCGGAGCCCAAGCCCCTAGGCCCGGCCCCGGTCGGCCGGGCGGCGGCGCGCATGCTGCCGGCGGGCCCGGTCACGGGTACGGGCCCGGGTGGGCCGGCACTGCCCGAGGCGACGCGGGCCCCGGGTGCGGCCGGAGGCGTCCTCGCGCCCGCCCCCGGGACGGGGTCCCGGATCGTGGTCCGGGCCGGGGCCGGGGTCCTGGCCCGGGAGCAGTCCGCCGGGCTCCCCGCGGGGAAACCGGCCCGCCCCATCGAAGGCCTCCTCCTCGGGCTCGCCGCGGGCGACGCGGCCGGGTGGCCCGCCGCCCGGCACCGCGCCAGCCGCATGCCCGAGTGGACCCGCCGCCTGACCCGCGAGCTCGACACCTTCGCCGAGCAGAACGCCACCACCACCCTCCCCGTCCCCATCGCCCTCAACCAGCCCCCCGAGCCCCTCCGCCTCGGCCCCTCCGACGACGCCGAGTGGGCCGCCTTCGTCGCCGAGTCCGTGCTCACCGCCGCCGGCGTCCTCCTCAGCGACCTCAGCAGGTCGAGAAGGATGCGCGCGGCCATCGACCTCGCGTGGAACGCCCTGGCCTCCGAGGTCGCCGCGGCAGCGGAACGCGCGCCCGAGGTCGAGTCCGCCGTCCTCCCCCTCCGCGCCCGGATCTCCGTCCGCGCCGGCCTCGGCAATCTCGCCACCGGCCTGCGCCCGCCCGCCACCGGCCACGACAACCCGCACTACTTCGACGACGCCGCCTGCGTCCGCGCCTGCGTCCTCGCCGTCGTCCATCCCGGAGACGCCCGCGCCGCGGCCGACCTCGCCGAGTTCGACGCCCGCTACACCCAGGACGGCGACGGGGTGCACGGTGCCCGTGCCATGGCGGCCGCCATCGCCACCGCGCTCACCACCCCCGACGTCGACGCCGCCGTGGATGCCGCCCTCGCCCAGCTCCCCGAGGCCACCGAGATCGGCCGCAACGCCCGGCACGCCGTCCGGCTCGCCCGCACCCGCACCGACGGCGGCGGCGCCTTCGCCATCGTCCCCACCCTCGAACACGAGATCGTCGACCACGTCTACAGCTACGGGATCGCCGCGGCCGAGACCGTCCCCGTGGCCCTCGCCCTCGCCACCGCGGCCCGCGGCAGGATGACCGAGGCCGTACCGGCCGCCGCCTGCCTGTCCCGTGTCGCGGACTCCGCGCCCGCCCTGGCCGGAGCGCTGACCGGCGTACTCGGCGGCGGCGACTCGATCCCCGCCGCCTGGCGCGAGGCCTGCCGCACCCTCTCCGGCTGCGCCCTCCCCCGCCTCGCCGGCACCGACCTCGTGGAACTCGCCGCGCTCCTCGCGGCCACGGAACTCACCTCACCCAAGGGATGATTCGGACATGACGCTCACGTTGGAGGACCGGGCCCGCGGCGCTCTCGTCGGAGCCGCCGTCGGCGACGCGCTCGGCGGCCCGGTGGAGGGCTGGACCCCGGACCAGATCGTGGAACGGCACGGCGGCCGCGTGCACGGCATCGTCGGCCCCTGGTACGAGGACTGGCGTACGGCCCGCCCCATCGCGCCGTACCACAAGGGCGACGGGCACGTCACGGACGACACCTTGATGACGCACGCGCTGGTGCGGGTCTACGAAGCGGTACGGGACCACCTCGACGCCTACGCGGTCGCCGAGCACCTGGTCCCCGACCTGATGTCCACCCCCCGCTGGATTCCGGAGCTGGAAGCCGAAGCCCTGCCGCTCCAGCGGATCTTCCTCGCCGAGAAGTGGATCGTGACCCGGCTGCACTACGCCCACGCCGACCCCCGCGAGGCCGGCAGCGGCAACATCGTCAACTGCGGCGCGGCGATGTACATGGCACCGGTGGGCATCGCCAACGCGGGCAATCCGGCGGGCGCGTACGCGGAGGCGCTGGACATCGCCGGTGCGCACCAGTCCTCGTACGGCCGGGAGGCGGCGGGCGTGTTCGCGGCGGCGGTGGCGGCGGCGTGCGTACCGGGGGCGACGGCGTCGTCGGTGGTGGACACGGCCCTGTCCCTGGCCAAGGACGGCACGCGCGCGGCGATCGCCGCCGTCCGGGAAGTGGCCGCCGGGCACCGGGACTTCGAGTCGGCGCTGGCGCCGCTGCGGGCGGCGGTGGCCCCGTACGACTCGGTCGGCCCGGACTACCGCGCGCCCTCGCTGGACGCCCGCCGCCCGTCCCGCCTGCACGCCATCGAGGAACTCCCGGTCGCGCTGGGGATGCTGCTCGTCGCGGACGGACGGTACGAGACGGCGGTCCTCGGCGCGGTCAACTACGGCCGGGACTGCGACTCCATCGCCACCATGGCGGGGGCGATCGCCGGGGCCCTGGGCGGCGAGGCCGCGGTCCCGGCCGCCTGGGCCAAGCAGGTCGCCGAGGCCAGCCGCCTCGACCTGCACGCCCCCGCCGAGGCGATGGCCGCGGTGGCCCGGGAGGTCTTCGCCCTCGACCGCTCCCGCCGCAGGTCGCACGAATCGGCCTTCACCGCGATCGCGGACCCCCGGTGACGGGCACCGCCGGACCGGCCCCGGCCGCTCCCGCGCGCCCGCCGGAATCCCGCGACGCCCCGGACCCGGCCCGGCACCGCCCCCCTCGGGAGCCCGGGGCGGACCCGGAACCCGGCCCGGGGCACGGGCCCGTGCGGCTCACCTGGGCCCAGCCCGAGGACCTGGTCGGGCACGAGCTGCGCCAGGCCGCCGAGGACGGCCGGGATGCGGGTCCCGCCCTGCGCGCCTGGCTCGCGGCGGGCGGCTCTCCCGCCCCGGACCGCGCCGGCGCCTCCCCCGCCCCGGCCCCACCGGAACTCCGGGCGCTGGCCGTCCGCCTCCTGGACGCCCTGGCGGCCCTCCCACCCCCCTCCCGCACCGACGAACCCCAGTCCTGGCCGGACATCACCAAGGCCTGCGGGACCGGCTGCATGCCCCCCGGATCCCCGTCCACCGGTATCCGGGACCCGGACGCCGACCCGGAACCCGTGCCGCGGACCGGGCCCGCAGCCGCGCGGCCGGATCCCGGACTGCGGACCAGGCTGGAGGCCGCCTGGCTCGGGCGGGCCGTCGGGTGCCTGCTCGGGAAGCCCGTCGAGAAGCTGCCGCTGGAGGGGATCCGGGCGCTGGGCCGCGCCGGCGGCAACTGGCCGCTCGACGACTGGTTCAGCGAACGCGGCGTACCACCGGAGGTGCTGGCCGCCCACCCGTGGAACCGCCGTTCCGCCCCCACCTCCCTCGCCGAGAACATCGACGGCATGCCCGAGGACGACGACCTCAACTACCCCCTCCTCGGACTGCTCCTGCTCCAGCGGCACGGCAAGACCTTCACCACCGCCGACGTGGCCCGCCTCTGGCTCGACGAGCTGCCCGCCGGGCGGACCTTCACCGCCGAGCGCGTCGCCTACCGCAATCTCCTCCTCGGCCTGGAGCCGCCCGTCACCGCCACCCACCACAACCCCTTCCGCGAGTGGATCGGCGCCCTCATCCGCGCCGACGTCCACGGCTGGACCAACCCGGGCGACCCGGCCGCCGCCGCGGCCCAGGCCTACCGGGACGCCGCCCTGACCCACACCGGCAACGGCGTCTACGCCGCCCTCTTCATCGCCGCCGCCACCGCCACCGCCGCCACCGGCCGGACGGACGTCCACACCGCGCTGCGGACCGGGCTGGCCTTCGTACCGCCCCGCTCCCGCCTCGCCGAGGCCGTCCGCTTCGGGATCCGGACGGCCGGCCGGGAGAGCGACTTCGACCTCGTCGTCGACCGGCTGCACGCCCGCTACGGGCACTACCACTGGGTCCACGCCGTCCCCAACACCGCGCTGATCGCCGCCGCCCTCACCCACGCGGACGGGGACTTCACCCGCTCCGTCTGCCGCGCCGTGTCCGGCGGCTGGGACACCGACTCCAACGGGGCCACCGCCGGCGCCCTCGCCGGTCTGCTCGCCGGCTCCCCGGAGGGCATCGGGCACCGCTGGACCGCGCCCCTCAAGAACCGTCTCGCCACCACCGTCCCCGGCTTCGACGGCATCGGCTTCGACACCCTCGCCCACCTCACCGCACAGGAGGCAGCACGCTCATGACGGCCATCGCCGTGCTCGGCAGTACGAACATGGACCTCGTCGCCTACGTCCCCAAGGCCCCCCGCCTCGGGGAGACCGTCACCGGCCGGGCCTTCCGCACGGTCCCCGGCGGCAAGGGCGCCAACCAGGCCGTCGCCGCGGCCCGCGCCGGCGGGGAGGTGGTGATGATCGGCGCGGTCGGGGCCGACGAGTTCGGCGTACGGCTGCGCTCCGCGCTCACCGCGGCCCGGGTCGACACCGCGGCCCTGCGGACCGTCGAGGGCGCCAGCGGCACCGCCCACATCACGGTGGACGACGAGGGCGGCAACAGCATCATCGTCATCCCCGGCGCGAACGCCGCCGTCACCGGTCTGGAGGCGGGTGACGAGGCACGGATCGCCGCCGCCGGTGCCCTCCTCCTCCAGCTCGAACTGCCGCTGTCCGCCGTCCTCGCCGGGGCCCGCGCCGCCCGCGCGCACGGCGTCCGCACGGTGCTCACCCCGGCACCCGCCCGGCCGCTGCCCGCCGATCTGCTCGCCGCCACCGACCTCCTCGTCCCCAACGAGCACGAGGCGGCCGCCCTCACCGGGCTCACCGACCCCCTGCAGGCCGCCGAGGCCCTGCTGGCCGACGTGCCCGAGGTGGTGGTCACGCTCGGCGCGGCGGGGGTGCTGTACGCCGCCCGCGGCCGGGAGCCGCTGACGGTGCCCGCGCCCCGGGTGCGGGCCATGGACACGACCGCCGCCGGGGACACCTTCGTCGGCGCCCTCGCCGTGGCCCTGGGTGAGGGCCGGCCGATGCCCGAGGCCCTGCGCTGGGCCTCGGCGGCGGCGGCGCTCTCCGTCCAGCGCCCGGGAGCCCAGGACTCGATGCCGACCCGCGCGGAGACCGACGCCTTCGCCGCGGCGCAGCGCGGAGCCGCCTCGTGACCTCCGACGGGCGCCGGCCCGCGAGCTGCTCCGGCGGGGCCGGGAGTGTGTCGGGGCGATCCCCGCAGGGCGCGGAACGCACCACCGCCGCGCTTTCCGGCCCCGGGCACCGTTCGGCGCCCGAGGAGACGCCCCGGCGCGCGCCCGGCCCCACCGAAGCCACCGCCACCGCCCCCGCCCCCGCCGAAGCCCGGCCAGGGCAAGGGCCACTGGAAGGGCTCCGCGTGCTCGACCTGGCCACCCTCTTCGCCGGGCCGCTGGCCGCCACCCTGCTGGGCGACTTCGGCGCCGAGGTCGTCAAGGTCGAGCACCCCGGCCGCCCCGACCCCTCGCGCGGCCACGGCCCCGCCAAGGACGGCATCGGCCTGTGGTGGAAGCTCCTCGGCCGGAACAAACGGACGATGACCCTCGACCTGTCCACGCCGGGCGGCCGGGACACCCTGCTGCGCCTCGCCGCCACCGCCGACGTGGTCATCGAGAACTTCCGCCCCGGCACGCTGGAGAAGTGGGGGCTGGGCTGGCCCGAGCTGTCCGCCGCCAACCCGCGCCTGGTGCTCGCGCGCGTCACGGCCTTCGGCCAGTACGGCCCGTACGCCCACCGGCCGGGCTTCGGCACCCTCGCCGAGGCGATGAGCGGGTTCGCCTCGATCACCGGGGAGCCGGAGGGTCCGCCGACGCTGCCGCCTTTCGGGCTCGCCGACTCGATCGCCGCGCTGACCTGCGCGTACGCCGTGATGACGGCCCTCGCCGGCCGCGACCGTACCGGGCACGGCCAGGTAGTGGACCTGGCGATCGTCGAGCCGATCCTCACCGTCCTCGGCCCGCACCCGCTCTGGTACGACCAGCTCGGCTACGTCCAGCCGCGCACCGGCAACCGCTCCGCGAACAACGCCCCCCGCAACACCTACCGCAGCGCCGACGGCCGCTGGCTGGCGGTCTCCGCCTCCGCGCAGTCCATCGCCGAACGGGTCGTGCGGCTGGTGGGCCGGCCCGAGCTGATCGCCGAGCCCTGGTTCGCGACCGGCGCCGGGCGGGCCCGGCACGCGGATGTACTGGACGACGCGGTCGGCGGCTGGATCGCCCGGCACAAGGCCGAGGAGGTCGTCGCCGCGTTCGAGGACGCCGAGGCGGCCGTCGCCCAGGTCTACGACGTCCGGGACGTGATGGCCGACCCGCAGTTCGCCGCCCTCGACACCGTCACCGAGGTCGAGGACCCGGAGCTGGGCCCGCTCCGCATGCAGAACATCCTCTTCCGGCTCTCCGAGACCCCCGGCGGGATCCGCTGGGCGGGCCGCCCGCACGGCGCGGACACCGACGAGGTCCTGACCGAGCTCGGACTGACCGGGTCCGAGATCACCGCACTGCGGACCGAGGGAGCCCTGTGATCCTGACCTGGCTGTACGCGCCCGGAGACCGCCCGGAGGTGGTCGCCAAGGCCCTCGGCTGCGGGGCGGACGCCGTCATCGTCGACCTGGAGGACGCGGTACCGGCCTCACGGAAGGAGTACGCCCGCGCCGCGACCGCCGAGCTGCTGGCCGAACGGCCCCCGCTCCCCGTCCACGTCCGCGTGAACGCCCTGGACTCCCCCTGGGGCGGCGCCGACCTCACCGCGCTCGGCGGTCTGCACGGCCTCGCGGGGCTGCGGCTGCCCAAGATCAGCGCCCCGGGGCAGATCACGGCCGTCGCCGACCGCACCGGCGGGGTCAGCCTGCACGCCCTGCTCGAATCGGCCGTGGGCGTGGAGCGCGCCTACGAGATCGCCCGCGCGCACCCCGCCCTGCGCGGGCTCTCCCTCGGCGAGGCGGACCTGCGGGCCGACCTGGCCGTCAGCGCGGAGACGGGCCTGGACTGGTGCCGCTCCCGGGTGGTGGTCGCGGCCCGGGCGGCGGGGCTGGCTCCCCCGGCGCAGTCGGTGTTCCCGGACATCCGGGACCTGGAGTCGCTGGCCGTCTCGTGCGCCCGGGGCCGCGCCCTGGGGTTCCTCGGCCGGGCGGCGATCCATCCGCGCCAGCTCCAGGTGATCGAGCGGGCCTACCTCCCGGCGCCCGAGGAGGTCAGCTCCGCCGTGGAGGTGCTGAGCGCCGCCCGGGCCACCCCGGGTGCGCTGGCTCTGCCCGACGGCCGGTTCGTGGATCCGGCGGTGGTGGCCGCGGCGCACCGCACCCTGGCCCTCGCCGCGCGCATGGCGGCCCGCTGACCCCGGCCGCCGTATCCCAGGGCTCCGCCCCGGACCCCGCGCCTCAAACGCCGGCGGGGCCGGATGGGGCGAACGCGAAGGGGAGTGCCGCTGTATGCGGCACCCCCCTTCGCGGAGCGGTCAGGTCAGCGCTTGCCCGGCTCCGGGGCTTCGGCCTCGGCCTCGGCCTTGGCGGGGGCGTCCTTCGTGAGGACGGGCGTCTTGGCCTCGGCGGGCTCGGGCTTCTCGGCGTCAGCGGCCCCGGTGGCGGCGTCCGCGTCGGCCGGAGCCGCGTCGGCACCGTCCTTGCCGCCGGAGGTGTCCGGCTCGACGACCGTCTCACGGCCCGGCCGCAGCTTCGCCGACAGCACCAGGTAGACGACCGCGAGCACGAAGACGACGATCGAGGTCCAGACGTTCAGCCGGACGCCCAGGATGTGGTGCGCCTCGTCGACGCGCATGTACTCGATCCAGCCCCGGCCGACGCAGTACGCGGCGACGTACAGGGCGAAGGCCCGTCCGTGGCCGAGCTTGAAGCGGCGGTCGGCCCAGATCACCAGGAACGCGACGCCGACGCACCACAGCGACTCGTACAGGAAGGTCGGGTGGTAGGTCCCGGCGTCCCGGTTCGGGCCCGCGGTGATCTCCACCGCCCACGGCAGATCGGTGGCCCGGCCGTACAGCTCCTGGTTGAACCAGTTGCCCCAGCGCCCGCAGGCCTGGGCCAGCGCGATACCCGGGGCCAGGGCGTCCGCCCAGGCCGGCAGCGGGATCCCGCGCAGGCGGCAGCCGATCCAGGCACCCACCGCGCCGAGCGCGATGGCGCCCCAGATGCCGAGTCCGCCCTCCCAGATCTTGAAGGCGTCGACCCAGTCCCGGCCCTCGCCGAAGTAGAGCTGGTAGTCGGTGATCACGTGGTAGAGGCGACCACCGACCAGGCCGAAGGGCACGGCCCACACGGCGATGTCCGCGACCGTGCCCGGCTTTCCGCCGCGCGCGATCCACCGCTTGTTGCCGAGCCAGACGGCGACGAAGACGCCGATGATGATGCAGAACGCGTAGCCGCGGAGCGGGATCGGTCCGAGATGGATCACGCCGGTCGACGGACTGGGGATGTAAGCAATGTCCATGGCAGACATGACGCTACCCTGCCGGGCGGTGCGCACCGCAACCCACCCGGCAGGACGAAACCAAATCCAGACCTGGAACGGGCCGTGATCAGTCTCCCGAGGAGCCGTTCGAGGTCCCGGTCGAGGTGCCGCCGGACCGGGTGGACGATCCGGTGGACGAGCCGGATGAACCGGACGAACCGGAGCCCGTCCGCGACGCGGACGACGAGGCCTTGGCCCCGTTCTTCCCCCCGGATCCGGGCGTCGGGCTGGCGGACGGTGCCGGCTTCACGACCCCGGCCGCGGCTTCCACCTGCTCCTTCAGCTTCTGCGGGGTCACCTGGTTGGCCTGGTCGGAAAGGATGTCCTTGCCGTTCAGAAGCACGGTCGGGGTGCCGCGGAACTGTCCGGCGGTGAAGGCGCCGTCCGACTTGGTCACCCAGCTGTTGTGCGTGCCGTCCTCGACGCACGAGCGGAACGCGGGGGTGTCCAGCCCGTCGACCTTGCCCGCCAGTTCCAGCAGCTTGGCGTCCTTGCCGAAGGCGTCGTCGACCTCCTGCGGCTGGTTCTGGAAGAGGAGGTCGTGGTACTCGGTGAACTTGCCGGCGTCCTGCGCGCAGGCGGCCGCGTTGGCCGCCTTCAGCGAGCCGCTGCCGCCCATCCTCCGGTCGATGAGCGTGACCAGGTGGTAGTCGACCTTGAGCAGCCCCTTGGCCTCCAGGTCGTGGATGACGTCGCGGTAGTTGTCCTCGAAGAACTTGCAGGAGGGGCAGCGGAAGTCCTCCCACACGGTGAGGGAGGACTTCGCCTCGGGCTTGCCCACCTGGATGGCGAGGGCGTCCTTTCCGGTGGCCCCGGAAGGGGCGACCACGGGGCCCGCCTTGGCGGAGCCGCTCTTGCCGGTGTTGGCCGCGATCACGCCCACGACGGTCGCCAGGCCGAGGACGCCGACCACCGCCGCCGCCACGACGAGGGTCCGCCGTCGCTTGTCCCGGGTCTTCTGCCGCTCGCGCTCCACGAGGAGTCGTTCCCGGGCCGATCGTTTCGTCGCATCGCGGTTCGCACCGTCGTTCTTCTCGCTCACGCTCCGCCAAACGAAGCAGGGAGGCACTCGCGTGCCTCCCTGCCCGCACTTCCACCCGATCGGGCTACAGAACCCGATCAGACATCCGTGCCTGTGATCGAACGGGCGTCAGCTCCGGCGTACGCCCCGCGCGAGCTCGCCCGCGAGCGCCCGTACGGCGTCCAGTCCGGCCGGCAGGTCCGGCGCGTCCAGGAGCAGCTTCACGAAGGCCGAGCCGACGATCACGCCGTCGGCGAAGCCCGCGACCTCCTTGGCCTGGGCGGCGTTGGAGACGCCGAGGCCGACGCAGACCGGCAGGTCGCTGGTGGCGCGGGTGCGCCGCACCAGGTCCGCGGCCTGGTTGCCGACGGACTCGCGGGTTCCGGTGACTCCCATGAGGGAGGCGGCGTAGACGAAGCCGGAGCCGGCCGCCGTGATGGTGGCCAGGCGGGCGTCCTTGCTGCTGGGAGCCACGACGAAGACGGTCGCCAGACCGTGCTTCTCCGCGTGCTCGCGCCACAGCGCGGACTCCTGGACCGGCAGGTCGGGCAGGATGCAGCCGGCGCCGCCCGCGGCCGCCAGCTCGGCCGTGAACCGCTCGACGCCGTAGCGGTCGATGGGGTTCCAGTAGGTCATCACCAGGATCGGGGCGCCGGTCGCCTCGTGGGCCTCGCGGACCGTGCGGAGCACGTCGGCGATCTTGACGCCGCCCCGCAGGGCGATGTCGTCGGCGGTCTGGATGACCGGCCCGTCGAGGACCGGGTCGCTGTGCGGCAGGCCGATCTCGACGACGTCCGCGCCTCCGGCGATGACGGCCTTGACCGCCTCGATGCCGCCGCCGACGGTCGGGAAGCCCGCGGGGAGGTAGGCGACGAGGGCCGCGCGGTCCTCGGACTTCGCCTTGGCGAGGGTGGCGCTCAGCAGCTCGATGTTGCCGCGCCCGTGCGTGGAGCTCACTTGTCGTCCCCCTCGGAGAACTCGTTGTCGGCGACTTCACCGTCGGTGTCGTACAGCCCGAAGTAGCGGGCGGCCGTGTCCATGTCCTTGTCGCCGCGACCGGACAGGTTGACGACGATCAGGCCGTCCTTGCCCAGCTCGCGGCCCAGGTCCAGGGCACCGGCGAGGGCGTGCGCCGACTCGATCGCCGGGATGATCCCCTCGGTGCGCGAGAGCAGGCGCAGGGCCTGCATCGCCGCGTCGTCGGTGACCGCGCGGTACTCGCCGCGGCCGGAGTCCTTGAGGTAGGAGTGCTCCGGGCCGATGCCCGGGTAGTCCAGGCCGGCCGAGATGGAGTACGGCTCGGTGATCTGGCCCTCCTCGTCCTGGAGGACGTAGGAGCGGGAGCCGTGCAGGATCCCGGGCTCGCCCGCGGTCAGCGTGGCCGCGTGCTCGCCGGTCTCGACGCCGTGCCCGGCGGGCTCGAAGCCGACCAGGCGGACGTCGGTGTCCGGGATGAAGGCGTGGAAGAGGCCGATGGCGTTGGAGCCGCCGCCGACGCAGGCCGCGACGGCGTCGGGCAGCCGGCCGGCGCGCTCCAGGATCTGGCGGCGGGCCTCGACTCCGATGACCCGGTGGAAGTCGCGGACCATGGCCGGGAAGGGGTGCGGGCCGGCGACCGTACCGAAGAGGTAGTGGGTGCGGTCCACGTTGGCGACCCAGTCGCGGAACGCCTCGTTGATCGCGTCCTTGAGGGTGCGCGAGCCGGACTTCACGGCGATGACCTCGGCGCCCAGCATGCGCATGCGGGCGACGTTGAGGGCCTGGCGCTGGGTGTCGATCTCGCCCATGTAGATGGTGCAGTCGAGGCCGAAGAGCGCGCAGGCGGTGGCGGTGGCCACGCCGTGCTGTCCGGCGCCGGTCTCGGCGATGACGCGGGTCTTGCCCATGCGCTTGGTGAGCAGCGCCTGGCCCAGCACGTTGTTGATCTTGTGCGAGCCGGTGTGGTTGAGGTCCTCGCGCTTGAGGAAGACCCGGGCGCCGCCGGCGTGCTCGGCGAAGCGGGGCACCTCGGTGAGGGCGCTCGGGCGGCCGGTGTAGTTGACCATGAGGTCGTTGAGCTCGTCCGCGAAGGCCGGGTCGCCCTTGGCCTTCTCGTACTCGACGGCGACCTCGTCCACGGCGGCGACGAGCGCCTCCGGGATGAACTTGCCGCCGAAGTCGCCGAAGTAACCCTCGGCGTTGGGGACGTGACCCTCCGGGTCCGGAATGAAGAACTCGCTGGACATGTCCAGTGCTCCTACGGGTGCGAGATGCGGCGGGGTGGATTCACCGTATTGCGCCGCCCGCGCGTACCGCGCACACCCCGCTGGGGGATGTCGCGCGTACGGTGCGGAGCGGCCCGCGTCCGGAGCCGGCGGCCCGGGACGTCAGGCCGTACGGGAGCTGCCCGCGGCGCGGTACGTCTCGCGTACCGGGCCGCTGCGGCCCTCGTTACAGCGCGCCTCCGCGGCGCCATCGCATGCCGTTGACCTGACCGGGCTCGGAGCCGATCACGTACCGGACCCGCCGCCCGTGGACGCGCCGGGCCGGGGCGCGGCAGCCGCGAGGGCGGCAGCCGCGCGCCAGGGGCGCGTGCGCCGTCGGCACGGCGACCGGGCGGGAGCCCGGCCGGGTGCGGACGGAGGAGCGGTCGTGGGCCATGGGTGCGGGTCAGCTCCGCCCGTGGCGCAGTGCGGGGTGGGCGCCTGCGGCGACGAGGTCGGCCACGGCCGCCTTCGGGTCGCGGCCGGTCACCAGCGACTCCCCGACGAGGACGGCGTCGGCGCCCTCGTTGGCGTAGGCGATCAGGTCGTGCGGGCCACGGATGCCGGACTCGGCGATCTTGACGATGTGGTCCGGGATCTCGCCGACGACGCGCTCGAAGGTGGAGCGGTCGACCTTGAGGTCCTTGAGGTTGCGGGCGTTGACGCCGATGATCTTGGCGCCCGCGGCGACCGCGCGCTCCACTTCCTCCTCGTCGTGGACCTCGACGAGCGGGGTGAGACCGATGGACTCGGCCCGCTCGATGAGGGAGACGAGGGCCTCCTGCTCCAGGGCCGCGACGATCAGCAGGACGAGGTCGGCGCCGTAGGCCCGGGCCTCCCAGAGCTGGTACGCCGTGACGATGAAGTCCTTGCGCAGGATCGGGATGTCCACGCGGGCGCGGACGGCCTCCAGGTCGGCCAGCGAGCCGCCGAATCGGCGCTGCTCGGTGAGGACGGAGATGACCGCCGCACCGCCAGCCTCGTAGTCGGCGGCGAGCCCGGCCGGATCGGCGATGGCGGCCAGCGCGCCCTTGGACGGGCTGGAGCGCTTGACCTCGCAGATCACCTTGACGCTGTCGCCGCGCAGGGCAGCGACGCCGTCCTTGGCCTGGGGCGCCTTGGCGGCACGCTCCTTGAGCTCGTCGAGGCTCACGCGGGCCTGCCGTTCGGCAAGGTCTTCGCGGACCCCTTCGATGATCTCGTCGAGCACACTCACGCGAGCGGCCCCCTTCCGGGTCGATGACGGTCGGCCGCCTTGCAGACACGTACAACCGCAAGGTCGGCTCTCAAATGGTATCCGCAGGAGGCGTCGCCCTCCGCACGCGGTTGACGTCGTCCCAGTAACTGGACATTCGGAATCCGTGCGTCATAGGGCCTGCCCAGGGGGCTCAGGGCGCCAGTGCGGAGCCGAAGGAGAGATTTCGGACAATGACGAAAACCAGGGCCAGCGCACCGATTGCCCACCAGTACCGGCGCCGCAGGACGATCCTCGGGGTCGGCCCGCCGCGGAACGCGCGGACCAGCCACAGGGCCATGAACCCCGCGAAGACGAAGTAGCCCACGACCGCGAGCGCGTTCGCCCCGAGAGCGGTGACCAGATCGCCGTGCGCGAAGGCGTGCGCGCTGCGCAGGCCGCCGCAGCCCGGGCACAGGACGCCCGTCAGCCGGAACAGCGGGCACACGGGGTAGTGGCCGGGCTCGTTGGGATCCACCGCGCCCACGTACGCGAACGCGGCGGTGACTCCGGCCAGGTAGAACGCCGGGACGGCGAGGCGCATGGCCCGGGACGGGGACGCCGGCCCGGGCTGCCCCGGCCCCGCGGGCACGGGCGTCGGCGACGGCGGGGCATCGGGGGTGCGAAAGGCGTCCACCTGCTGATTCTCTCCGCTCATGACAAAAGGCGCAGCCCGGCGGGGCCGCGCCTTTCGGCCGCGTCGCTCGTGCGCTCAGACCTTGGCGGGAACCTTGGACGCGGCGATGACCTCGGCGAGGTCCTTGTGCGCGGCCTTCGGCGCGCCCATGCCCGCGGCCTTCATCCCCAGGCCGACGACACCGCCGAGCGCGACGACGACGAGTCCGGCCCAGAAGCCGAGCGGGTTCGCGAGCACCATGAAGGCGCCGGAGATGCAGAAACCGATGAAGGCGATGATGACACCGGTCCAGGCGGCCGGGGTGTGTCCGTGGCTAGTGCCCGCCATGAGTTGCTCCTCGTTGCTCTGTCGCGCTGCTGTGTCGAACGTGCGGTCTGTGTCGAACGCTCGGCGACCATTGTCCCGCACCGGGCGGCTTCGCCGTCCAGGGGGGTCGGGTCAGTGGGCCCGGTCGGCGCCCGGGTCGCCGGTCGGGTCCTCGCCGCGGTCCAGAGCCTTCCACAGATCCTCCGGCCGGTCCGGATCAACCGCCGCGACAGTCCGGGCGCGCGGGCTGCCGTCACGCTCGTAGCGGCCCCCCATCGAGGGCCAGCTCCGGCCGAAACGCAGCGCCAGCAGCCCGGCGACGAGGATCAGGGCCGCGCCGGCGGCCGTGACGTAGGGCCAGGACGTCTGGGTCAGGCCGGCCACGTGCGCGGCGCTGTCCGCGGTCGTACGGGCGGCCTGCGCGTCCAGGGCACGGCGGCCGTCGGAGCCGAGGAGGGCGGACAGCACCGCCCCCAGGCCGCTGAGCGCCAGCAGCCCCGACACCAGCAGCCGGCCCTTGCCGCGTACGGCGAAGACGGCGACCAGCGCGGCGAGGCCCACGATGGCCAGCGCGGCGGGCAGGCCGGTGACGGCCCGCCCGTCGGCGGCCAGCTGGAGCGAGTCGCTGCCGATGGCGGCGGTGCCCCTGGCCCAGGTCCGGCCGGAGGCGAGCAGGACGACGGTGGCGCCGAGGGCGCCGAGCAGCAGGGCGACGGCCACACTGCGGCGGCCGCCGCGACGGTCGGGAGCCTCGGGCTCGGACTCGGCGTCGGCGTCGGCGTCGTTTCGGGGCGGGGGTACGGCACTCACGTACCCCACTATCCCCTACGCCCTCAGGAGCCGTGGAGGCGGTTCGCCGCTCCCACCGCGCGCAGCACCGCGGCCGCCTTGTTGCGGCACTCGTTGTCCTCCAGCTCGGGCACCGAGTCCGCGACGACACCGGCCCCGGCCTGCACGTACGCCGTGCCGTCGCGCAGCAGCGCCGTGCGGATGGCGATGGCCGTGTCGGAGTCCCCGGCGAAGTCCAGGTAGCCCACGCAGCCGCCGTAGAGGCCGCGGCGGGAGGGCTCCAGCTCCTCGATGATCTGCATGGCGCGGGGCTTGGGCGCGCCGGAGAGCGTACCGGCCGGGAAACAGGCGGTGAGCACGTCGAAAGCGGTCTTCCCCTCGGCGACGCGCCCCGTCACGGTGGAGACGATGTGCATGACGTGGGAGTAGCGCTCGATCGACATGAAGTCGACGACCTCCACCGATCCCGGCTCGCAGACCCGGCCGAGGTCGTTGCGGCCCAGGTCGACGAGCATCAGGTGCTCGGCGCGCTCCTTGGGGTCGGCCATCAGCTCGTCGGCGAGGTCGTTGTCCTCCTGCGGGGTCGTGCCGCGGTGGCGGGTGCCGGCGATGGGGTGGACCATGGCCCGCCCGTCCTCGACCTTGACCAGCGCCTCGGGGCTGGAGCCGACCACGTCGAAGCCGTTCTCGAAGCGGAAGAGGTACATGTACGGGGACGGGTTGGTGGCCCGCAGCACCCGGTAGACGTCCAGCGCGGAGGCGTGGCAGGGGGTCTCGAACCGCTGCGAGGGCACCACCTGGAAGGCCTCGCCGGCCCGGATGCGCTCCTTGATGTCCTCGACGGCCGCCTGGTACTTCTCGCCGCCCCACAGGGCGGAGAACTCGGGCAGCTCGGAGGCGGGCAGCGCGGCCGGCACGTAGGGGGCGGGCCGTGCGAGGTCGGCCTCCATCGCGTCGAGGCGGGCGACGGCGTCCGCGTACGCCTCGTCGACCCCGGAGTCGAGGTCGTTGTGGTTGATCGCGTTGGCGATGAGCTGGACGGTGCCGTCCCAGTGGTCCATGACCGCCAGGTCGGAGGTGAGCAGCATGGTCAGCTCGGGCAGCTCCAGGTCGTCGGCGGTGTGCTCGCCGATGCGCTCCAGGCGGCGCACGATGTCGTAGCCGAGGTAGCCGACCATGCCGCCGGTGAAGGGCGGCATGCTGCCCGCGAGGTCGCGGGGGGTGTGCAGGGCCTCGACGGTGGCGCGCAGGGCGTCGAGGGGGTCGCCGTCGGTGGGGACGCCGACGGGCGGGGTGCCGATCCAGTGGGCCCGGCCGTCCCGGGCGGTCAGGGTGGCGTCGCTGCGGACCCCGACGAAGGAGTACCGGGACCAGGAGCGGCCGTTCTCGGCGGACTCCAGGAGGAAGGTGCCGGGGCGTTCGGCTGCCAGCTTGCGGTAGAGCCCGACGGGGGTGTCCCCGTCGGCCAGCAGCTTGCGGCTCACGGGGATGACGCGGCGGTCGGCCGCGAGCTTGCGGAACGTCTCAAGATCCATTTCGAGGGACCCTACCTAGTCGGCTGCGCGGAGGAGGACATCTTCGTCGAAGCAGGTGCGTGCCCCGGTGTGGCAGGCCGCCCCGACCTGGTCGACCCGGACGAGCACGGTGTCGGCGTCGCAGTCGAGCGCGACGGACTTCACGTGCTGGAAGTGACCGGACGTGTCCCCCTTCACCCAGTACTCCTGGCGGCTGCGGGACCAGTAGGTGCAGCGGCCGGTGGTCAGGGTGCGGTGCAGGGCCTCGTCGTCCATCCAGCCGAGCATGAGCACCTCACCGGTGTCGTACTGCTGGGCGATGGCCGGGATCAGCCCGTCCGCGGAACGCTTGAGGCGCTCGGCGATGGCGGGGTCGAGACTGCCGGGGCGGGGGGACGTACTCATGGGGACATTGTGCCGGGCCGGGACGGGGGTGATGATCCCCGTCCGCCTGATGAGCGGGTGCTCGGCGGGTTCCCGCCGTAGGCTGGCCCGCATGTCTACCCATGCGAAGCGTGAACGCCTGCTCCTGGCGGACCTGTTGGAGGCGGCCGGTCCGGAGGCCCCCACGCTGTGCTCCGGCTGGACCTGTCGCGACCTGGCCGCGCACGTGGTGGTCCGTGAGCGGCGGCCCGACGCGGCGGGCGGCCTGCTGCTGAACGTGCTGAAGGCCCGCCTGGACAAGGCGATGGAGGAGTACACGGCCAAGCCGTACGAGGAACTGCTCCAGCTGATCAGGACCGGCCCGCCGAGGATGTCGGTGTACGCGCTGAAGCAGATCGACGAGGCGGCGAACGCGGTCGAGTTCTACGTCCACGCCGAGGACGTCCGCCGGGCGCAGCCGGACTGGTCCCCGCGGGAGCTGGACCCGGTGTTCTCCGACGCGCTGTGGTCGCGGCTGGAGAAGCTGGCGCGGCTGACGGGCCGGCGCTCGCCGGTGGGCCTGGTGCTGAGGCGTCCCGACGGGCGGACGGTGGTGGCCCGCAAGGGCGCGCCGGTGGTCACGGTGACAGGCGAGCCGGGGGAACTGACGCTGTTCTGCTTCGGCCGTCAGGCGGCGGCGTCGGTGACGCTGGACGGCGAGAAGGAGGCCGTCGCCAAGCTGACGGTGGCGTCCCTGGGCATCTGACCCGGGTGCGGTCCTGTTCCGGGTGCGGCCCGGTGGCCGCGCCTCAATCGCCGGCGGGGCTGGGTTTGGCTCCGGGTGGGCGGGGTCGGGTCCGGGGGTGGGGGTGCGGGGCCGCCGGCGGGTGTCTCCTCGGCTCGCGCCTGCGGGCACGTCCCGGCCGTGCGGGGTGGTTGCGCGCTCGTCCTGCGGGGACACCCCCCGCCGTCCCCGCACCCCCACCCGGGCGATCCACCCGGGGGCCGTGGGGTGGGGACACTCCGGGGGCTCCCCGCAGGACGAGCGCGCAACCCGGGCCGAACGGCAGAACCACGGCCGCAGGCGCGAGCCGAGGAGAGCCCCCGGAGGGGCACCACCCCACCCGAAGCCAAACCCAGCCCCGCCGGCGTTTGAGGCGCGTCCACCGGGCCGCACCCGGAAACGGGACCCGCACCGCCCGGCCAGGGCAACGGCGGCCACCGGGCCGCACCCGGAACAGGGGGCAGCGCCCCGAAACGGCAGACCGCGCCGGAGGCGAAGGGTCAGCGGACGGGGTGGCCCGCTTCGCGGAGGGCCGTTTTGACCTCCGAGATGCGCAGGTCGCCGAAGTGGAAGACCGACGCCGCCAGCACCGCGTCGGCACCGGCGTCGATCGCCGGGGCGAAATCGGCCAGGCGGCCCGCGCCGCCCGAGGCGATCACCGGGACGGTGACGTGCTTGCGGACCGCCGCGATCATCTCGACGTCGTAGCCGTCCTTCGTGCCGTCCGCGTCCATGGAGTTCAGCAGGATCTCGCCCGCGCCCAGTTCGGCCGCCCGGTGCGCCCACTCGACCGCGTCGATGCCGGTGCCCTGCCGGCCGCCGTGCGTGGTGACCTCGAAGGTCCCGGCGGCGGTGCGGCGGGCGTCGACCGACAGGACGAGTACCTGCCGCCCGAAGCGCTCCGCGATCTCCTGGATGAGCTCGGGGCGGACGATGGCCGCGGTGTTCACGCCGACCTTGTCCGCTCCCGCGCGCAGGAGTTTGTCGACGTCGTCGGCCGTCCGGACGCCGCCGCCCACCGTGAGCGGGATGAAGACCTGTTCGGCGGTGCGGCGCACCACGTCGTACGTGGTCTCGCGGTTCCCGGAGGACGCGGTGATGTCGAGGAAGGTCAGCTCGTCGGCGCCTTCGGCGTCGTACAGCTTGGCCATCTCCACCGGGTCACCCGCGTCGCGCAGGTTCTGGAAGTTGACGCCCTTGACGACCCGGCCGTTGTCCACGTCCAGGCAGGGGATCACGCGTACGGCGAGGGTCATCGGGCCACCGCCCTGAACGCCTCGACCTCCACCTCGACGACCATGCCGGGGTCGACGAAGCCGGAGACGATGAGCATGGTCGCGGCGGGCCGGACCGTGTCGAAGAGCTGCTTGTGGGCGCGGCCGACCTCGTCGACGTCCCGGGCGTGCGTGAGGTACATGCGGGTGCGGACCACGTCCTCGGGTCCCAGGCCGGCCTCGGCGAGCGCCTTGAACGCGACCTCGAAGGCCTTGACCGTCTGGTCGTACGGGCCGCCCGCGTCGGCGGCGGTGCAGCCGGAGACCAGGACCAGGCCGTTGGCGAGGGCCACGGCGCGCGAGTAGCCGATGACGTCCTCGTAGGCGCCGCCGGAGGAGATGCGCCGTACGTCGGCCGTGGAGTCGGGGGAGTTGCTCATGCGGAGACCACCTTCAGGGCTTCTTCCAGGGTGAAGGCCTTGGCGTACAGGGCCTTGCCGACGATGGCGCCCTCGACGCCCAGCGGGACCAGGTCGGACAGCGCCCGCAGGTCGTCGAGCGAGGAGATGCCGCCGGAGGCGACGACGGGCCGGTCGGTGGCGGCGCAGACGTTCTTGAGCAGCTCCAGGTTGGGGCCGGTCAGCGTGCCGTCCTTGCCGATGTCGGTGACGACGTACCGGGCGCAGCCCTCGGAGTCCAGTCGGGCGAGGGTCTCGTAGAGGTCGCCGCCCTCGCTGGTCCAGCCGCGTCCCTTGAGGGTGGTGCCGCGCACGTCGAGGCCGATCGCGATCCTGTCGCCGTGCTCGGCGATGGCCTTGGCCGCCCACTCGGGGGTCTCCAGGGCGGCGGTGCCCAGGTTGACGCGGGTGCAGCCGGTGGCGAGGGCCGCGGCGAGCGAGGCGTCGTCGCGGATGCCGCCGGAGAGCTCGACCTTGATGTCCATGGCGCGGGTGATCTCGGCGACCAGGGCGCGGTTGTCGCCGGTGCCGAAGGCGGCGTCGAGGTCGACCAGGTGCAGCCATTCGGCGCCGGAGCGCTGCCAAGCGAGGGCCGCGTCCAGCGGGGAGCCGTAGGAGGTCTCGCTGCCGGACACCCCGTGCACGAGGCGGACGGCCTGGCCGTCGCGGACGTCGACCGCGGGCAGGAGTTCGAGCGTGGGTGCGGTCATCACAGGGTCTCGATCCAGTTGGTGAGGAGCTGGGCGCCGGCGTCGCCGGACTTCTCGGGGTGGAACTGCGTGGCCCACAGGGCCCGGTTCTCCACCGCCGCCACGAAACGCTCGCCGTGGGTGGCCCAGGTGACCTTGGGGGCGCGGATCAGCGGGTTGGTGATTTCGAGGCTCCAGTCGCGCGCCGCGTAGGAGTGCACGAAGTAGAACCGGGCGTCGGCGTCCAGGCCCTTGAAGGCCTGGCTGTCGGCCGGGGCCTCGACGGTGTTCCAGCCCATGTGGGGGACGATCGGGGCCTTGAGCGGGCCGACGGTGCCGGGCCACTCGTCCAGGCCCTCGGTCTCGACGCCGTGCTCGATGCCGCGCTCGAAGAGGATCTGCATGCCGACGCAGATGCCCATGACCGGGCGGCCGCCGGAGAGGCGGCGGCCGATGATCCAGTCGCCGCGGGCCTCCTTGAGGCCCTGCATGCAGGCGGAGAAGGCGCCGACGCCGGGGACCAGGAGCCCGTCGGCGTCCATGGCCTTGTCGTAGTCGCGGGTGATCTCGACGTTCGCGCCGACACGGGCGAGGGCCCGCTCGGCGGAGCGGACGTTTCCGAAGCCGTAGTCGAAGACGACGACGTTCTTGGTGGGGCGGACTGCGCTCATTCCCAAATTCCCTGGATTCGCAGGACTCCTGCGGCGAGGCACATCGCGGAGGCGAGGGCCAGCAGGATGATGACCGACTTGGGCATCTTCTGCTTCTGGAAGGAGTAGACGCCCCCGGCCAGGAACAGGCCGAGGACGATCAGGATGGTGTTCAGGCCGTTCACGGCTAGAGGGCGCCCTTCGTGGAGGGCAGGATGCCGGCCGCGCGGGGGTCGAACTCGGCGGCGTAGCGCAGGGCCCGCGCGAGGGCCTTGAACTGGCACTCCACGATGTGGTGGGCGTTGCGGCCGTACGGGACGTGGATGTGCAGGGCGATCTGGGCCTGCGCGACGAAGGACTCGAAGATGTGCCGGGTCATCGTCGTGTCGTACGTGCCGATCATCGGCGCCATGTTCTCGGGCTCGGTGTGCACGAGGTAGGGGCGGCCGGACAGGTCGACGGTCACCTGGGCGAGGGACTCGTCGAGCGGCACGGTGCAGTTGCCGAAGCGGTAGATGCCGACCTTGTCGCCGAGGGCCTGCTTGAAGGCGGCGCCGAGGGCGAGCGCGCTGTCCTCGATGGTGTGGTGGCTGTCGATGTGCAGGTCGCCCTCGGTCTTGACGGTGAGGTCGAAGAGGCCGTGGCGGCCGAGCTGGTCGAGCATGTGGTCGTAGAAGCCCACGCCCGTCGAGACGTCGACCTGGCCGGTGCCGTCGAGGTTTATCTCGACGACGACCGAGGTCTCCTTGGTGGTCCGTTCGACCCGTCCGATGCGGCTCATGCGTGCTGCTCCTTCTTCAGTGCGCGAACCGCTTCCAGGAACGCGTCGTTCTCCGCCGGGGTGCCCGCGGTGACCCGCAGCCATCCCGGTACGCCGTTGTCCCGGACCAGGACGCCCTGGTCGAGGATCTTCTGCCAGGCGGTGTGCGAGTCCTCGAACTTCCCGAACTGGATGAAGTTCGCGTCGGAATCGGTGACCTCGAAGCCGATGGCCCGCAGTGCGGCGACCAGGCGGTCGCGCTCGGCCTTGAGCTGCTCGACGTAGCCGAGCAGGGTGTCGGTGTGCTCCAGTGCGGCCAGTGCGGTGGCCTGGGTGACGGCGGACAGGTGGTACGGCAGGCGCACCAGCTGGACGGCGTCGACGACGGCGGGGTGCGCCGCCAGGTAGCCGAGGCGCAGGCCTGCCGCGCCGAAGGCCTTGGACATGGTCCGGGAGATCACCATGTTCGGGCGGCCCTCGATGAGGGGCAGCAGCGAGTCCCGGTGGCTGAACTCCACGTAGGCCTCGTCGACGATGACGAGAGAGGGCTTGGCGGCCTGCGCGGCCTCGTAGAGGGCGAGGACCGTCTCGGCCTCGACCGCGGTGCCCGTGGGGTTGTTGGGCGAGGTGATGAAGACGACGTCGGGGGCGTTCTCGGTGATCGCCTGCTCCGCCGCCTCCACGTCGAGGCGGAAGTCCTCGCGGCGCGGCCCGGAGATCCAGCCGGTGCCGGTGCCGCGGGAGATCAGCGCGTGCATCGAGTAGGAGGGTTCGAAACCGAGCGCGGTGCGGCCGGGCCCGCCGAAGGTCTGCAGCAGCTGCTGGATGACCTCGTTGGAGCCGTTGGCGGCCCATACGTTCTCCCGCGCCACCGGGTGCTTGCCGGTACGGGTGAGGTAGGCGGCCAGCTCGGTGCGCAGCTCGACCGCGTCCCGGTCGGGGTAGCGGTTGAGGGTGCGGGCCGCTTCGGCGACGCGCTCGGCGATGCGCGCGACGAGCTCGTCGGGCAGCTCGTAGGGGTTCTCGTTGGTGTTCAGCTGGACGGGCACGTCGAGCTGCGGGGCGCCGTACGGGCTCTTGCCGCGCAGTTCGTCCCGGATGGGCAGGTCGTCGATGCCGATGCTCACTGGGTGGGGACCTTCCATCCGAAGCGTGCCTTGAGGGCGGCGCCGTGGGCGGGCAGGTCCTCGGCCTCGGCGAGGGTCACCACGTGGTGGGTGACCTCGGCGAGGGCGTCGCGGGTGTAGTCGACGATGTGGATGCCGCGCAGGAAGGACTGCACGGACAGGCCGGAGGAGTGGCAGGCGCAGCCGCCGGTGGGCAGGACGTGGTTCGAGCCGGCGCAGTAGTCGCCGAGGGAGACCGGGGCCCACGGGCCGACGAAGATCGCGCCGGCGTTGCGTACGCGGGCGGCCCAGGCGGCGGCGTCGGCGGTCTGGATCTCCAGGTGCTCGGCGCCGTAGGCGTCGACGACCTTGAGGCCGTCCTCCAGGCTGTCGACCAGGACGATCGCGGACTGCTTGCCGGCGAGGGCGGGCTTGATCCGGTCCTCGACGTGCTTGGTCGCGGCGACCTGCGGCTCCAGCTCCTTCTCGACGGCGTCCGCGAGCTCCGCGGAGTCCGTGACGAGGACGGCGGCGGCGAGCGGGTCGTGCTCGGCCTGGCTGATCAGGTCGGCGGCGACGTGCACCGGGTCGGCCGTGGAGTCGGCGAGGACGGCGATCTCGGTCGGGCCGGCCTCGGTGTCGATGCCGATCTTCCCGGTGAAGTAGCGCTTGGCGGCGGCGACCCAGACGTTGCCGGGGCCGGTCACCATGTTGGCGGGGGCGCACTCCTCGGTGCCGTACGCGAACATCGCCACGGCCTGCGCACCGCCCGCCGCGTACACCTCGTCCACGCCGAGCAGCGCGCACGCGGCGAGGATCGTGGGGTGCGGAAGGCCCTCGAACTCCTTCTGCGGCGGGGACGCGAGCGCGATCGACTCGACGCCCGCCTCCTGGGCCGGTACGACGTTCATGACGACGGAGGACGGGTAGACCGAGCGGCCTCCGGGGGCGTACAGCCCCACGCGCTCCACCGGAACCCACTTCTCGGTCACGGTGCCGCCGGGGACCACCTGGGTGGTGTGCTCGGTGCGGCGCTGGTTCCGGTGCACGATCCGGGCGCGCCGGATCGACTCCTCCAGGGCGGCGCGGACCGCCGGGTCCAGCTGCTCCAGGGCGGCCTTGATGGCCTCCGCGGGTACCCGGACCTGCGAGAGTTCGACCCCGTCGAACTTCTTCGCGTACTCGATCAGCGCCGCCGTGCCACGATGATGGACGTCCTCGCAGATGGGCCGCACCTTCTCCAGGGCAGCTTCTACGTCGAACTCGGCACGGGGCAGCAGATCGCGCAGGGCGCCGCCCTCGGGGAGGGCGTCACCGCGCAGGTCGATACGAGAGATCACCTCACAATTCTCTCAGACCGCTTCGCGCCACCGTCCGCCCGTATCACTGGCTGATACAGGCCCCGGATGTCACAGCCGCCCGTTAGCGTTCCCGGTACACGGGGATGACAGCGGAGGGGGGCCACCGTGACCGAGGCGCGCACGGACGGGGAACCGGCGGATCTCACCGCTGCCGAACGCCGCATGTGGGACGCGTTCCGCACGGGCAGCATCTGCGATCTCAGCACGCGCGCCGCCGACCGGGACGACCCGCACGGCGAGCACGTCTGGGGGCCCGAGCGCAGCGTCCGCGCGCGGGTGGTGGCCCGGCTGCTGCTGCACGGGCCGCCGCCCGTGCCGGGCCGGGTGGCCTCGCTGAAGCTGCGCGGGGTGCGGATCAGCGGGCGGCTGGAACTGTCCGGCGGCGCGGTGGCCCCGTACGTGGAGCTCCAGTCCTGCCGCTTCGACAGCGAGATCCAGCTGTCCGAGGCCCGTTTCGGCACGCTGCGCCTGATCAACTGCGCGATACCGCGGCTGGAGGCCGCCCGGCTGCACACCGAGGGCGATCTGCACCTGCCGCGCTGCCGGGTGGCGCGCGGGATCCGGCTCACCGACGCGCAGATCGGTACCGACCTGCTGGTCAGCCAGGCGGTGGTGCAGCGGGACAACAAGGGCCGGGCGATCGCCGCGGACGGGATGTCGGTCGCGCAGGACTTCCAGGCGGAGCTGCTGGAGACGTACGGGGAGGTGAGCCTGCGCGGCGCCAAAGTGGGCGTGTCGATGAACCTGCGGGGGGCCCGCCTGCGCAACCCGTACGGGCGGTACGCGCTGAACGCCCCGCAGCTGACCGTCGAGCGGACCCTGTACCTGACCTCCATCGCGCTGGACTACGCGGCGGCGGGCGGGGGCTCCTCCACTCCCCCGTACGGGCTGGGGGCGACGCCCACGCGCGGTCAGCGGGCCCAGCGCTTCGAGTGCCGGGGCGGGCTGCGGCTGGACGACGGCCGGTTCGGGGACGCGATCGACTTCTACGGCGCCCGGTTCACGCTCGCCGCCGAGCAGGAGATATCCCTGCGCCGGATTCAGACGCCGGAGTTCCGTTTCGTCGGCGAGCGGCCGGAGCTCGGGCGGGTGGTGGTGTCCGGGGCCAAGGTGGTCAAGCTCGTCGACACCTCGACGAGCTGGCCGGGCCCGGGCGGGGTGTCCATCGAGGGGTTCGTCTACGAGAACCTCGCGCCCCGGGGTCATTTCCCGCTCTCCCGCCGCCTGGAGTGGGTGGAGGCGGCCACGCCCGAGTACTCGCCGGAGCCGTACGAGCGGCTGGCCGCCGTACTGCGGGCCAGCGGCGAGGACCAGGACGCCCGCGAGGTGCTGCTGGCCAAGCAGCGGCGGCGCCGGGCCACGCTGACACCGGGGCCGAAGGCGTGGGGGTACCTCCAGGACTGGACGGTGGTCTACGGCTACCGGCCGGGCCGGGCCGCGCTGTGGATGGCGGTGCTGTGGGCGGCGGGGACGCTGCTGTTCTCCCAGCTGCACCCGCCGGCGATCAAGGAGGACGAGCATCCGCAGTGGAGTGCCGCCCTGTACGCGCTGGACCTGCTGCTGCCGGTGATCGACCTCGGCCAGCAGGGCCAGTGGAAGCTGGAGGGCGGCTGGCAGTGGGGGGCGGCCGGGCTCGTCATCATGGGCTGGATCCTGGCGACGACGGTGGCGGCGGGCGCCTCCCGGCTGCTGCGGCGCGGGTGACGGCGGCGGGGGCGCCCGGTGGGCGGCGCGCGGTGGGCGGCGCGCCCGCCGCCGTCCGCCCCTCAAACGCCGGACACCCTCGGTGGCCCGGGCGATTACCCTGTGCCTCGTGACCACCGTTCGCCTGCCACTCTTCCCGCTGAACTCGGTGCTGTTCCCGGGACTCGTCATCCCGCTGAACATCTTCGAGGAGCGTTATCGCGCCATGATGCGCGAGCTGCTGAAGACGGCCGAGGACGAGCCGCGCCGTTTCGCGGTCGTCGCGATCCGCGACGGCCGGGAGGTCGCGCCGACCGCGCCCGGCCTGCCGGACCAGACGGCTCTGCCCGAGCGGGGCCCGGCGGCGGGCTTCGGCCCGGACCCGATCCAGGCCTTCCACCGGGTGGGCTGCATCGCCGACGCGGCGACCGTCCGGGAGCGGGAGGACGGCAGCTTCGAGGTCCTGGCGACCGGTACGACGCGGGTCCGCCTGGTCTCGGTCGACGCCTCGGGCCCCTTCCTGACGGCGGAGCTGGAAGAGCTCCCGGAGGACTCGGGCGAGGGCGCGGGTGTGCTGGCCGAGGGGGTGCTGCGGGCCTTCCGCAACTACCAGAAACGGCTGGCCGGAGCCCGCGAGCGGTCCCTGACGGGTGCCGAGCTCCCCGACGAGCCCTCGGTGGTCTCCTACCTGGTGGCAGCGGCGGCGGTGCTGGACATCCCGGCGAAGCAGCGGCTGCTCCAGGCCCCGGACACCGCGACCCGGCTGGCGGAGGAGCTGAAGCTGCTGCGTACGGAGACGGCGGTGATCCGCCACCTGCCGTCCCTGCCGGCGGTGGACCTGACCCGTGCCCCGACGAGCCCGAACTGAGCACACACCGATGGCGAAGAAGTCCAAGCAGGCGGCAGGCACCCCGGCGATCGTCGCCCTGACGGCGGCCGGCGTCGCGTTCACCACGCACGCGTACGAGCACGACCCGGCCCATCCCTCGTACGGGGAGGAGGCGGCGCAGGCGCTCGGGGTCTCGCCCGCCCAGGTCTTCAAGACCCTGGTCGCGGACGTGGACGGCGTGCTGACGGTGGCGGTGGTCCCGGTGTCGGGGTCGCTGGACCTCAAGGCGCTGGCGACGGCGGTCGGCGGCAAGCGGGCGGCGATGGCGGACCCGGCCCTGGCGGAGCGCACGACGGGCTACGTCCTCGGCGGCATCTCCCCGCTGGGGCAGCGCAAGCGCCTGCGCACGGTGATCGACGCCTCGGCCGCGGCGCACCCCACGGTCTGCTGCTCGGCGGGCCGCCGGGGCCTGGAGATCGAACTCTCCCCGGCGGACCTGACCGCCCTCACCTCGGCCACCGTGGCCCCGATCGCCCGCCCGTAGCGGTACCGGCCGGCCCGGCCCGGCCCGCGCTCCGTGAACGGTCCCGGGCTCAGCTCTGGAGATCGGCCTCCGCGGCGGTGAAGAACTCGTCGGCGACGGCGCGGGCACGGTCAAGGTCGGTGAGCGGTTCGCCGAGGATGCGCCCGGCCAGCTCCGCGGCCAGCGCGAGAACGCCCTCGCGGAGCTCCGCCTCGGCGATCACCCGGTCGGCCTCCAGCTGCACGGTGGCCGCGGCGACCATGTCCTCGCGCGCCTTCTGCCCCTCGGCGCGAACGGCGGCGAGGAGGGCGGTGCCCTCCTCCAGGGCGGCCTGACGGATCTGCGAGGCCTCGTGACGCGCGGCGGTCAGCTCCGCCTGGTACGCGGCACGGACGCGCTGCGCGTCCAGCTGGACCGCCCCGGCCCGCTCCAGTGCCCCCGTGGTGGCCTCTTCGCGTTCGGCGAGGGTCTTGTCGATCCTCGGCAGGAGGACCTTGGCCAGCGCGGCGAAGACCGCGAGGAAGGTGATGAGGCCTGCTATGAGCTCAATGACGTTCGGCTTCAGGGGTCCCATGATCGAATCATAACGGCGCGCAGGCGGTTGGATTCGAACAGCGACGACGGAATGACTTGAAATCGCCTGGCCCCAGCCCTGTCCGCCGTTCGACGACGCGGGAGGTCCGGGGCTGCGCGCGGCAGGGTCAGGCGCGTGGGGGCTCCGGGGCCTGGGAGGCCGCGTCGGCGGACGGCGGGGCCTGGTAGTACCCCGACCACTCGAACACCGGCACGGGGTCGGGGTCCCGCGGCGACCACAGCGCGGTGAGCCCCAGGTGCAGCAGCACGGCGGTCATCGGCCAGGCCAGCAGCGCCCCGTGCGCGAGCAGCTCCAGCGGCGCGTCGAACGCGACCCCCTTGCCCGCCGCCTTCGCCGCGGCGACCAGGTCCGACGACGGCCCCAGCCACAGCCCGAACCGCCACCCGACCAGCGCGCCGAAGACGGACCCGACCGCGAGCCCGATCACCAGCGGCACACCGCCGGCCCGGCGCCACAGGAAGGTACCGACGGCGCTGAGCACGCCCAGCCCCAGCGACAGCAGGAAGAAGGTGCCGTCGGAGGCGATCCGCGCCTCGCTCTCGCTGTTGTGCAGGAAGACGGCCTCCCCGTTGGAGACGTACTGCACCCGGGGTGCCAGCCACATCCACAGCAGGCCGAGGAGCAGTCCGGCCGCACCGACGAGCAGGGCGACGACGGCCCCGTCCCGGACGTCCTCCGGGGTGATCGCCCCGGAGGCGGCTCCCGGCTTCTCGGGCTGGAGCGGCGGCGGGTCGAGGGGGGACGGCGGGGTCACGGCTTCGGTCACCCCCACATCGTGCCAGGTGTGCCCGGCAGCGGCGTCGGCGGACCATGTCAGCGGACGGCCGCCCGGCGGTACGCCCAGGTCGCGACGGTCAGCGAGAGAACCCCGACGGCCCCGCACACGCCCAGGTCGAAGACGACGGCGGCCCAGTCCGGTTCCGGGGCGAAAGTGCGGGCGAAGGCCTCGACGCCGTACGTGGACGGCAGCAGGTCCCGGGCCCACACGATCACGTCCGGCATCCGCTCCGGCGGCAGCACCCCGAGCAGCAGCGCCGCGGACATGCCGAGCTGCCCCGCCAGGGTGGCCAGCTCCTGCCGCGGTGCCAGCAGGCCCAGCGCCGCGCCGAGCCCGGCCAGCGCGGCCCCGGCCAGCGGTACCACCGCGGCCAGGATCCACAGCCCGCTCAGCGGCAGCCCGAACAGCAGGCATCCGAAGACGGCGGTGACCAGGGTCCCGGGCAGGGTGAAGGAGGCGTACGCGGCGGCCGCGCCCAGTACCACCGACGCGGGCGGCACGGGCAGGGTGGCGTAGTGGTCGAGCCCGCCGCCAGCCCGCAGCTGCCCGAAGTACTGGGCGAGCAGGTTCAGGGCGACGAAGGCGACGACGAGCACCGAGGAGCCGGCGACGACGGCGCGGGCCTCCGACCCCCCGTCGACCACGCCCCGCATCAGGATCATGATCCCGACGGACTGGAAGGTGGCGACGAACAGCAGCGGGATCCGGGCCACCCGGGCCCGGGACAGCTGGGCCCGGTAGACGGCGGCCAGGGAGGGGAAGAACCGAGCTCCGGGCGCCAGCGGCGCGGCCGCGAGTGCGGGAGCGGGTACGTCCTCGGGCGCGAGCGCGGCCCGGACGGCCCCCGTCGAGCGGTCGCTCACGACTTCACCAGCCCTTTCGTCTTGCCACCGAGGGCCAGGTACACGTCTTCCAGGCTGGGGGTCGCCAGGGTGAAGTCGTCGAGCGCGGCGAAGGCCGGGCTCCCGGTGACCGAGGCCACGGCCGCCCTCGCCTCGTCGGGTGCCAGCCGGAGCACCCAGCGGCGCCCCGACTCGACGGCCCGGTCCCGCAGCCGGGCGACCTCCGGCACCTCCAGCGGAGCGCCTTCGCGCCACACCAGCTCCAGCCGGACCTCGCCCGAGACGGTGGACTTCAGTCCGGCCGGGGTGTCGCAGGCGATGACCTTGCCCTGGTCGATGACGGCGACCCGGTCCAGGACGGTCTCGGCCTCGATGACGTTGTGGGTGACGAGCAGGACGGTGACGCCGTGCCGCGCGCGCCGCCGGTCGACGGCGGCCCACACGGCCCGCCGGGCGACCGGGTCCATGCCGGTGGTGGGCTCGTCGAGGACCAGGACGGGCCGCTCCCCCACCAGCGCGGTGGCGAAGCAGGCCAGGCGGCGCTGGCCGCCGGAGAGTTTCTTCAGGGGCCGCCCGGCGATCTGGGTCAGTCCGAGCTCGTCCAGTACGGCGTCCCGCGCGGCCCGGGCCGCGCGGACGTCGAGCCCGCGCAGCCGTCCGGTGGTCTCGGCGGCCAGGGCCACGGTGAGCTCGTCCAGGGCGGTGGACTCCTGGCCCAGGTAGGCGAGCAGCCGGGAGGCGCGCCGGGGGTGGCGTACGAGGTCGTGGCCGAGCAGGGCCACCGAGCCGGAGTCGGGCCGCATCAGGCCGGTGAGCTGGCGGACGAGGGTGGACTTGCCGGCGCCGTTGGGGCCGAGCAGGCCGAAGATCTCGCCGCGCCGGACGTCGAGGGAGACCCCGTCGTTGGCGCGGGTCTCGGGCAGGGCGGGGGCCCCGCGCCGGCCGCGTACCGCGGGATACGTCTTGACCAGGTCACGCACCGCGCAGATGACGTCCGACGCCGCTCCCGCGGCCGCCGCCGTGCTGTTCCCCGCCTGTGCTGTGCCCGTACTCACGAGGGAGCAGCCTACGGGGTTCCCGGCCCTACTCGGCCGTCGGGGTCAGCGGGGCGCCGGCGTCGCCGGAGGCCGCCGCGGGCGCGGAGGCGGGTACGGCGGCCACGTGTTCGGCGGCGGCGCGGACGTCGATCTCCCGCCAGAACCCGGCCCGGATGGCGTACCGGTCGTGCTCGTCGATCTGGTCGTCCTTGTGCGCCAGCAGTCCGAACCGGGCGGCGTAGCGCAGCAGTTCGCCGTCGATCCGGTGCGGGATCCGCGGGTACATGGTGGCCAGCTTCTGCAGGTGCACGGACTCCGGCAGGCGCTCCATCCAGCGCCGGGCGAACACCTGCCCCACCTCGAACGGGTCGCCGCCGACGGTGGTGATGTCCTCCTCGCGGTCCGCCCAGCGCTGTTCGGCGCTGGTGAGCTGGGCGAGGGTGGGCAGGGAGGCCGTCTCGGCGGGCTCGCCCAGCGGTCCGGCCCGGTCGATCCAGCCCTTGTCGGAGGACCAGCGCAGGGCGCTGGCGGGGGCGTGGGCGCCGCTCGGCGCGGTCGCGCTCTGCGGGCCGGGGGCGCGCAGGGCGCCGGCCAGGTCCTTGGGGGTGGGGACCGGTTTGCCGCCGGGGGTGGCGGGCGCCGGTACGGGGACCCCGTCCCGGTCCTCCTGCCCGGTGGCGGCGGCTCCGTTGCGGGCCGCCTCGGCGAGCGCCGCCTCGGGCAGCGGCGCCGAGAGGATGGCGGCGATGTCGGGGCGCGGCGCGGGCGGCGGGGAGCACAGGCCGGTGAGGTCCTTGGCGCGGACGGCCCGGGTGATCCAGACCCGGTCCAGGACGCGGCGTTCGTCGGCCTCGGCGACGAGGTCCTCGGACTGGTTGTAGTCCCCGTCGGCGGCCTGGACGGCCCACAGGTGGACGGCGACGCCGTGTTCCTTGGCGGACATCAGGCCGGGCAGCAGGTCTCCGTCGCCGGTGACGAGGACGACGTCGGAGCAGGCCCGGTTGCGGGCGAGCTCGGTGAGCTCGGCGTGCATGGCGGCGTCGACGCCCTTCTGCGCCCAGCGGCCGTCGCTGCGGGTCAGGGCGCCGAGGCGGACGGTGACGCGGGGCATGACGCGCAGCCGCCGGTGTTCGGGCTGGGGCACCCGGTCGGGTGCGCCGTCGAACCAGTAGATGCGCAGCAGGGGCTGTTCGGTGTCGGCCTCGGCCCGCTCGCGCAGGCCCTGGATGAGGGCGGCATGGTCGATGGTGATCCGGGAGCGGGAGGGCTCCCCGGCGAGAAGGCTGGCGGCGGCACCCAGCAGGTAGCCGGCGTCCACCAGGACGACGCAGCGGTCCACGCGTTCCACCCTCTTCCCTGGGGGTCCTCTGTGCTTTTCGGCGGGTTCCCCGAGTCTGCCCGACCCCAAGGGTGTTGAAGGCCGGAACTCGATCATCGGCGTGGCGGATCTCACGGTCGGCGGGACGGGAGGCTTCGGCTACGCGCAGTAATGATCCAAAATGCGCCGTTTCCGGCCTTGTGTGAGTGTGAAGGCGGTCCTGGCCCCTAGACCCTCACGGAGGTTCCACCATGGCCAAGAACAAGAACCAGAAGCAGCCCGCCAAGCAGCAGCCCCGGTCGGGGCAGGATCCGACCAAGGGCTCCTCGGAGACCGAGTCGATGCCCTCCTCGGCGCCGAGCCCGATGGACATGGCGCACAAGCGCAAGGAAAAGAAGTTCGGCCACAACTGACGGCCGCGACGGACGGCCACGACCGAGGGCCGCACGCGCACGCGGAAGGGCCCGCCCGAGACCACCGGGCGGGCCCTTCCGCGCGTACCGACGTGGGTGTTATCCGGCCAGGCAGGACGGTCCGAGCAGCACCTTGAGGTCGCCGAAGAGCGCCGGATCCGGCTGGACGCGGTGCTTGTCGAGGCGGAGCACGGTGGTGGTCCGCGGCCCCTGGAGCTTGATCCGTACCTCGGTGTTGCCCTTGTGGTGGCGCAGGATCTCGCCCAGACGGGTCACCATCGGCGGCGTGACCTTGACGGTGGGGATGGTGAGGACCACGGGGGCGTTGGTGCCGGCCGAGGTGAGGTCGGGGACCATCATCTCCATCGCGACCAGACGGGGGACGTCCTCGCGCTTGTCGAGGCGGCCCTTGACGAAGACCACGGTGTCCTCGACCAGCTGGGTGGAGACGAGCTGGTAGGTCGCCGGGAAGAACATGCACTCGATGGAGCCGGCCAGGTCCTCGACGGTGGCGATGGCCCAGGCGTTGCCCTGCTTGGTCATCTTGCGCTGGAGGCCCGAGATGATGCCGCCGATGGTGACGACGGCGCCGTCGGAGTGCTCGCCGCCGGTCAGCTGGGAGATACCGGCGTCCGTCTTGTCGGAGAGCACGTGCTCCAGGCCGAAGAGCGGGTGGTCGGAGACGTAGAGGCCGAGCATCTCGCGCTCCTGGGCGAGCAGGTAGGACTTCTCCCACTCGACGTCGGAGAACTCCACGTCGAGGCCGAAGCCGGGCTCGTCGCTCGCGTTCTCGTCACCCATTCCGCCGAACAGGTCGAACTGTCCCTCGGCCTCCTTGCGCTTGACCGCGACCACGTTGTCGATCATCGACTCGTGGTGTGCGACCAGGCCCTTGCGGGTGTGGCCCATCTCGTCGTAGGCGCCGGCCTTGATCAGCGACTCGACGGTGCGCTTGTTGCAGACGACGGCCTCGACCTTGTCCAGGAAGTCGGGGAAGGAGGAGAACTTCCCCTTGGCCTTCCTGGTCCTGATGATCGACTCGACGACGTTGGTACCGACGTTGCGCACCGCGGTGAGGCCGAAGAGGATCACGTCGTCGCCCTGGGCCGCGAAGTTCGGCTCGGACTCGTTCACGTTCGGCGGCAGGACCTTGATGCCCATCCGGCGGCACTCGTTCAGGTAGATCGCGGACTTGTCCTTGTCGTCCTTGACCGAGGTGAGCAGGCCGGCCATGTACTCGGCCGGGAAGTTCGCCTTGAGGTAGGCGGTCCAGTAGGAGACCAGGCCGTACGCGGCCGAGTGGGCCTTGTTGAAGGCGTAGCCGGCGAAGGGGACCAGGACGTCCCAGAGGGCCTTGATCGCCTGGTCGCTGAAGCCCTTCTTCTTGGCGCCCGCCTCGAAGATGACGAAGTTCTTCGCCAGTTCCTCGGGCTTCTTCTTGCCCATCACGCGGCGCAGGATGTCGGCCTCGCCGAGCGAGTACCCGGCGATGATCTGGGCGGCCTTCTGGACCTGCTCCTGGTAGACGATCAGGCCGTAGGTGACCGCGAGCACCTCTTCGAGCGGCCCCTCCAGCTCCGGGTGGATCGGGGTGATCTCCTGCTGCTTGTTCTTGCGCAGGGCGTAGTTCGTGTGCGAGTTCATGCCCATCGGGCCCGGCCGGTACAGGGCCGAGACGGCGGAGATGTCCTCGAAGTTGTCGGGCTTCATCAGGCGCAGCAGGGAGCGCATGGGCCCGCCGTCGAACTGGAAGACGCCGAGGGTGTCACCGCGGCCGAGCAGTTCGAAGGTCTTGGGGTCGTCGAGCGGGAGGGCCAGGAGATCGATGTCGATCCCCTTGTTGGCCTTCACCATCTTGACGGCGTCGTCCATGATCGTGAGGTTGCGCAGGCCCAGGAAGTCCATCTTCAGCAGGCCGAGCGACTCGCAGCTCGGGTAGTCCCACTGGGTGATGGTGACGCCGTCGGTGTGCCGCACCCAGACGGGCACGTGGTCGGTGATCGTCTCGCTGGACATGATGACGCCGGCGGCGTGCACGCCCATCTGGCGGACCAGGCCCTCCACACCGCGGGCGGTGTCGATGACCTTCTTCACGTCCGGCTCGTTCTCGTACATCCCGCGGATCTCGCCGGCCTCGCCGTAGCGGGGGTGCGCGGGGTCGAGGATGCCGGAGAGCGGGATGCCCTTGCCGAGGACGTCGGCGGGCATGGCCTTGGTGAGCCGGTCGCCCATGGCGTACGGGTAGCCGAGGACGCGGGCCGAGTCCTTGATCGCGTTCTTGGCCTTGATGGTGCCGTACGTGCCGATCATGGCGACCTTGTCGGCGCCGTACTTCTCGGTCACGTACCGGATCACCTCGACGCGCCGACGCTCGTCGAAGTCGATGTCGACGTCGGGCATGGAGACGCGCTCGGGGTTCAGGAAGCGCTCGAAGATCAGGCCGTGCGTGAGCGGGTCGAGGTCGGTGATGCCCATGGCGTAGGCGACGATCGAGCCGGCCGCGGAGCCTCGGCCAGGGCCCACCGCGATGCCCTGGTTCTTGGCCCACATGATGAAGTCGGCGACGACGAGGAAGTAGCCGGGGAAGCCCATCGAGATGATCGTGTCCATCTCGTACTCGGCCTGCTGCATCCGGTCCTCCGGAATGCCTCCGGGGTAGCGGCGGTGCATGCCGCGCATGGTCTCCTCGCGGAACCAGCTGACCTCGGTGTGGCCGTCCGGGATGTCGAACTTCGGCATCAGGTTCCGGAACTTGAACATGCCCTCGGTGTCGATCTGGTCGGCGACCAGCCGGGTGTTGGCGCAGCCCTCCTGCCAGGCGTCCGAGGAGTCGATCGCGTACATCTCGTCGGTCGACTTCAGGTAGTAGCCGGTGCCGTCGAAGCGGAAGCGGTCCGGGTCCGAGAGGTTCTTGCCGGTCTGGATGCAGAGCAGGGCGTCGTGCGCGGTGGCCTCGCTCGCGTACGTGTAGTGCGAGTCGTTCGTCACCAGCGGCGGGATGCCGAGCTTCTTGCCGATCTCCAGCAGCCCGTCGCGGACCCGGCGCTCGATCTCGATGCCGTGGTCCATCAGCTCCAGGAAGTAGCGCCCCTCGCCGAAGATGTCCTTGTAGTCGGAGGCGGCCTTCACGGCCTCGTCGAACTGGCCGAGCCGCAGCCGGGTCTGCACCTCGCCGGACGGGCAGCCGGTGGAGGCGATCAGGCCCTCGGACCACTTGGAGATGGTCTCCTTGTCCATCCGCGGCCACTTCGTGAGCCAGCCCTCGGCGTAGGCGTCGGAGGACAGCCGGAAGATGTTGTGCAGGCCGGTGACGTTCGACGCCCAGATCGTCTTGTGGGTGTAACCGCCGGAACCGGAGACGTCGTCACGCTTCTGGTGCGGCTGGCCCCACTGGATGCGCCGCTTGTTGCGCCGGGACTCGGGGGCGACGTACGCCTCGATGCCGATGATCGGCGTGATGCCGGCCTTCTGCGCGGTGTGGAAGAAGTCATAGGCGCCGTGCAGATTGCCGTGGTCGGACATGGCGATGTGCGTCATGCCCATCTCGTTGCACGCGTTGAACATGTCCTTCAGCCGCGCGGCACCGTCCAGCAGCGAGTACTGGGTGTGGACGTGCAGGTGCGTGAACGGCGGCTTTGTCACGGCGCGGGTCCTCCGGGGGCGGGGGGCGAGGGGGCAGCTTCGAATCCTACGTCGGCCGGGTGACAGATCACGGGCACTGACGGGTACGGTCGGGCGTTGCAGAACCAGGAGGGCCGATCCGGCGTCCAGTCGGTCGGAACCCGAAACAGCCCGTGCACCAGGAGGAACCCGCCATGGCGGTCCCCGAGACGACCGACGAGCAGCGCGCCGAGCAGATCCTCGACGTGTTCGACACCGCGTTCGGTGAGCTGCTCGCCGCCGACCCCGCTGCCTTCCAGGTCAAATTCCGCAAGATGGCGGCCTCGGCCTTCGCCTTCTACCGGGGTACCGCCTGCCTCTTCTACTCCGACCTGGAACGGGACCGGCACGGTGGCCCCTACCTGGACGAGCGGACGGGCCGGGTGTGGATCCACGGAGACCTGCACGCCGAGAACTTCGGCACGTACATGGACTCCAACGGCCGGCTGATCTTCAACGTCAACGACTTCGACGAGGCCTACGTCGGTCCCTTCACCTGGGACCTGAAGCGCTTCGCCGCCTCCGTCGCCCTGATCGGCTACACCAAGGCGCTCAGCGACGACCAGATAAGCGAGCTGGTGCGGACCTACGCCGGTGCCTACCGGGAGCGGATCCACCGCCTGGCCGCGGGGGCCAAGAACGAGGAGGTGCCCTCCTTCACCCTGGACACCGCCGAGGGCCCGCTGCTGGGTGCCCTGCGCTCGGCCCGCTCCCGCACCCGCTTCTCCCTCCTCGACTCCATGACGGAGATACGCGACTACGAGCGCCGCTTCACGGCCGGCGGGGGCGCCATCGAGCTGGACGCCGCCACCCGCTACAAGGTGCTGGCCGCCTTCGACGGGTACCTGGAGACCCTCCCCGACGAGTCGCTGGTGCGGCCGGACTCCTACCGGGTCAAGGACGTGGTGGGGCGCCGCGGCGTCGGGATCGGCTCGGCGGGCCTGCCCTCCTACAACATCCTGCTGGAGGGGCACAGCGACGCCCTGGAGAACGACGTCGTGATCTACCTCAAGCAGGCGCAGACCCCGGCGGCCTCCCGGCACATCACGGACCGGGCGGTGCGGGAGTACTTCCGGCACGAGGGGCACCGCACGGTCATCTCCCAGCGTGCCCTGCAGGCGCACGCCGACCCGTGGCTGGGCTGGACGGAGCTGGACGGGGCCGGGCAGCTGGTGGCCGAGGTCTCCCCGTACGCGGTGGACCTGGACTGGTCGGACCTGGACGACCCGGAGGAGATCGCGGCCGTCGTCGCGGACCTGGGCCGGGCGACCGCGACCATGCACGGAGCCGCCGACGCGGACGAGAGCGGGCAGACGCTGGTGCCCTTCTCCACCGAGCGGGCCATCGACGCGGCGATCGCCGCCGACGAGGAGGGCTTCGCGGAGCTGCTCGTGGACTTCGCCCACGCCTACGGGGCCCGGGCGCGCGCCGACCACCAGATCTTCGTGGACCTCTTCCGTAACGGGCGTCTCACTCCCTGAACGCCTGTTCCACAGGAACGCGTGGCACACTCGCGAGGATGGACATTTCCGGGACGGGACCCAGGGCGCTGCGCGCCGCGCTGTTCAGCGCGCTCGTCGTGCTGCTCTCGTCCGGCTCGCACGTCCTGATGTCCCGGGTCCCGCTGCCGCCCTCGCTGGTGGCCGGGGCCTTCGCGGGTGTGTTCGCGATCGCCTACCTGCTGGCGGGCCGCGAGCGCGGCTTCGGCCCCATCGCCGGGCTGCTCGTCCCGCTGGAGCTGGCCGCCGACACCGTCTTCACCACCGGGCAGCACCTCTGCTACGGCCCGGCGGGCGGGCCCGTCTCGGGTCCGCTGCGCGCCATGGGCCTGGACGCCCTGTGCGGCGGCACCCCGGTGGGCGGGCCGCTGACCGAGGTGACCGGGCCGGTCGACGCGGCCGCGCTGCTGGCCTCGCCCGGCCCGTACACGCCGTGGCTGCTGCTCGGCGCGCACGTCTCGGTGGGGTTGCTGGCGGCCGGCTGGCTGCGCCACGGCGAGCGGGCCCTGGGCCGGCTGCTGCGGGCGGTGGCCGCCTTCGCGTTCCGGCCGCTGATGCTGCTGGTGGCCTCGGTCGCGGCGGTGTGCCGCCCGGCGCGGTCGCTGCTGCGGTCGGCCCTCCCGGGCGTCGGGGCCCGTACGCGGTTCCCCGCTCATTCCGTGGGACGGCGGGGACCTCCCGTGCCGCTCGGCGCGCTCGCGCGCGCCTGACGCACGTACGGCAGTCCCTTCCACACGTCACACCCCACGGAGATCACGATGAGTTCACGCAACAGCCAGGCGAACAAGGCAGCGGCCCGCGAGCGGCTGCGCGCCGAGCGCGAGGCCCAGGCGAAGAAGGACAAGGTGCGCCGCCAGGTGATCGTGGCGGGCGGTGTGGTCCTCGCCCTCGGCGTCATCGGCGCCATCGGCTACGGGGTCATGCAGGCCAACCAGCCGGGTCACTGGGAGAAGGCTGCCAAGGCCGAGCTGGTCAAGCCGCAGAACACCACGGGCGAGGACGGCACCACGGTCGTCATCGGCAAGCCCGACGCGAAGAAGACCCTGGAGCTGTACGAGGACTCCCGCTGCCCGGCCTGCGCCGCCTTCGAGCAGGCCTCCGGTGAGCAGATCCACAAGGACGTGGACGCGGGCAAGTACAAGCTCCAGTACATCGGCGCCACCTTCATCGACAACGCCGTCAAGGGCGAGGGCTCGAAGAACGCGCTGAGCGCCCTGGGCGCCGCGCTGAACGTCAGCCCGAAGGCCTTCCTGGACTACAAGGGCGCGCTCTACTCCAAGGACCTGCACCCCGAGGAGAGCGTCGACAGCTTCGCCAAGGACGACTACCTGCTGAAGGTCGCGGACACGATCCCGGAGCTCAAGGGCAACGCCGCGTTCAAGAAGGCCGTCGAGGACGGTACGTACGACCGGTGGGCGCTGGAGATGTCGAAGGTCTTCGACAAGTCCGGGGTGAAGGGCACGCCGACTCTGAAGATGGACGGCAAGAAGATCGACACTCCGCAGACGGCGGAGCAGTTCACGGCCGCGATCGACAAGGCGCTGCAGGGCTGATCCCGGGCTGGTCCCGGTCTGATCCGGACAGCGGGCGATCCGGAAGAACACCGTCCGGACAGGCCGCCGCACAGGGCGGGCGAACTCCCAGAGTTCGCCCGCCCTTTGCATTCCCGCACCTGCCCAGCGGGTGTACCCGTGGGTAATATGACCGCCCGTGACCAGTCATCTCACCTCCTCCCAGTCCGCGGCAACTCCCCGCCGCCGTACGGTCGTTCTGGCCGCTGCGGCCACCGCCGCGCTGGCCCCCCTCACCTCGCTGGGCGCCTCGGCCGCCCACGCGGCGGGCACCGCGCCCGCCTTCCTCCACGGCGTCGCCTCGGGCGACCCGCTGCCCGACGGGGTCCTGCTGTGGACCCGCGTCACCCCGACCCCCGAGGCCGTACCGGGCTCCGGTCTCGGCCCGGCCACCCAGGTGGGCTGGGAAGTGGCCTCCGACAAGGGCTTCTCCCGCATCGTCGGCTCCGGCACGGTCACCGCGAGCGCCGCCACCGACCACACGGTCAAGGTGGACGTGCGCGGGCTCCAGCCGCGGACGCCGTACTGGTACCGGTTCACCGCCGGCGCCGCCGTCTCCCCCGTCGGGCGCACCCTGACCACCCCGGCCCACGAGGCGACGACCGACGGGGTCCGCTTCGGCGTGGTCTCCTGCGCCAACTGGGAGTCCGGCTACTTCTCCGCCTACCGCCACCTGGCGGCCCGCGCGGATCTGCACGCGATCCTGCACCTGGGCGACTACATCTACGAGTACCAGTCCGGGGGATACCCGGAGGCGAAGTACGTCGTACGCCCGCACGAGCCGAAGCACGAGATCGTCTCGCTCGCCGACTACCGCACCCGCCACGGCAAGTACAAGACGGACGCGGACCTCCAGGCCCTGCACCACGCGCATCCCGTCATCGCCATATGGGACGACCACGAGTTCGCCAACGACGCCTGGGCCGGCGGCGCCGAGAACCACACGCCGGGCGCCGAGGGCGAGTGGGCGGCCCGCGCGGCCGCCGCCAAGCAGGCGTACTTCGAGTGGATGCCCGTACGCGCCTCCGTCGCGGGCACCGTCTACCGCCGGCTGCGCTTCGGCACCCTCGCCGACCTGCACCTGCTGGACCTGCGCTCCTTCCGCTCGCAGCAGACCAAGGTCGGCAGCGGCTCGGTGGACGACCCGGAGCGCACCATCACCGGCCGCGCCCAGCTGGACTGGCTCAAGTCGGGCCTCACGGGCTCGGAGGCGACCTGGAAGCTGGTCGGCACCTCGGTGATGATCTCGCCGGTGGCCTTCGGCTCGCTGCCCGCGCACCTGCTGAAGCCGCTGGCCAAGCTGCTGGGCCTGCCCGAGGGCGGCCTCGCGATCAATGTGGACCAGTGGGACGGGTACACGGACGACCGCAAGGAGCTGCTCGGTCACCTCAAGGACCGGGGCGTCAAGAACACCGTGTTCCTGACCGGCGACATCCACATGGCCTGGGCGAACGAGGTCCCGATGAACATGGCGACCTACCCGGGATCGGGCACGGCGGCGACCGAGTTCGTGGTCACGTCGGTGACCTCCGACAACCTCGACGACATGCTGCACGTCCTGCCGGACACCCTCTCGCTGGTCGCCGAGGGCGCCATCAAGGCCGCCAACTGGCACGTGAAGTGGCTCGACATGGACGCGCACGGTTACGGCGTCCTGGACGTGACGGCCGAGCGCTCGCAGATGGACTACTACGTGGTGTCCGACAAGCGGCAGCAGGGTGCCACCTCCGCGTGGAGCCGGTCGTACCGGACGCTGAACGGGACCCAGAAGGTGGACCGGGTGTACCAGCCCGTCCGCTGATCGTCCGTCAATTTTCCTGCCACATGGGGCGCCTGGGACATACCAGGCGCCCCATGTGCGTGAGAAGCAACAAATCTTTTACGTAAGCCACTTGACCTGAATATGTCATGCACACATAAGCTTCGCGCCAGCTGAAGAAGATCTTCAGGCCACCACCCCCCACCACAACCCCCCACGCGAGGAGCACACGTGCGCGCGAACGCCCGCATATCCCCCCTTCTCCGCCGCCGCCTGATGGGCACGGCGCTTCTGGCCGGAACCCTGGCCTTCACCCCGCTGGCGGCCCCCACCACGCTCGCGGCGTCCAAGTCCCCCGCCGAGGTCTGCGCCGAGCAGCCCGCCGCCTCCGGCGCCGCGAACGCCCGCGTCGCCCGCGCCCACGACGAGCACGCGGACGAGCCCAACGCGATCACCGACGCGCAGGCGAAGGCCATGGACTCCGACCTCCAGGCGAAGCTGGACAAGGCCCTCAAGAACCAGCCGCAGCGCAGCCTGCGCGCCGCCGAGGCCGCCACGACCATCCCGGTGTACTTCCACGTGATCCACTCCGGGAACACCGGAAAGCTGACGTCCACCCAGATCAACAACCAGCTGGCGGTCCTCAACGCGGCCTACGGCGGCCAGGGCACCGGCAACGTCAACACGAACTTCCAGTTCACCCTGGCCGGGACCGACTACACGGACAACGCCTCCTGGTACAACCTGGCCGACGGCTCCACGGCCGAGAAGAACATGAAGAACGCCCTGCGCAAGGGCGGCCCCGGCGCGCTGAACTTCTACACCGCCAACCTCTCCGGCGGCCTGCTCGGCTGGGCGACCTTCCCGACGTCCTACGCCTCCAGCCCCAAGATGGACGGCGTGGTCGTGCTCGACTCCTCGCTGCCGGGCGGCTCCTCGGCCAACTACAACGAGGGCGACACCGCGACCCACGAGGTCGGCCACTGGATGGGGCTTTACCACACCTTCCAGGGCGGCTGTAACGGCAACGGCGACTACGTCTCCGACACCCCGGCCGAGAAGACCGCGGCCTTCGAGTGCCCGACCGGCCGCGACAGCTGCACCACCAAGTCCGGTGTGGACCCGATCCACAACTTCATGGACTACACGTACGACTCCTGCATGTACCAGTTCACTGCCGGCCAGGTCGCTCGCATGTCGAGCAGCTGGACCGCCTACCGCGCGGGCTGACGACCAACGGCAAGGGCCCGGTCCGGCATCCGCCGGGCCGGGCCCTTGCCGTTCTCCGCGCCTACAGGCTGTCGAGGAAGCCGATGGCGACCTTCCAGAGCTGCTCGGCGGCCTCGGCGTCGTAGTCCTCCAGCTCCGGGTCGGTGAACAGGTGCCCGGCGCCCGGGTAGCTGTGCACCTCCACGTCGGCCCCCGCCCGCTGCATCCGCAGGTACCAGGCCGTCAGCCAGTCGTGCGGCTCGAAGGGGTCCGGGTCCGCGATGTGCAGCTGCACGGGCAGCTCGTCCACCGAGGCACCCTCCTCCAGGTCCGCCGTCCCGTGCAGGAGCAGCAGCCCGCGCGCCTTCTCGTCGGCCATCGCCAGGTGCTGGGCGACCGAACCGCCGAAGGAGAAGCCCGCGTAGACCAGCCCCTGGTCCGAGTAGGGGGCGGCGGCCAGCACCGCGCGCTTCAGCAGTTCGTCACGGCCGATCTCGTCCCGGTGGGCCATGCCCTCCTCGACGGTCCCGAAGGTGCGTCCTCCGAAGAGATCCGGCACCTGGACCTGGTGCCCGGCCGCGCGCAGCCGGTCGGCCGCCGCGTGCACCGCGGGCCGCAGCCCGTACGTCGAATGGAAAAGCACGATGTTCATGCCTCCATCGTGCCAGCCGCCGAGGACGGGCTGCCCGCGGCGTCCTGCGCCCCGTCCCGGTCATCGGCGGCGCATCCGATGCCTGTGTCCTATTTCACGAGCAGGCCGTACGAGAACCGGTCGCGCGGCGGCGGGCCGGCCGTGACGGACACCACACCGCGCGCGGTCCGGGTCCGCGCGGTGGTCACGGGGAAGGACGCCGACGACCCCGGCCGCGGAGGCCCTCTAAAGGAGCGCGGCCGCGCACTCCTCGGCGAGGTCCTCGGCGTGCGGTGGCAGCGGGCCGCCGGCGCGCAGGTGGCGGCGGACGACCGAGAGCGGGAGGTCGATCAGGGCCAGGGTGACGCGGTCGCGGTCCTGGGGCCCGGTCGCGCCGAGCGCGGCGGCGAGGGTGCCGATGGCGGCGTACACCCGCTGATTGCCGGCATCGGCCCGGCCGGTGTGCTCCTCGGACCAGCCGGCACGGCCGAACTCCCACGGGCCGTAGAGCAGGAGGGCGGCCTCCTCGGGGTGGGCGCGGCTCCACTCCACGACGTGCCGGGCGGCCGCACGGGCGGCCCGGCGGGGGTCGGTGTCGCTGTGCAGGCTGGCGAAGTAGCCCTCCTGGAAGCGCTCCACACTGCGCAGCCACACCTCGGCGAGCAGAGCGCTGCGCCCGGCGAAGCGGTGGTACATGGAGCCGCTGGGCGCACCGATCGCCTGGGCCACGGCGGACATGGTCACGCCGCCCGGCCCGGCGGAGGCGGCCAGCCGGACGGCGGCGTCGAGGATCTGGTCGGTGTCGAAGCGGGGTGGTCTCGCCATGAATCAGAGAGTACCCTCCAGATTATTAGAGACCCCTCTCTAATAATGCGATGGGGAGGACCCTCCATGGGCGTCTACAACGTGCACGAGCGCGTGATCGCGGCGAAGGAGAGCGAGGTCGGCGCACTGATCGACACGCTGGCCGACGGGGAGGGCGACCGGCTGTGGCCCCGCCACCTGTGGGAGGAGATGGAGTTCGACCGCCCCCTCGGGGTCGGAGCGGCGGGCGGACACGGACCGGTGCGCTACACGGTGGCCGCCTACGTGCCGGGGACCTGGGTGCGGTTCACCTTCACCGGACCCCGGGGGTTCCACGGCTTCCACGAGTACACCGCGCTGCCCCTCGACGCCGAGCGCACCGTGCTGCGCCACACCCTGGCGATGAACCTCAGCGGCCTCAGCCGCATCACCTGGCCGCTGGCCTTCCGCCAGGGGCACGACGCCTGCCTGGAGGACAGCCTGGACCGCGCCGAACTGGCCTGCACGGGCACGATCGCCCGCCCGGCCCGCTGGTCCCCGTACGTCCGCTTCCTCCGCGGCCTGGAACACCTCGTGACCCGGCCCGCCGAGGCGCGACCCTAGGGTGTCCGCAGGCTGCGTACGTCGAGATGGCGCAGTACGCGGTCCACGACCTCCGGGTCGGAGCCGGGCTCGCTGCGGGCGGACAGGACCTCGTGGCGGGCGGCCGACATCATCTCCCGCTGGATCCGCTGGATGCTGTGGAGCCGCTCCACCCGCTTCGCGTAGGCCTCGCGCCGCTCCTCGTCCACCATGTCGGGGCTGATCCTGGCCCCCACGTCGTACGCGCGCCGGTACAGCTGCTCGACCAGGTCCTCCGGCAGATCCTCCGTGTCCTCGATCTCCTTCAGGCGCCGCTTCGCGGCCTTGGCGGCGCGGATCGCCAGCCGCCGCTCCGCATCCCGGTCGGCGTCCGTGTCGGCCTCCACCCCCAGCCGGCGCACCAGCCACGGCAGGGTCAGCCCCTGGCACACCAGGGTCGTCATGATCACCGCGAACGCGATGAAGATGATCTGGTCCCGCCCGGGAAAGGGCTCACCGGCGTCCGTCCGCAGCGGAATGGCCAGGGCCAGGGCCACCGAGGCCACCCCGCGCATCCCGGCCCACCACATCACCACGCTCTCCCGCCAGCTCATCGGGATCTCTTCGTCGTAGTCGCGCCGCTTGTGCAGCCGCTGGGCGAGCCAGCCGGCCGGCAGCAGCCACAGCAGCCGGACGCCGATGACCACGGCGACCACGATCGCCGCCCACCCGGCCATCTCCCACACGCGGTCCTCGGCCGTGCCGAACACGTTGTGCAGCTCCAGCCCGATCAGGCCGAAGGCCACGCCGGTGACCAGCATGTCGACGACCTCCCAGAAGGTGTGCCCGGCGAGGCGCCCCAGCACGTCGTCGGCGTCGCTCGCGTACTCGGCGAGGAACAGGGCCGTCGTCAGCACGGCCAGCACGCCCGACCCCTGGAGCTCCTCGGCGACGACGTACGCGACGAACGGCACCAGCAGCGTCAGCCCGATCTGCAGGGTGGCGTCGCCGAGCCGGCCCATGAGCCGGTTGGCGATCCAGCCGAGCCCGAGCCCGACGGCCACGGCCACCACGGCGGAGAGCACGAACTCCCCGAGCGCGTCGGGCCAGGAGAAGCTGCCGCTCACGACGGCGCCGACGGCGACGTGGTAGAGCACGATCGCCGTCACGTCGTTGAACAGGCCCTCGCCCTCCAGGATCGACACCATGCGGCGGGGCAGCCCGAGCGATCCGGCGACGGCCGTGGCGGCCACCGGGTCGGGCGGGGCGACGAGCGCGCCGAGGGCGAGGGCGGCGGCGATCGGCAGCCCGGGCACGACGGCGTTGGCGACGGCGGCCACGGCGGCGGTGGTGACGAACACCAGGGCCACGGCCAGCAGCAGGATGGGCCGGACATTGGCGGCGAACTGCCGCCAGGACGTGCGCTGCACGGAGGCGTACAGCAGCGGCGGCAGCACCAGCGGCAGGATGAACTCGGGCGGGATCTCGACGTTCGGCACGGCCGGCACCAGGGCGAGGATCACCCCGCCGATGGTCATCAGGACGGGCGCGGGCAGTCCGAGCCGGTCCCCGAGCGGCACCGTGACCACGGCCCCGAGCAGGAGCACGAACAGCAGAGCAAGCTGATCCACTCCCCCACCCTGCCAGTCCGCTGCGCTTGGCGGTGCGGGTCGGGGGCCGTGTCGGGGCTCCGCCCCGACCCCTACGGCGCTCCGCGCCCGCGCCGCGGCGTTCCGGCTACGGGAGGGGACGTCGCATCGCGCGGTGCGGGATGCCCGCGTCCTGGAACTCCGGGCCGTAGGCCACGTACCCGAGCCGCTCGTAGAAGCCCAGCGCATGCGTCTGCGCGCCCAGGTCGACCGCCGTCAGACCCCGCCGCCCGGCCTCCGCCTCGATCGCGCGGACCAGCGCCACACCCACGCCCAGTCCGCGCGCGGCCTTGGTGACGGCCAGCCGGCCCAGCGAGCCGACCGTCGGGTCGCCCGTCTTGCCCAGGGCGGCCGGCCCGTACAGCAGCCGGCCCGTGCCCAGCGGCACCCCCTGCGCGTCCACGGCCAGGACGTGCACCGCGTCCGCGTCGTACGCGTCGTACTCGATCGACTCCGGTACCGACTGCTCGACCACGAAGACCTCGGACCGCACCGCGAAGCAGGACTTCAGGTCCTCCTCCGAGGCGGCGACGCGGACCTCGACCGCGCCCCCGGCCGGCGAGGTCACTCGCTCTCCGCCCGGATCACGTCCAGCGCGTGCTGGAGGTCCGCCGGGTAGGTGCTCTCGAACTCGACCCACTGCCCGTCCGACGGGTGCTCGAAGCCGAGGCGCACCGCGTGCAGCCACTGCCGGGTGAGGCCGAGCCGCTTGGCGACGGTCGGGTCGGCGCCGTAGGTCAGGTCGCCGACGCACGGGTGCCGGTGCGCCGACATGTGCACGCGGATCTGGTGCGTACGGCCGGTCTCCAGCTTGATGTCCAGCAGCGAGGCGGCACGGAAGGCCTCGATCAGGTCGTAGTGGGTGACGGACGCCTTGCCGTCCTGGATCACCGCCCACTTGTAGTCCGCGCTGGGGTGGCGGCCGATCGGCGCGTCGATCGTGCCGCTCATCGGGTCCGGGTGGCCCTGCACCAGCGCGTGGTAGCGCTTGTCCACGACCCGCTCGCGGAACTGGTTCTTCAGCGAGGTGTAGGCGCGCTCCGACTTCGCGACGGCCATCAGGCCGGACGTGCCGACGTCGAGGCGGTGGACGATGCCCTGGCGCTCGGAGGCGCCGGAGGTGGAGATGCGGTAGCCGGCCGCGGCGAGGCCGCCGATGACGGTGGTACCGGTCCAGCCGGGGCTCGGGTGGGCGGCGACGCCGACCGGCTTCATGATGACGACGATGTCGTCGTCGTCATGGATGATCTCCATGCCCGGGACCGGCTCGGCGACGAGCTCGACCGGCCGCGGCGGCTCGGGCATCTCGACTTCGAGCCAGGCGCCACCGTGCACACGCTCGGACTTCCCGACGACACTGCCGTCGACCGACACCTTTCCCGCGGCCGCGAGATCGGCCGCCTTCGTCCGGGAAAAACCGAACATACGGGCGATGGCGGCGTCGACGCGCTCGCCCTCAAGGCCATCGGGAACGGGCAGGGTGCGGATCTCGGGAATCGTACTCACCCGTCGAGTATGCAGGACGGGGCGGTCGAGCCGTCCCGCGATCAGTCCTTGTGGACGGTCCCGTCCGGGTCCAGGCCCTTGAAGGACAGCAGGACGATCAGGATGCCGCCGCACACGATCGCCGAGTCCGCGAGGTTGAAGACGGCGAAATGGGCGGGCGCGATGAAGTCGACGACCGCGCCCCGGAACACACCCGGCGCACGGAAGATCCGGTCGGTCAGGTTGCCCAGCGCGCCGCCGAGCAGCAGGCCCAGGGCGATCGCCCACGGCAGGCTGTAGAGCTTGCGGGCCAGCCGCACGATCACCACGATCACCGAGGCCGCGATGCAGGTGAAGATGATGGTGAAGGCCTCGCCGAAGCCGAAGGCGGCGCCCGGGTTGCGGACCGCCTCGAATTTCAGCAGCTCACCGATGATCTCGATCGGCGGCTGGTGCTCCAGCTTCGCCACGACCAGCATCTTGCTGCCGAGGTCCAGCAGGTAGGCGAGCACCGCCACGACGAGCAGAGCCGTGATCCGACGGCGCCCCTTGGGCCCGGCGGACTCAGGCTGGGCTTCGTCCCCGACCTCCGGCGTACCGATGATGCGCTCCGCCTCTGCCACGTGAGTCCCTCGAACTAGCTCGAACCAGGCTCCTCCTGGACCCTGACGGAACACGAGGGTACGTCAGGGCCCCCGCTCGGCGCCTGCCCCACCTCCCCGACCTCCCGGGTGGTGCCCTCAGTGCCGCCGCTCCTGCTTCTGCTTGCAGTCCACGCACAGCGTGGCCCGCGGGAAGGCCTGCATCCGCGCCTTGCCGATGGGCTGCCCGCAGTTCTCGCAGAGCCCGTACGTGCCCGCCTCCAGCCGCTCCAGGGCCCGCTCGGTCTGTTCCAGCATCGAGGTGGCGTTCGCGGCCAGCGCCAGCTCGGACTCCCGGGTGATGTTCTTGGTGCCCGTGTCGGCCTGGTCGTCGCCCGCACCGTCCCCGGAGTCCCGCATCAGGCCGGAGATCGCCGCCTCGGAGGCGTCGAGCTCGGCCCGCAGCCGCAGCACCTCGGACAGGAGCTCGGCACGGGCGTCCTCGACCTCCTTGGGGGTCCAGGGGTCCTCCCCGGGCCGTACGGCGAGCTCGCCGGGGGCCAGGGCCGCCGTGGTCCGCGCCTTGGGGAGCCCGCTGGTGGCGGCCGCAGCCGTCTTCCTCGCCGTACCTGCGCTCTTCTTGGCAACCACTTTCCGGACTCCCGTCTTCTTCGCGGCATGTGCCGCCCCCTCGGCCACGGCCTTCTTGGCCGTGCCCGTCCGCTTCTCGACGGTCGTCTTCGTGACGGCGGTCGCCTTCCCGTCCGGAGCGTGCGCGCCGGCAGCGGTCTTACGGGCAGCGGTCGCCTTCTTGGCGGGGACCGCGTCCTCGGAGACCGCCGCCTTCCCGGCGGCCTTCCCGACGGCCTTCTTGGCAGTACTCCCGGCGGTCTTCTTCGCCACCATGGCCGCGGCCCCTTCACATACTGTGATCTTTGCTCGCGAATCGTGCCGGAACGATAAATCGACACCGGCCCCGCGGCAACGGGGCACGCATCCGTCGAGGTCAACCTGCATCCGTTGTGCCCATCAGGAGCCCCGGTAATCCGCCACTCCCGCCCCACCCGAGTCGGGGGCGGCACCGCGGGCCCATTCGGGTCACGCCGGGGGCACGCCGGGGTCGCGCGCGGACCCTCCGCGCGGCCCCGCCACGCCGGGCCGGCGGGCCCCGCACGGGCCCCCGTAAACCGGTCTGCCGTGCGCCCCCCGGGCCCGTACACTGGGCCCAGCGAAAGGCATGGACGGGGACGAGTAGCGTCGTACGCAGCCAGGAGCGACCCGGGGACGGTGAGAGCCCGGGGGCGAGCGCGATGTGAAGGATCACCCCTGAGCCGCCGGAAGAAAGCCCGCACGGGACACCCGTACGGCGAGTAGAACCGGCTTCGCGCCCCAATGAGGGGGCCACCGGATCCGTCCGGCGGCCAAGGAGGGTGGTACCGCGGGAGCAGCAGCGCTCTCGTCCCTCCGGACGGAATTGACACCCCGCCGGAGGAAGAGTTCAGCCTCATGACCACACCGCCGCAGTACCGCCCGGTACCCGCCCAGGTCGACCTGCCTGCCCTTGAGCACGCCGTCCTCGACTTCTGGCGCGAGAGCAAGACCTTCGCCAAGACCCTGGAGCAGTCCGAGGGCCGCCCCGAATGGGTCTTCTACGAGGGCCCGCCCACCGCGAACGGCATGCCCGGCGCGCACCACATCGAGGCCCGCGTCTTCAAGGACGTCTTCCCCCGCTTCCGCACCATGCGCGGCTACCACGTGGCCCGCAAGGCCGGCTGGGACTGCCACGGCCTGCCCGTCGAGCTCGCCGTCGAGAAGGAGCTCGGCTTCAACGGCAAGCAGGACATCGAGGCGTACGGCATCGCCGAGTTCAACGCCAAGTGCCGCGAGTCCGTGACCCGCCACACCGACGCGTTCACCGAGCTCACGACCCGGATGGGCTACTGGGTCGACCTGGACGACGCCTACCGGACCATGGACCCGGAGTACGTCGAGTCCGTGTGGTGGTCGCTGAAGGAGATCTTCAACAAGGGTCTGCTCACCCAGGACCACCGCGTCGCCCCCTGGTGCCCCCGCTGCGGCACCGGCCTCTCCGACCACGAGCTGGCCCAGGGCTACGAGACGGTCGTCGACCCGTCGGTCTACGTCCGCTTCCCGCTGACCTCCGGCCCGCTCGCGGGCGAGGCGGCCCTGCTGGTGTGGACGACGACCCCGTGGACCCTGGTCTCGAACACCGCGGTCGCCGCGCACCCCGATGTCACGTACGTCGTCGCGACCAATGGCGAGGAGAAGCTGGTCGTCGCCCAGCCGCTGCTGGAGAAGTCCCTCGGTGAGGGCTGGGAGGCCACCGGCCAGACCTTCACGGGCAAGGAGATGGAGCGCTGGACGTACGAGCGCCCCTTCGACCTCGTCGAGTTCCCGGCTCCGGCCCACTACGTCGTGAACGCCGAGTACGTCACGACCGAGGACGGCACCGGTCTGGTCCACCAGTCCCCCGCCTTCGGCGCCGACGACCTCGCGGTCTGCCGCGCGTACGGCCTGCCCGTCGTGAACCCGGTCCGCCCCGACGGCACCTTCGAGGAGGAGGTCCCGCTGGTCGGCGGCGTCTTCTTCAAGAAGGCCGACGAGAAGCTGACCGCCGACCTCGACGCGCGCGGCCGGCTCTTCAAGCACATCGCCTACGAGCACAGCTACCCGCACTGCTGGCGCTGCCACACGGCCCTGCTCTACTACGCGCAGCCGTCCTGGTACATCCGCACCACCGCCGTCAAGGACGCGATGCTGCGGGAGAACGAGAAGACGAACTGGTTCCCGGACTCGGTCAAGCAGGGCCGCTTCGGCGACTGGCTGAACAACAACATCGACTGGGCGCTCTCCCGCAACCGCTACTGGGGCACCCCGCTGCCGATCTGGCGCTGTGAGGAGAACCACCTCACCTGCGTGGGCTCGCGCGCGGAGCTGGGCGAGCTGACGGGCACGGACCTCTCCGGCCTGGACCCGCACCGCCCGTACATCGACGAGGTCACCTTCGCCTGCACGCACGAGGGCTGCTCGCTCGAAGCGGTCCGCGTGCCGGAGGTCATCGACGCCTGGTACGACTCGGGCTCGATGCCGTTCGCGCAGTGGGGCTACCCGCACAAGAACAAGGAGATCTTCGAGAAGCGCTACCCGGCGCAGTTCATCTCGGAGGCCATCGACCAGACCCGCGGCTGGTTCTACACGCTGATGGCGGTCGGCACCCTCGTCTTCGACAAGTCCTCGTACGAGAACGTGGTCTGCCTGGGCCACATCCTCGCCGAGGACGGCCGCAAGATGTCCAAGCACCTGGGCAACACCCTGGAGCCGATCGCGCTCATGGACCAGCACGGCGCGGACGCGGTGCGCTGGTTCATGGCGGCCGGCGGCTCCCCGTGGGCGGCGCGGCGCGTGGGCCACGGCACGATCCAGGAGGTCGTCCGCAAGACGCTCCTCACGTACTGGAACACGGTCGCCTTCCAGGCCCTGTACGCCCGCACGTCGAACTGGGCGCCCTCCGCCTCCGACCCGGCCCCCTCGGACCGCACGGTCCTGGACCGCTGGCTGCTCTCGGAGCTGCACGCCCTCGTCGCCGAGGTCACCGAGGCGATGGAGGCGTACGACACCCAGCGCGCGGGCAAGCTGCTGTCCTCCTTCGTGGACGACCTGTCGAACTGGTACGTGCGCCGCTCGCGCCGCCGCTTCTGGCAGGGCGACGCGGCCGCGCTGCGGACGCTGCACGAGGTCGTGGAGACGGTCACCCGCCTGATGGCCCCGCTCACCCCGTTCATCTCGGAGCGGGTCTGGCAGGACATGATCGTCCCGGTCACCCCGGAGTCCCCGGAGTCCGTGCACCTGTCCACGTGGCCGGTCGCGGACACGGCGGCGATCGACCCGACGCTGTCGCAGCAGATGCAGCTGGTCCGCCGCCTGGTGGAGCTCGGCCGTGCCACCCGCGCGGAATCGGGCGTGAAGACCCGCCAGCCGCTCTCCCGGGCACTGGTCGGCGCGGTGGGCTTCGACGCGCTCTCCGCCGAGCTGCAGTCCCAGATCACGGAGGAGCTGAACGTCTCCTCCCTGGCCTCCCTGTCCGAGGTCGGCGGGTCCCTGGTGGACACCACGGCGAAGGCGAACTTCCGGGCGCTGGGCAAGCGCTTCGGCAAGGGCGTCCAGGACGTGGCGAAGGCGGTGGCCGCGGCCGACGCGGCGGCGCTGTCGCTGGCCCTGCGGACCGGCTCCGCGGTGATCTCGCTGAACGGTGAGGAGATCTCCCTCTCGCCGGAGGAGGTCATCATCACGGAGACCCCGCGCGAGGGCTGGTCGGTGGCGTCCGACTCGGGCGCGACGGTCGCCCTGGACCTGGAGATCACCCCGGAGCTGCGGCTGGCGGGTCTGGCGCGTGACGCGATCCGGCTGATCCAGGAGGCCCGGAAGAACTCGGGCCTCGATGTGGCCGACCGCATCGCGCTCCGCTGGTCCTCCGCGGACCCGGAGGTCGTCACGGCCCTGACGGACCACGCGGGTCTGATCGCGGACGAGGTCCTGGCGACGGACTTCGCGTCCGGCGACGCCGACGACGCCTACGGTGACCCGTTCACCGACGAGGCCCTCGGCCTGACGTTCCGCCTCCGCAAGGCGTAACCCGCGGCCCGAGCGGCCCGTCCCCTCCCGGGTGGGGGGACGGGCCGCTTTCGTCTGCCCCGCCGTGTCCCGGGGCTCCGCCCCGCTCTTCCAGCCCCGCCGGCGTTTGAGGCGCGGGGGCTCGGGGGCGGAGCCCCCGCAACGGCGGCGCGGCCGGGTACGGAAACGGGCCGGGCCCGAGGTTCCGTAGAACCTCGGGCCCGGCCCGTAGTGCGCGGCTGCCGACCGCAGAATCGGCGGCGGCGCCTAGTTGTCGTCCTCGTCGATCAGGAAGCCCCGCATCGGCGACGGCGCCTGCATCGGCTGCGGCGCAGCCGGCCGGACCGGAGCCATCGGCTGGGTCATGGCCGGGGACATCTGCTGCTGGTTGCCGCCGTAGGACGGGGCACCCATCGGGGAGGGACCGCCCATGGGGGACGGGCCACCCATCGAGGGACCGCCCATGGAGTGGCCCATCGCACCGGCCGGAGCCATCGAGGGCGACGGCGACGGCGGCAGCGCGGGACCGGCCGGGTTCCGCGGCGGGGCCAGGGAGTCGTCGGCCTGGGTCTCCAGCTGGCGCAGCTGCGACTCCAGGTAGGACTTCAGACGCGTACGGTACTCACGCTCGAAGCCCCGCAGGTCCTCGACCTTGCGCTCCAGCGTGGCGCGGGCGGACTCCAGGGAGCCCATCGCGACGCGGTGCTTCTCCTGGGCGTCCCGCTCCAGCGCGTCGGCCTTGGCGCGGGCGTCCCGCTCCAGGCCCTCGGCGCGCGACCGGGCCTCGCCGACGATCTTGTTGGCCTCGGAGCGGGCCTCCGCGATCGCCTGGTCGGCGGTCTGCTGCGCCAGCGACAGGACGCGGGCGGCGCTGTCGCCACCGGGGCCCTGCTGCGGAAGCTGCGGCTGCTGCTGGTGCATCGGCTGACCCATGGGCTGCATCTGCTGCCCCATCGGCTGCATCTGCTGGCCCATGGGCTGCATCTGCTGGCCGAGCGGGTTCTGGCCGCCCATCGACTGCTGCTGCATGCCCTGGGGGCCGCCCATGGGCTGCTGCTGCATGCCCTGCGGTCCACCCATGGGGTGCTGCTGCATGGGACCGCCCATGGGGCCGCCCATCGGGCCGGGGCCCTGCTGGCCCTGGCCGCCGGGGCCCGGCGGAAGCTGCGGGGCGCCGCCCGGAAGCTGCGGGGGGCCCATCTGCTGCTGCTGCTGCGGCGGGCCGGATATGGCCGCGGGCACGGGGGCGCCGGGGCCTCGCTGGTCCTGGGGTTCCGGCTTGCGCATGCCCTGCTGCTGCTGGTTCTGCGCGGCGGCACGCGTGGCGGCGGCCAGCTTGGCGCGCAGGTCCTCGTTCTCGCGCAGCAGGCGCGTCAGTTCGGACTCGACCTCGTCGAGGAAGGCATCGACCTCGTCCTCGTCATAGCCTTCTCGGAGGCGGACGGTCGTGAACTGCTTGTTCCGCACGTCCTCGGGAGTCAGCGGCATGTCTTCTTCACCTCTACGTAGTCGTCGGCAGTCGGCAAGACCGTATCGGGACTGTCCCCGCGCCCGCGGGGAAGCACATCGTTCACAAGCCGCTCGCAGCGGTGCGCACGAAACTGATGAGGATGTAAACGATGATCATCAGAACGAAGAAGGACAGGTCGAGTGCCACGCCCCCGAGACGCAACGGCGGAATGACCCGCCGAAGAAGCTTGAGTGGTGGATCGGTGACGCTGTAGGTGGCCTCCAGTACGACCACCATCGCCTTGCCGGGCGTCCAGGAACGTGCGAACTGGAACACGTAGTCCATGACCAGGCGGAAGATCAGCACGACGAGGAAGCACGCCAAGGCGAAGTAGATCACGTCCAGTACGACACCCATCCCGCGCTTCCCTCTCCCCTGCTCCCGCTGTGTTCCCGGCCCCGTGTCTGACGGATCGGTCTAGCTTTGGTTGAAGAACCCGCCCTCCGCGATGCGGGCCTTGTCCTCCGCCGTGACATCGACGTTAGCAGGCGACAGCAGGAACACCTTCTGTGTCACGCGTTCAATGCTGCCGTGCAGACCGAAGACGAGTCCGGCGGCGAAGTCCACGAGACGCTTCGCATCCGTGTCGTCCATCTCCGTGAGATTCATGATCACCGGAGTGCCCTCACGGAAGTGTTCCCCGATGGTACGGGCCTCGTTGTAGGTCCGGGGGTGCAGCGTCGTGATGCGGTACGGCTCCCGCTCGGAGACGACCTTGGGCATGATCACGGGGGCGTTCTTCTCCAGGTTCGTGCGATCAGGTGTGATGGATGCCACGGGGGCGATTCGCGCAGGACGTCCGCTTTCCACCGGAATTGGGATAGGTTCACGCTGCGCCGGAGGCTGTGCGACTCGTACCGGTTCATCCGGTACGGGCGCTTGGTGCACGGGCTGCTGTCGGCGATCCCGTTCCCGAGCCCGTTCCATTTCCGGCTCGGGCTCGAACTCGTCGTCGGGGTCGTACCCCGGGTTGTCGTACCGGTCGTCCTCCACGAGGCCGAGGTAGACCGCCATCTTGCGCATCGCGCCGGCCATTCTCCGAGTCCTCCGCTCTGTGGTGGATCGCCCTGTCGCAGGTGCCGCTGTGTCACGAATGTCACCAACTGCCCGCGATCCACTAGGTCTGCCCGCCCATCAGCGGGAATGACCATATTTTCTGCTGTGGTCCGACTTTCTTCGCGACGTTACCCGAGCCGGGGTCTCGCGCCGAGTACCGCAGTGCCGACGCGTACATGTGTCGCACCGGCCGCCACGGCCTGTTCCAGGTCTGCGCTCATCCCGGCCGACACCATCGTGGCAGCCGGATGGTCCACGCGCACGCGGGATGACAATTCCATCAACCGCTCGAAAGCGGCCTGTTCGCGTCCCGCGTAGCGGCCGGACAGCGGAGCGACCGTCATCAGGCCGTCGATGCGCAGTCCCGGGGCCCCGGCCACGAGGTCCGCCAACTCCGCGAGCTGCTCCGGTGCCGCACCGCCGCGGGCCCCGCGCTCCCCCGATTCCGCGTCGAGCGCGATCTGCACGAGGCACCCGAGCTCCCGGCCGGCGTTCACCGCGGCCGCCGAAAGGGCGGTCACGAGCTTCGGCCGGTCGACCGACTGCACCACTTGCGCGTATCCCGCCACGGAACGGACTTTGTTCGTCTGCAACTGACCGACGAAGTGCCAGCTGAGCGGCAGATCCGCGCAGGCCGCGGCCTTGGGGGCGGCATCCTGGTCACGATTCTCCGCAACATGACGGACACCCAGGTCCGCCAGCAGTCGTACGTCGCTCGCGGGGTAGGTCTTGGTGACCACGATGAGCGTCACCTCGTCCCGTTCCCGCCCTGCCGCCGCGCAGGCGGACGAGATACGTTCCTCCACCCGCGCCAGGTTCTCGGCGAGCTCCGACTTACGATCCGTCATTCTTCTTTTCCCCCGGCGATCCGGGGGTCGTCCCCCGGGAAAGCTCTGTCAACCAGACATATCCGGCAAGGCGTCCGGTCACCCGGTCGCGCCGGTACGAGAAGTGGTCCGGCGACTCCAGTGTGCAGACCGGGGAACGGCCGCTGTGCACCACCCCCGCCTCGGCGAGCTGGGCGTGCACCCCGGCGACCACGTCGACGGCCGGTGTCCCCCAGCTGGTCTCGGCCCGGGCGGCGGGCACCTCCCGGGCCACCGCCTCCCGCATCTCGGCGGGCACCTCGTAGCAGTGTCCGCAGACCGCGGGTCCCGTACGGGCGACGATCCGCCCGGGATCGGCCCCGAGGGCGACCATCGCCTCGACGGCGGCGGGCACCACTCCGGCGACCAGTCCCGGCCGCCCGGCGTGGGCGGCGGCCACGACACCGGCGACGGGGTCCGCCAGCAGGACCGGCGTGCAGTCGGCGGTGAGCACCGCGAGGGCGAGCCCCCGACGGGCGGTCACCACCGCGTCCACCGCGGGGACCTCGGCATCCGCGCCCCAGGGCCCGTCCACCACCGCCACGTCCCGGCCGTGCACCTGGTTCATCCAGACCACCCGGTCCGGCTCCAGACCCAGGGACTTCGCCGCCCGTGCCCGGTTCGCGCGAACGGCGGCCGGGTCGTCTCCGACCGCGCCGCCGAGATTGAGCTCCTCGTACGGAACGGCGCTCACTCCGCCCCACCGGTCGGTGAAGGCGAAGTGGGCGCCGCCCACGTGATGCTGCTCTGGTGTCACTTCAAGAAGTCCGGGACATCCAGCTCTTCGGCCGGGCTGTCCTGGTACGGCCGGGCCGTGGGGACCTGCGGCGCGGGGGCCTGGACCTCGACCGGAGCCGGCTCGACCGGAGCCGGGGGCTCCTCGCGCGGGGTGACCGAGCCCAGTCCGCCGAAGGCCGGGCGGGCCGGCTCGGCGGCGCGGACCGGAGCCGGGGCCGGCTCCTCGCGCTTGGTGGACGCGGCACCGATGACGTTGTCCCGGCGGGCCGGAGGCTGTCCGCCGTCGAACCCGGCCGCGATGACGGTCACCCGTACCTCGTCGCCGAGCGCGTCGTCGATGACGGCGCCGAAGATGATGTTCGCCTCGGGGTGCGCGGCCTCGCTGACCAGCTGCGCGGCCTCGTTGATCTCGAAGAGACCGAGGTCCGAGCCACCGGAGATGGAGAGCAGCACGCCACGGGCGCCGTCGATGGACGCCTCCAGGAGCGGCGAGGAGATCGCCATCTCCGCGGCGGCCACCGCGCGGTCGTCGCCGCGGGCGGAGCCGATGCCCATCAGGGCCGAGCCGGCCTCGGACATCACGGACTTGACGTCGGCGAAGTCGAGGTTGATCAGACCCGGGGTGGTGATGAGGTCGGTGATGCCCTGAACGCCCGAGAGCAGGACCTGGTCGGCCGACTTGAAGGCGTCGAGCACGCTGACCTGGCGGTCCGAGATGGACAGCAGTCGGTCGTTGGGGATGACGATGAGGGTGTCGACCTCTTCGCGGAGCTCGGCGATGCCGTCCTCCGCCTGGTTCGCGCGGCGCCGGCCCTCGAAGGTGAACGGCCGGGTGACCACACCGATCGTCAGGGCGCCCAGCGAGCGCGCGATGTTGGCGACGACAGGTGCGCCGCCCGTGCCGGTGCCGCCGCCCTCACCGGCGGTGACGAAGACCATGTCGGCCCCCTTGAGGACCTCCTCGATCTCCTCGCGGTGGTCCTCTGCCGCCTTGCGACCGACGGCCGGGTTGGCGCCGGCGCCGAGGCCACGGGTGAGTTCACGGCCGACGTCGAGCTTGACGTCGGCGTCGCTCATCAACAGCGCCTGGGCGTCCGTGTTGATGGCGATGAACTCGACGCCCTTGAGACCGACCTCGATCATTCGGTTGATGGCATTGACACCACCGCCGCCGACACCGATGACCTTGATGACTGCGAGGTAGTTCTGCGGTGCTGCCACGTCGAAGGCCTCTCGCCTCGAGTTACGTGTCGCCGCCTCGCGGGCCTGCGTTGCGACGACTGATGCCGAAATAGGGACGGTCCGAACGCGCCGACCCGAACCCTCACCCTGAAGTTTAGGGTTAGGGGTGTGCCTGTTCCTCGGACTCTTCCGAACAGGACACTAAGTCGACAAGTAGCGCGTGTTCAACGAACACGCCGAACCTCCCGTTTTTCTTTTCACCCTATGTGATCACCCGTATCGCTGGCCAACCAGGGTGCGCCGCTGTTGGACCGGACGTCAACTCCCGGACGCAGCAGGGGCGGTGGGGACGCTCACGTCGAAGTGGGCGGCCTTGGGAGCGGCTTTCAACAAAGCGTTCAATGCCCGCCCCTTCGCGTCGCTCTGTTCACCGCTCCCCCACGTCACGGACCGGCCCCTGGTGAGCTCCAGCACGACCGAATCGTAGGAACCCACCTTGACCTGCACCGTTTCCCTGGCGATCGGCTGCGGGAGGGCGCCCGCGACGAGTACGGCCTCGTGCAGCAGCCGATCCTCGTCGAAGCGGCGGGCGCTCGGCGATCGACCGGCGTTCAATTCGAGGACCGGAACACCCGCGGGTGCTTTCGGAACCGTGTCGAATCGCACACCCGATGCGTCCACTTCCACGAAGTTGGCGTCCTTTTTGACGAGCAGGACAGGTTTGCGTTCCGTCACTTTCAGACCGATGCCGTGCGGCCAGGCACGCACCACGTCGACCGAATCGACGCGGGGCAGCCGGCCGCGGACCCGGCTCTCGATCTCCTCGGTGTCGACGCTCACCAGGGGCGCGCCGACCGGGACGGCCGCCGCGCCGAGGACCTGCTCGGCGGTGAGCACCTCCATGCCGGTGGCCGCCACCTTCTCCACGCGGAGCCAGGAGGAGCCGTAGAGCACCCAGGTGCCGCCGGCGGTGAGGAGCACCGCGGCGGCGAGCGCGGCCAGCACCGGGCCCCGGCGCAGGCGTGCGCCGGGGCCCCTGGGGCCGGTCCTCTGCGCTGACTTCGGGGCCTTGGGGGTCTTGGGAGCCTTGGGCGCCCTGGAGCCCTTGGGAGCCTTCGGCGGCTGGGGAGCGCCGGTGCCCTTGCGGGCAGCCGGACCGGACCGATCAGAAAACGGTGTTCCGCGCCGCGCGGTCGTCCCTCCGGCCACTCCTGTGCCTCCTGCGTCTGCGCTACCCGCCTCAGCGGGACCTGTGGGCCGCGATCGCCTCGTACACCATGCCGACCAGGAGCTCGTCGGCGTCCCGCCGGCCGAACTCACCGGCGGCCCGGGACATCTCGTACAGGCGGTGCGGGTCGGACAGCACCGGGAGGACCTGGCCCAGCACCCAGTCGGGCGTGAGCTCCGCGTCGTCCACGAGCAGGCCGCCGCCGGCCTTGACCACCGGCTGGGCGTTGAGCCGCTGTTCACCGTTGCCGATCGGCAACGGGACGTAGGCGGCGGGGAGCCCGACGGCGGAGAGTTCGGCGACGGTCATCGCACCCGCGCGGCACAGCATCATGTCGGCGGCGGCGTACGCGAGATCCATCCGGTCCACGTACGGTACCGGCACATACGGCGGCATCCCGGGCATGTTGTCGACACGCGGCAGTTCGTTCTTCGGCCCGACGGCGTGCAGGATCTGGATCCCGGAGCGCTGGAGGGTCGGTGCGACCTGCTGGATCGTCTCGTTGAGGCGGCGGGCGCCCTGCGAGCCGCCGGAGACCAGCAGCGTGGGCAGGTTGGGGTCCAGGCCGAAGGCGGCGCGCGCCTCCGGGCGGACCGCGGCCCGGTCGAGGGTGGAGATGGAGCGGCGCAGCGGGATGCCCACGTAGCGGGCGCCGCGCAGCTTGCTGTCGGGGGTGGAGACCGCGACGGCGTGCGCGTACCGGGAGCCGATCTTGTTGGCCAGTCCGGGCCGGGCGTTGGCCTCGTGGACGATGATCGGCACCCCGAGGCGCTTGGCCGCGAGATAGCCGGGCAGGGCCACGTAACCGCCGAAGCCGACGACGCAGTCGGCCTTGGTGCGGATGAGGATCTCCTCCGCGGCCTTGATGGTGCCGCGCAGCCGTCCGGGGACGGTGATCAGTTCCGGGGTCGGCTTGCGGGGCAGCGGAACGGCGGGGATCAGGCCCAGCTCGTAGCCGCGTTCCGGCACCAGGCGGGTTTCCAGTCCGCGCTCCGTGCCGAGGGCGGTGATGCCCACTGAAGGGTCCTGCCTGCGCAGGGCGTCCGCGAGGGCGAGCGCCGGCTCGATGTGGCCGGCGGTCCCCCCACCGGCGAGTACGACATGCACCGAAATTCACCGCTCTCCGGACGGACGCTTCTTGACGCGCCGTCTCATCGACTTCCATCTCACCCCGGTCCGCCACCAGCCGGTCTTCGGCTGTCGCATCGCGAGGGCCGCGCGCGCCGCCGGCTCCTCACGCGCGAAGGCGATGAGCAGTCCGACCGCGAACATGGTCGGCAGCAGGGCTGACCCTCCGTAGGAGAACAGCGGGAGCGGGACTCCGGCGATCGGCAGCAGGCCGAGCACCGCACCGATGTTGATCACGGCCTGGGCCGTGATCCAGGTGGTCACGCCTCCCGCGGCAAACCGTACGAAGGAATCCTCCGTGCGTCCGGCCACGCGGATACCCGCATAGCCTAGAGCCGCGAACAGGGCGAGCACCGACAGCGTCCCCGCCAGACCCAGTTCCTCCCCGGTGATGGCGAAGATGAAGTCGGTGTGGGCTTCGGGTAGTTGCCCCCATTTTTCCACACTTGCACCGAGGCCGGAACCGAACCATCCGCCCGAGGCGAGGGCGTAGATCCCGTGAACGGCCTGCCAGCAAAGGTCGTTCTTGCCCGGTTCTGTCGCACCGAGACATTCCAGTCGGTCCATCCGGTGCGGGCTCGTCTTGATGAGCAGTGCGACGATCGCACCCGCGAAGACGAGCACCCCGACGAACATCCGGGTCGGGGCCCCGGCCAGCCAGAGCAGACCGAACAGGATGGCGCCAAGGATCATCGCGGTGCCCATGTCGCCGCCCAGCATGATCAGCCCGAGCAGCAGGAAGGCCACCGGTACCAGCGGCACCAGCAGGTGCTTCCACTGGCTCAGCAGCCCCTTGTCGCCCTTGCGTGCCAGCAGGTCGGCGCCCCACAGGATCAGTGCCAGCTTGCCGAACTCACTGGGCTGCAGCATGAACGGACCGCCAAGGGAGATCCAATTCTGGTTGCCGTTGATCGCGACGCCTATCCCCGGCACCTGGACCAGGACCATCAGGAAGAGCGTGCCGGCGAGCACGGGATAGGACAGCGCCCGGTGCAGTTTGACCGGCATCCGGGAGGCGGCCAGCAGGAGGACGCCGCCGATGAGGGCGGCCAGGAACTGCTTCTTGAAGAAGTACGCGTCGCCGAGGCCGAGCTGGAGGGCCTTGATCATCGAGGCCGAGTACACCATCACCAGACCGAGCACGGTGATGAGCAGGGAACTGCCGAAAATCAGGTAGTAGGCGGTGAGCGGGCGGTCCCAGGCCTTCTGCAACTGCCGCTGGGTGTTCCGGAACCGGGCCAGCGGCCCGCGCCCGGCGGGCCGCTTCGAACTCACCGCAGGGCGTTTGCGGCCCTGCGCCTTCACGGCGGACGGCCGCCGCCCCGGCAGCATCTGCTTGGCCGGCATCTGTGATCTTCCCCTCCACTCGTACGAGGCGAGCTGCCGGCCGGAGGGAACCTGTCCCGGAGCCCCGGCCTAGGCCGTGTCCGCAGCGTTCTCGGCGGCCAGTTCGCGCACCGCGTCGGCGAATGCGTCCCCACGCTTGTTGTAGTTCGCGAACATGTCCATCGAGGCGCAGGCAGGTGCCAGCAGGACCGTGTCGCCGGGCTCGGCGAGCGCGGCGGCTTCCCGGACCGCCGCGAGCATCGCCCCAGTGTCGGTCCGGTCGAGGTCGACGACCGGGACCTCGGGCGCGTGTCGCGCCAGCGCGTCGGCGATGAGCGCTCGGTCGGCGCCGATCAGGACGGCGCCGCGCAGCCGCTTCGCGGCGTTCTTCACGAGCTCGTCGAAGGTCGCGCCCTTGGCGAGACCGCCGGCGATCCAGACGACCGGCTCGAAGGCGGCGAGCGAGGCCTCGGCCGCGTGCGTGTTGGTGGCCTTCGAGTCGTCGATGTAGGTGACCGAGGCGACCTCGTCCACGTACGCGACGCGGTGGGCGTCCGGGCGGAAGTCGCGCAGCCCGTCGCGCACCGCCCGTGGCTCCACGCCGAAGGCGCGGGCCAGTGCCGCGGCGGCGAGCGCGTTGGCGATGTTGTGCGGGGCGGGCGGGTTGACGTCCGCGACCTCGGCGAGCTCCTGGGCGTTCTTCTGCCGGTTCTCCACGAAGGCCCGGTCGACGAGGATGCCGTCGACGACGCCGAGCATGGAGGGGCCGGGGGCGCCGAGGGTGAAGCCGATCGCCCGGCAGCCCTCTTCGACGTCGGCCTCGACGACCAGGTCCTCGGTGGCCTTGTCGGCGACGTTGTAGACGCAGGCGACCCTGTTGCCCTCGTAGATCCGGCCCTTGTCGGCGGCGTACGCCTGCATCGAACCGTGCCAGTCGAGGTGGTCCGGGGCCAGGTTGAGGACGGCCGCCGAGTGGACGCGCAGCGAGGGCGCCCAGTGCAGCTGGTAGCTGGAGAGTTCGACGGCGAGCACGTCGTACTCCTGCTCGCCGAGTACCACGTCGATGATCGGGGTGCCGATGTTGCCGACGGCCGCGGTACGCAGGCCCGCGGCCTTCAGGATCGACGCCAGCATCTGGGTGGTGGTGGTCTTGCCGTTGGTACCGGTGATCGCGAGCCATTCGGCGGGCCCGGCCGGGGCCCGGTCGCCGGCCGCGGCCCCGCGGGCGGCACGGAGCTCCGCGCCGGCGCCGCGCAGCCGCCAGGCGACCTCGACGTCACCGACGACGTCGACGCCCGCCGAGGCGGCGGCCAGGAAGAGCGGGCTCTCCGGCTGCCAGCCCGGCGAGGTGACGACCAGTTCGGTGCCCTCGGGCAGGGTCTCGCCCGCCCGGGCTCCGTCGGGCAGGTGACCGAGGCGGACCTCGATGCCGAGCTCCGCGAGCTCGGCGGCCCTGGCCCGGTGCGCGTCGCCGTCGCCGTTGTCGACGACGGTCACGCGCGCGCCCAGCCCGGCCAGTGCCCGGGCGGCGCTGATGCCGCTGATGCCGAGCCCTGCCACGGTGATCCGGCCCGGCAGGCCGAAGCGGCCCAGGGCGTCGGGGCCGAGCACGGCGGCCAGGTCGGAGGAGGTCACTTGTCGGCTGCCCATCCCGCGTAGAAGAGACCGAGACCAACGATCACGCACATGCCCTGGATGATCCAGAAGCGGACCACGACGAGTACCTCGGACCAGCCCTTGAGCTCGAAGTGGTGCTGCAGTGGCGCCATCCGGAAGACGCGCTTGCCGGTCATCTTGAAGGAACCGACCTGGATGACGACCGACATCGTGATGAGCACGAACAGGCCGCCGAGGAGCGCCATCAGGAACTCCGTGCGGGAGCAGATGGCGAGGCCCGCGAGCGCGCCGCCGAGGGCGAGCGAGCCGGTGTCACCCATGAAGATCTTGGCGGGCGAGGTGTTCCACCACAGGAAGCCGAAGCAGGCGCCCATGAGGGCGGAGGCGACGACCGCGAGGTCGAGCGGGTCGCGCACCTCGAAGCAGGCGTTCGGGTTGGTGAGGTCACCGGCCCGGGCGCAGGACTCCTGGAACTGCCAGACGCCGATGAAGGTGTAGGCGCCGAAGACCATCACGGCGGCGCCGGTCGCGAGACCGTCCAGACCGTCGGTGAGGTTCACGCCGTTGGACATCGCCAGGATCATGAACAGGGCCCACACCACGAACAGCACCGGACCTATCGACCAGCCGAAGTCCGTGACGAACGACAGCTTGGTGGAGGCCGGGGTCAGCCCGCGCGAGTCCTTGAACTGGAGGGCCAGCACGGCGAAGGCGATGCCGACGATCAGCTGGCCGGCCATCTTGGCCTTGGCCCGCAGACCCAGCGAACGCCGCTTGACGATCTTGATGTAGTCGTCGAGGTACCCGACGAGGCCCATGCCCGCCATCAGGAAGAGCACGAGCAGACCCGAGAAGCTCGGCTCTTCGCCGGTGAGGATCTTCGTCAGGGCGTACGCGATGAGCGTCGCCAGGATGAAGGAGATACCGCCCATGGTGGGCGTGCCCTTCTTCCCGGCGTGGCCGCGGGGGCCGTCGTCGCGGATGAACTGGCCGTAGCCCTTGCGGGCCAGCAGCTTGATCAGCAGCGGGGTGCCCACAACGGTGAGGAACATGCCGATGACACCGGCGAACAGAATCTGCCTCATCGGTCGGCGACCTCGCCCTCGACAGTGCTGTCGAGAAGGCCCTGGGCCACCCGCTCCAGACCGGCCGACCTGGAAGCCTTCACCAGCACGACGTCACCCGGGCGCAGTTCACTGCGCAACAGGTCGACCGCCGCCTGCGCGTCGGACACGAGCACCGACTCCTCACCCCACGAACCCTCGTTATATGCGCCCAGTTGCAGCCAGGAGGCTTCCCTGCCCCCGACCGCGACGAGCTTGCTCACGTTGAGCCGGACGACAAGTCGTCCGACCGCGTCGTGCTCGGCGAGAGCATCGTCTCCGAGCTCGGCCATCGGGCCGAGCACCGCCCACGTGCGTCCCCCGTTCGCCCTGCCGGCACCGCCCATCGCGGCGAGCGCGCGGAGTGCGGCCCGCATGGACTCGGGGTTCGCGTTGTAGGCGTCGTTGACGATCGTCACACCGTCCGCCCGCTCGGTGACCTCCATCCGCCACCGCGACAGCGTGCCCGCCCCGGAGAGCGCCGTGGCGATCTCCTGTGCGGACATGCCCAGGACATGGGCGACGGCGGCCGCGGCGAGCGCGTTCGACACGTGGTGCTCACCGTACAGCCGCAAGGTCACGTCGCTGCACCCGGTCGGTGTGTGCAGTGTGAAGGAAGCCTGCCCCCTGTCCGTCATGCGGACTTCGGTGGCCCGGATTTCGGCGTCCTCGGCCTCGCCGAAGAGGACCGTACGCGCCTTCGTCCGCGCGGCCATGCCGCGAACCAGCAGGTCATCGGCGTTGAGGACGGCGACGCCGCCCTCCGCCTCGGCCGGCAGGGCCTCGACCAGCTCGCCCTTGGCCTGGGCGATCTGCTCACGGCCGCCGAACTCGCCGATGTGGGCGGTCCCGACGTTGAGGACCAGACCGATCCGCGGGGGCGTCAGTCCGGTGAGGTAGCGGATGTGGCCGATGCCGCGGGCGCCCATCTCCAGGACCAGGTGCTGGGTGTCCTCGGTGACGCGCAGCGTCGTGATCGGCAGGCCGATCTCGTTGTTGAGGTTCCCGGGGGTCCACACGGTCGGCGCGTGGTGCTGCAGCACCTGCGCGATCAGGTCCTTGGTGGAGGTCTTGCCGGCGGACCCGGTGAGGGCCACGACGTCGGTGCCCAGGCGGGTGACCACGGCCCGGGCCAGCGCTCCGAGGGCGGCCACCACGTCGGGGACGACGATGGCCGGTACGCCCACGGGCCGGGTGGCGAGGACGCCCACGGCACCGGCGGACACGGCGCGTTCCGCGTAGTCGTGGCCGTCGACCCGCTCACCGACGAACGCGGCGAACAGGCTGCCCTGCCGGACCTCGCGGGAGTCGTAGACCACGGGACCGGTGACCTGGACGGACGGATCCGGTATGTCGTGGGGCCGCCCGCCGGTGATGTCGGCGATCTCGGCCAGGGAAAGGGCGATCACTGGTTCACCTCGGCCTGTCGGACCTGGATCGTCTGGTCGAGCACGGCCTGGTGCTCGATCGCGGCACGGAGCACCGTGCGGTCGTCGAAGGGGCGTACGACACCGGCGGTGTCCTGGCCCTGCTCGTGGCCCTTGCCGGCCACCAGCACGGTGTCACCGGGCCCGGCGAGGGCGACGGCGGCCGCGATGGCCGAGGCCCGGTCGGCGTCGACCAGGACGGTGCCCCGCTCGCCGGCCGGTACGGACACGGCGCCCTCGAACATCGCGGCGAGGATCGCGAGCGGGTCCTCGGAGCGCGGGTTGTCGGAGGTCAGGACGGCCACGTCGGCGTACCGGGCGGCCGCGGCCCCCATCGGGCCGCGCTTGGTGGTGTCGCGGTCGCCGCCGCAGCCGAGCACGATGTGCAGCCTGCCCTCGGTGACCTCGCGCAGCGCGCGCAGCACCGATTCCACGGCGTCCGTCTTGTGCGCGTAGTCGACGACGGCGAGGTACGGCTGTCCCGCGTCCACGCGCTCCAGCCGGCCGGGGACCCCGGGGACCGCGGCGACGCCGTCGGCGGCGGTCTGCGGGTCGAGGCCGGCGGCGGCGAGCGTGACGATCGCGGCGACGGTGTTGGCCACATTGAACGGGCCGGGCAGCGGTGCGGTGGCCCGTACGCGCTGTCCTTCGGGGCCCAGCAGGGTCAGGGTGGAGCTCGCCGGACCGAAGACCACGTCCTCGGCGCGCCAGTCGGCGGCGGGGTCGCCGGCGGCGGAGAAGCCGACGACCGGGATCGTCGCCTCCTTGGCCAGGCGGCGGCCGTACTCGTCGTCGAGGTTGACCACGCCCAGGCGGGCCCGGCGGGCCGTGAAGAGCCCCGCCTTGGCCTGGAAGTAGTCCTCCATGTCGGAGTGGAACTCCATGTGCTCCGGGCTCAGGTTGTTGAAGACGGCGACGTCGAAGACGCAGCCGTCGACCCGGCCGAGCACCAGCGCGTGACTGGAGACCTCCATGGCCACGGCCTCGACGCCGCGTTCGCGCATGACCGCGAAGAGGGCCTGGAGGTCGGTGGCCTCGGGGGTGGTCCGCTCGGACTTGATGCGCTCGTCGCCGATGCGCATCTCGACGGTGCCGACCAGTCCGGTGCTGCGGCCTGCGGCGCGCAGGCCGCCCTCGACGAGGTACGCCGTCGTGGTCTTGCCGGAGGTGCCGGTGATGCCGATCTGGAGCAGGCCCTCACCGGGGCGTCCGTAGATCGCGGCGGCGAGCTCCCCCATCCGGCCGCGCGGGTCGTCGACGGTCAGGACCGGCAGGCCGGTGGCCGCGGCGCGCTCCGACCCCGCGGGGTCGGTCAGCACGGCGACGGCGCCGAGGCCGGCCGCCTGGGCGGCGAAGTCGGCGCCGTGCGTCCTGGCTCCGGGCAGGGCCGCGTACAGGTCACCGGGGCGGACCGCACGGGAGTCGTGCGTGATCCCGGTGATCTGCGCCGGGCCGGGCGCCGGGACGCCCAGCAGCGCGGCCAGCTCGCCCAGCGGGCTCGGGCTGGCGGACGCGGGCCGGGGCGCTCCCGGCGGCGTTGCCGGGGCTTTCTGGGTCGTTCTGGGCTGATCAGCGTGGGGCACGGCGGTGAGCGTACCGGGCGCGGCGGGCCGCTCGCGAAGTGAGGCCCCGGCCTCGGCGTCGGCGGTCGTCGGGTTCCCGGGTTTCGGGGTGATGGTTGTCACTGATGGTGCCTCACGCTTTTCTGGCGGGCCGGCCTGGTTGTGGGTCACTGGCCGGGCTGCGGACTGGGCTGCGGGGCGGGCTGCGGGGCGGCGTCGTAGGTGACGGGAAGCCCGGCGGGTGCGGTTCCCGTGGGGGCCACCTGGAGGGTCTTGAGCGCGAACTCCATGACCTTCTTGTAGATGGGGCCGCAGATCTGGCCTCCGAAGTAGCTGCCCTTCGTGGGGTTCTGGATGGCGCAGTAGACGGTGATGCGCGGGTTGTCCGCGGGGGCGAATCCGGCGAAGGAGGCGGTGTAGCCCTTGTAGCGGCCGGTGGCCGGATCCACCCGGTTGGAGGTGCCGGTCTTGCCGCCGACCCGGTAGCCGGGGATCCGCGCCTTGGTGCCGGTGCCCTCCTGGTCGTCGACCACCGATTCGAGCATCTCGGCGAGGGTCTTGGCGGTCTCCGCGCTGACCACGCGGCTGCGCTCGGGGGCCGGGGCCGGGGTGAAGCGGCCGTCGGGGCCCTTGGTGCCGCGCACCAGCGTCGGCTCGATACGGACCCCGCCGTTGGCGATGGTCGAGTACACGGAGGCCGCCTGCATGGCGTTGAGGGAGAGGCCCTGGCCGAAGGGGATCGTGTACTGCTGGGAGGTCGACCAGTCCTCGGGATCGGCGAGGATGCCGCGGGACTCGCCGGGGTAGTTCAGGCCGGTGGGCCGGCCGATGCCGAACTTGGTCAGGTAGGAGTGCAGGACCTTGTTCGCCTCCGGCTGGGTGGGCCCGAGCTGGCCGGTGGCCAGGATCGTGCCGATGTTGGAGGACTTGGCGAGGACCCCGTTGAGGGTCAGGTACCAGGTCGGGTGGTCGATGTCGTCCTTGAACAACCGGTCGCCGCGGTGCAGCCGGTTGGGGACCTCGACCCGGGTCTCCGGGGTGGCCTTCTTCTCCTCCAGCACGGCGGCCATCGACATCACCTTGGCGGTGGAGCCGGGCTCGTACACGTCCTGGAGCGCGGCGTTGCCCATGGCGGCGGAGCGGGCCCGGGTCAGGTCGTTGGGGTCGAAGCCCGGGGCGTTGGCCATGGCCAGCACCTCGCCGGTCCGGGTGTCCTGGACGATGACGTAGCCGCGGTCGGCCTCGGACTTCTGGACCTGCTCGGCGATGGCGCTCTGCGCCGCCCACTGGATGTCCCGGTCGATGGTCAGCTCGATGTCGTCGCCGGGGACGGCGGGCTTCTCGTCGGAGTCGGCGGTGGGGACCTGGCGGCCGCCGGACTGGGCGTAGGTGATCTCGCCGTCCTTGCCGGACAGCTTCTTGTCGAGGGAGGACTCCAGGCCGCCGCCGCCCTTGCCCTCGGCGTTGACGTAACCCAGTATCCCGGCGGCGAGGTCGCCGTTCGGGTACACGCGCTTGCTGCTGGTCTCCTTGAACACGCCGGCGAGGACGTTGGCGCCGGGGCCGTTGTTGCGCTTGTCGGCCGCCGCCTTGTCCGCGAAGACCCGCTTGAGGTCCTTGATCTGGTTCCAGACCTGGGGGGTCCGGCGCTGGGCGAGGACGACGTACCGGGAGTTCTTGGTGCTCAGCCGCTCGGTGAGCTCCTTGGCGTCCTTGCCGAGGATGGGCGCGAGGAGGGCGGCGGCCTGCTGCGGGGCGTCCGGGGCCTTGCTCTCCTGCGGGGTGAACATCTTCGGGTCGGCGGTGATGTCGTAGGCGTCGACGCTGGTGGCGAGGGCCACGCCCCGGCGGTCGGTGATCTCACCGCGCTCGGCGGCCAGCTTGACGCGGGTGTAGCGGTTCTTGGAGGCCTCGGCGGAGAACGCCGACGCGTCGACGGCCTGGACCTGGAGCAGGCGGACCACGAAGGCCAGCATGACGAGGGTCAGGCCGACGCCGACCAGGCGCAGCCGGGGCCGCGGGCTGCCGAGCCGGATGGTGTGCGGGGTACGGGGGCCGGTCGGCCGTCGGGTCGCCGGGCGCGAGGCCGGGCGGGCGGTGGCCCGGGCCCGGTCGCCGGGCCGGGACGGCCTGGCCGGTCCGGGCACCCGCCGCCGGGGCGGCTCCTGCGGGCTCACGCGGCCACCGCCCCGGGCAGGGCGGTGCCCGGCGTCCCGGGGCGCCGCCCAGGACCCCGCGCCTCACGTGCCGGCGAGGCTGGTTCAGACGGGATCCGCGTCACGACGTCACCTTCCAGGGGTCTGGCTGGGCTGCGGGCTGCCGCTGGGAGCGGGCTGGGCGGGGGCCGGCGCCGTGGGCGCGGCCGGGGACTGGCCCGCCGCGGGCTGCGCGGGCGGAGGCGTCGGGGTCGGGGTGGGCGACGGCGGGGCCTCGGCGACCGCCGGGCTGCCGGCGGTCCCGCCGTCCGGGCCGATGAAGACCGGGCTGCCGCCGGGGACCAGGCCCAGCTCGTGCGCCCGGCGCTGGAGCGCGTCGGGCGCGGAGTAGGCGTCCACGTCGCGCTGCAGCGCCTGCTCCTCGTCGGTGAGGGTGGTGGTCTCCTTCCTCAGCTTGCTGAGCTGGAAGGAGCCCTCGTTCAGTGCCGAGTTCAGCAGCAGCAGGCTGATCAGGCCGCCGCCGAGCAGGGCCACGACCAGCAGGACGAACGGCATCCGCGCCGCCTGCCCGCCGGGACGCGGGCGGGCCGGGCGGCCGCCGAGCGCCCGGCCGAGGCGGGCCGCCTGCCCGCGGGTCAGCGTGGCGACCTTCCCGGCCTTGGTCACAGTCGCGCCTCCCGGATGCGTTCGACGCCGCGGAATCTGGCCGGGGCGGCCCGCCGGTTCTCGGCGATCTCCTCCTCGGTGGGCAGCTCGGCGCCGCGCGTGAGCAGTTTCAGCTTCGGCTGGTACTTCTCCGGGACCACCGGCAGCCCGGGCGGGGCCGTGGAGGTCGCGCCGGCCGCGAAGACCTGCTTGACCAGGCGGTCCTCCAGCGAGTGGTACGAGAGCACCGCGATCCGGCCGCCGACCGCGATCCGGTCCACCGCTGCCGGAATGGCCCGCTCCAGCCCGGAGAGCTCCCCGTTGACCTCGATCCGCAGCGCCTGGAAGGTCCGCTTCGCCGGATTGCCGCCGGTGCGCTTGGCGGCCTGCGGCAGGGAGTCACGGATCAGTTCGACCAGCCGGGCGCTGTTGGTGAAGGGCTCCTTCTCCCGCTCCCGGACGATCGCGGAGACGATCCGCTTGGCCTGCTTCTCCTCGCCGTACTGGCGCAGGATCCGCACCAGCTCGCCCGGCGCGTAGCTGTTGAGGACCTCGGCGGCGCTGATGCCCGTCGTCTGGTCCATGCGCATGTCCAGGGGCGCGTCCTGCGCGTACGCGAACCCGCGGTCGGCCTCGTCCAGCTGCATGGAGGACACGCCCAGGTCGAAGAGGATGCCCTGGACGGCCGGGATGCCGAGCTGGTCCAGGACCTCGGCGAGGTCGGCGTAGATCGCGTGGACGAGGGTGGCCCGGTCGCCGAAGGGCGCGAGCCGCTCGCCGGACAGCCGCAGGGCCTCCTTGTCACGGTCGAGGCCGATCAGGTGGGCCTCGGGGAACCGGGTCAGCAGGGCCTCGCTGTGGCCGCCGAGGCCGAGGGTGCAGTCGACGACGACGGCCCCGGGCCTCTCCAGCGCCGGGGCCAACAGGTCCAGGCACCGCTGGAGCATCACCGGGACATGTCGGGACTCGCTAGTCAAAGCGCCCTCTCAGATAACGGCGCGGCAGGCGTACGCACCGCCGGATCCCCGCATCCGCGACCGGCGCCGGGGAAGGTGGCGCCGGCCGGCCGGTGAGCGGGAGAGGGCCGGGCCGTACGTACGCGCCGCGCACGCGGAGTGTTCATCGGGGGCCGGGCGGCCGGTCAGGGCCGGGCTCCGGCCGGTTCGCGTCACTTTAGTGCAACGGTCGCCGCGGTCAACGAACCGCCCGGCGCGCCGTGTGCGGCACTCGGACCGAACCGGCAAATGCCGTGAATCACCCGAACAGTCGCCTCACCCCCACCCCTGTGGGTTAGCTCACAACAAGGCGCGTTGA